>NZ_JCADBN010000017.1:0-158969 GCF_059359135.1 Pseudonocardia sp. OZ21
CACTACCGTCAACACGCCGCCCTCGCCGAGGCCGGCCACTCAACCCCGTAGGTCTCCCGACAAGCCGGGGCGGTTCAATTCACTTCGGTGGATCAGGGCTCTGACTGCTTTCCGGCAGGCCCGGATCTCACGAAATCTCACGAGTCGGTCTTGCGGTCCTCGGAATCGAGGCCTAGCGCGATGAGGTGCTCGGCCGCCGAGCTGAGGGACCTGTGGGTCTTCTCCGCGTAGGCAGTGAGCCGGTCGTGCAGGTCCGGCAGGAGCCGGGCCTTCACCAGCTTGCGCGCCGGGGGCTTGCCGTCTTCCGCGACGCAGGCGGGTACCAGAGCTGACCCACTCTGGACCTGTGATTGCGGTCGCGCTTCCTGTCCCGCAGGCGTGCGCCGCGCTGGGATCTCGCGCAGCCATGGACGCGAGCTCGTCGCTCGGGGCGAGTTCCCGGCCCGCGTCATGCCCCTCGGCACCCGCAAGCGCGATGGAAAGGCCGGCTGCGCGATTCACGAAACCGTACGTGCATTCACACTGATGTGATGGTCATGCTGGTTCGGTCGTAGCCGAGCACGAGGACGGCGTTCAGGTCGTCATCGGCTGCCGGGTCCGGGGCATCCAGGCATCGCCTGATCGCCGCGCGCGCACTCCTGGGCGCATCGAGATCTTCCTGATCGGGATGAAGCCGTACCCCCCGGAACCAGGGGTCGGCGGCGTCGGGATCGTCGAGGAAATCGACACTCCTGCCGTGATCGACCCGTTCCATGTTCACCAGGTCGAGGGAGGGCGGCTCCCCGACGAGCAGTCGTTCGAGCAATCACAGATCATACCAGACAGGTAAGATAATCGATACTTACGGTTCTTGCCGTTCACTTGCGTTTAGATAGTTGACGCGGTGAGCATCTTCGTCAACATCACAAGGAGAGTCACCATGACCACGTCACCGCCCGTTCCCGTCGTCGAGTACAAGTCGGAGGACTTCGACGACTTCAACGTCTTCTATCGCGAGGCCGGGCCGAAGGACGCGCCGGTTGTCTTGCTGCTGCATGGCTTCCCCACCTCGTCGCACATGTTCCGCGACCTGATCCCGTACCTTGCCGACCGCTTCCACGTGATCGCCCCGGATCTCCCGGGCTACGGTCAGAGCTCGGCGCCGGCACACACGGAGTTCGACTACACCTTCGACAACGCCGCGCTCTACGTGCAGAAGCTCCTCACGCGCCTCGGGGTCACCCGGTACGCGGTCAACGTGTTCGACTACGGCGCGCCGACGGCATGGCGTCTGGCTCTGGCCGACCCGGATGCGGTCACGGCGCTCATCATCCAGAACGGCAACGCCTACGACGAGGGCCTCGACAACGACTTCTGGGCGCCCATCAAGCGCTACTGGGCCGATCAGATCGACGAGAACCGCGATGCGCTGCGCGGTCTGCTCACGATCGACACCACCAAGTTCCAGTACACCGACGGCATGGCGAACCTCTCGCGCATTTCGCCCGACAACTGGATCATCGACCAGGCGCTCATGGACCGACCGGGCAACGACGAGATCCAGCTCGACTACTTCCTCGACTACGGCACGAACCCGCGCCTCTACCCCGCCGTGCAGGAGTGGCTGCGGGCGAAGCAGCCGCCCGCGCTCATCGTGTGGGGCTCGAAGGACGTCATCTTCCCCGAAGCCGGCGCGCACCCGTACAAGCGGGACCTGAACGACATCCAGTTCCATGTCTTCGACAGCGGACACTTCCTGCTCGAGGACCGCGCCGACGAGGTGTTCCCGCTGATCCTCGACTTCCTCGAGCGCAAGCTCGGCTGAGGACGACGGCATCAACTCGGTGTTCCATCAGGTCAACCGGGTCGACCAGCGCGAAGAACAGCTCGACGTGCCGATTCAGATCATGGTCGGAGAACGTGGCCTCGGCCAAGCAGGGCGCTCGGTCACCCGTCGCCACGCCGGGCTGATGCACCGCCTGATTTCAGATCATCTGTCCGGAAGCTCGCCGGCACGACTATTGCTGGTGGCGATTCTCGATGATCGGCCCGGGTTGCGCCGCTGAGTGCGTCAGCGACCCTTTCATGGGTTACCGTCCATTCGTCTGGTTCTTGAACAGAATTGGCGACAATACACGGCCGACCGACTCGTGCAGCATGACCCTTGTCTCTTTTTCCTGATGAACGCGGCGATACCTCGGCGCGTGTTGGGCATGCGAGCCCGTGCGCCGGGCATCGCTTCATCAACAGGAGGATCCACATGATTCGCAGCCTGACCCGACGTGTCCTGGTCGGGACGGCCGCCACCGTCGCGGTCGCCGGATTGGCCCTCGCAGGGTTCACCGGAACGTCTGCGGCCGCACAACCGGCGGCCGCCGCGACGACGGTCAGCACCGCGGCGGTCGTGCCGACGGCTTTGACCAGCGGTTCGCGGAACGACGCGGCCAGGGCGTGGCACTTCTCGACCGTGATGAAGGGTACGAACGAGGTGCGGGTCGCGAGTGGCCCCAAGAAGGCCGGTGACAGGAACGGCAGCGGAACCGCCCGGGTGAGCATCCAGGGTGACGTGGTCACGTACTTCTTCTCCTGGAAGGGCATCAGCGCGCCGACCGAGGGTCACATCCACCAGGGTCCGGTCGGCAAGGACGGCCCCGTCGTGGTTCCGTTCTTCATGAAGAAGGTGCCCGCCGGGCGCAGCACCGTGACCGGCTCGGTGAGGGTGACCAACCAGGCCCTCCTGCGGCAGATCGAGACCCACCCCAACGAGTTCTACGTGAACCTGCACACCGCCGAGTTCCCCGGCGGCGCCATCCGCGGCCAGCTCTAGTTGTAATACCAGCGGCAGGGAACTTCCTCTCAGATGCATTGTGCCCCGCAGGGCCCGGACCCTGCGGGGCACAATGCATCTGCGCCATTGAAGGAAGCATCGCGTCTGTAGAACTCACTCAGCGGTCTGTCGTGCCCCGGCGAACGTGGTGATTGTGGTGAGCAAAGTGTCCGTGTGGCGGGCGAACTCGGGCCGGACCGGTTCGGGGGAACTCGGGAGCTACCGCTCCTCGGTCAACAGTCGTAGCAGTGCGTCCACCGTCCGGCGCTGATGCGCCGCCGAACGGGGTGGTCGATCGAGCTGTCTCCGGCGGTGGCCGGCCATGCGAGGGTCTCGAACGGCGCCGATCAGTTCGACGGTTGGACGAGCTCCAGAGAGACGTAGGCATTGATGCCGGTCATCCAGGTGTGCCGGACCGGGACGCGCTTGTACTCGGTGAAGCCCAGTTTGCGATAGAGGTGCAGCGCTGCGGCATTGGTGTCGGCCACGGACTCGATGAGGTATCCGTGGTACTGCGGCAGGGCGAGCAGATAGGACAGCAGGGCCGTGCCGACGCCGCGGCCCTGGAACCTCACCGCGGTGGCGACGAACTCGAGCGATGCCCGGTCGTCCGCCAGCGGTTCCGGCATGGTCTGCGAGAACTCGGTACTGAAGACCCGGTCGGCGATGGTGCCCTTGATCAGGCCGAGGTGGCGGCGCAGTTCCGCGCGATCGGCTCGGACGGCCAACTGCGCGCCGTCGGTGAGCGCCGTGATGCCTGCCGGCTCGCCCTCCACCACCGCAACCCAGAAGACGTCGAGGTTGAGCATGTGGGCGAAGGCGTCGGCAAGCCGCTCGCGGTTGCGGGACAGGCGGCGGAAATCGTGACCGAACCCGTCGGCGAAGACATCGGCTATCGCGCGCCGGTACGGCTCGCCCAGATCGGTGGCGGGCACGATGTCGATCATGGGGACTCCTTGAGCACCAGGCGGATCACGGTGCCGGGTCGGGGGAGGGTGAAGTTCTCGTCGAGGGTCGCGCGCATGGTCGCGAGACCGCTGAGGGCGGCGAAGTAGCAGGTGGTCAGCTCGTTCGGATCGTCGGCCCGGAACTGGCCGAGCTGCTGGCCCCGTTCGACCAGGTCCCTGGCCGCCGCGAACATGGCTGCATGCCGATCGCGGAGCAGCCCGGCACCGGCCGGGAGGGCAGGCCGCACGTACCACTGGCCCATCAGCAGGAAGAACTCCGCGAACGCGCCTTCGCCGGCCAGGCCGGTCAGGAACTCGGCGGTGAACTCGGTCAGCGTGGCTGCCGGATCCGTGCCGGCGGCGAACCGCTCGGCCTGGAGACCGAGGCCGGTCGCGGCCTGGCCGACGAGGGACTCGAAGAGCTCGTCCTTGCTCGCATAGTGCCGGTAGAGCAGGCCGGTGCTGATGCCTGCCGCCACCGCGATGTCACGGACGCTGGTGGCGGCGAAGCCGTTGGTGGCGAACAGGGTGGTCGCGGCGACCTCGATGCGGGTGCGGGTGGCGGTCCGCATCGCCTCGTTCTGCTCCGTCGATCTGGCCATAGACCCCACCTCAATAGAATGAACGGATGTTCACTATACCCTGAGGATTGCTCCAGTCGGCCGTGCGGGCTGTCATGACGGGAGCGGACCGCGGCCGACCGCGGCCGGATCATCCGTGCGAGCGCCTCGAGCGGCGTGGACTTGGGACTGCTGACCCGCACCAGGAGGCTCGGGCCGGGCCGCGCCCGCTCGCCGGACGCCCGCACGTCGCCGTCGCTTCGCTCGAGTTCGCCGTCGCACCGGAAGGGCCGCCGACCGCGCCGGAGCGTGAACGACGGTTGCCGGGTCGTGACCGGCGGAGCCTTGACGCCGAGCCATGTTAGCGCTCACAGTGGCCGCCGATGGGATGTACGTCACACTGAAGACGACGCCTGGGAGGCACACTGTGCGCACGCGGACGACGTTGCCCGCACTCGGGAAGTTGGCCGCTCTCGCGGCTGCCGCGCTCGTACTCGCCGCCTGCGGCGGCGGGGGTGGCGGGGGAGCCGCTACCGCCCCCGGCGCCGGCGCCGGCGGGGAGCCTCTCACGTTGGGCTTCTCCCAGGTGGGGGCCGAGAGCGGCTGGCGGACGGCGAACACGAAGTCGATCCAGGATGCCTCGGCGGCAGCCGGGATCGATCTGCGATTCTCCGACGCCCAGCAGAAGCAGGAGAACCAGATCAAGGCGATTCGCTCGTTCATCCAGCAGCGCGTCGACGTGATCGCCTTCAGCCCGGTCGTCGAGTCCGGGTGGGACACCGTGCTGATGGAGGCGAAGCGCGCGAACATCCCGGTGATCCTCACCGACCGGTCCGTCGACTCGACCGACACCACGTTCTACAAGACCTTCCTCGGCTCGGACTTCGTGGAGGAGGGCCGCAAGGCCGGGCAGTGGCTGATCGAGGACGCCGCGGGCGCGAGCGGGCCGGTCAACATCGTGGAACTGCAGGGCACCACGGGGTCGGCGCCGGCGATCGACCGCCAGCAGGGCTTCGCCGAGACGATCGCGCAGAACCCGAACCTGAAGGTGATCGCGTCGCAGACCGGTGACTTCACGCGGTCCGGCGGGCGGCAGGTGATGGAGGCGTTCCTCAAGACGCACCCGGACATCGACGTCCTCTACGCCCACAACGACGACATGGGCCTGGGGGCGATCGAGGCGATCGAGGCCGCAGGCAAGGCGCCGGGCACCGACATCAAGATCATCACGGTGGATGCCGTCAAGGACGGCATGCAGGCGCTGGCCGACGGGAAGATCAACTACATCGTCGAGTGCAACCCGCTGCTCGGCCCGCAGCTGATGGACCTGGTGAAGAAGGTCGCCGCCGGCGAGGAGGTGCCGCAGCGCGTCGTCACCGAGGAGACCACCTTCGACGCCGAGGCCGCGAAGGCTGCGCTGCCGAGCCGGCAGTACTGATGGAGCGCAGTCCCCTGGTGGAGATGACCGGCATCTCCGTGGCGTTCGGGCCGGTGCAGGCGCTGCAGTCGGTGGACCTGCGGCTGCACCCGGGCGAGGTGCACGCCCTCATGGGTGAGAACGGCGCCGGCAAGTCGACGCTGATCAAGACCCTCACCGGCGTGCACCCGGTCGACGCCGGGGAGATCCGGGTGCGGGGCGAGCAGGTGGCTTTCGCCGGGCCCGCCGCGGCCCAGGCGGCCGGGATCAGCACGGTCTACCAGGAGGTGAACCTCTGCCCGAACCTCTCGGTGGGCGAGAACCTGCTCCTGGGACGCGAGCCGCGCCGCGCCGGTCGCATCGACTGGCGCCGCGTGCGGCGGCGGTCCGCCGAGGTTCTGGGCCGGCTGCACCTGGACGTCGACCCGTCCTCGCCGCTCGGAGCCCACTCCATCGCCGTGGCGCAACTCGTCGCGATCGCCCGAGCGGTCGAGGTGGAGGCACGGGTGCTGGTGCTCGACGAGCCCACCTCGAGCCTGGACGCGACCGAGGTGGCGGAGCTCTTCCGAGTGGTGCGTCGGCTGCGAGAGTCGGGCGTCGCGATCCTGTTCGTCTCCCACTTCATCGAGCAGGTCTTCGAGATCTCCGACCGGATGACCGTGCTGCGCAACGGCCGGTTGGTCGGCGAGTACGCCACGGCGGACATCTCCCGGAGGCAGCTGGTCTCGGCGATGGTGGGGCGCGAGTTGGAGGTGCTCGAGCAGTTGGACCGAGCCCCCGCCGAACCGGCCGCCGACACCGAGCCCCCGGTCCTCGCGGCCACAGGGCTCGGGCGCCGGGGCGCCGTCGAGCCGGTCGACCTTGCGGTGCGGCCGGGGGAGGTCGTCGGCCTGGCCGGACTGCTCGGCTCGGGGCGCACCGAGCTCGCCCGGCTGCTGTTCGGCGCCGACCGCGCCGACACCGGTGAGCTCAGGGTCGGCGGGCGCCCGGTGCGGCTGCGCACGCCGCGGGCCGCCATCGACGCCGGGATCGCCTTCAGCCCGGAGGACCGCAAGGCCGAGGGCGTGGTGGCGGACCTGTCGGTACGGGCGAACATCGTGCTCGCCATGCAGGCCTCCCGCGGCTGGATGCGCCGCATCCCGCGACGCAAGCAGGACGACCTCGCGCGGCGCTGGATCGAGCTGCTCGACATCCGCCCTGCCGACCCCGATGCCCTCCTGGGCAACCTGTCGGGCGGCAACCAGCAGAAGGTGCTGCTGGCGCGGTGGCTGATCACACAGCCCCGGCTGTTCATCCTCGACGAGCCCACCCGGGGCATCGACGTCGGCGCGAAGGCCCAGATCCAGGCCCTCGTGGCCGAGCAGGCGCGCCAGGGCACCGCCGTCGTGTTCATCTCCGCGGAACTGGACGAGGTGGTGCGCCTGTCCGACCGGGTGCTGGTGCTGCGCGATCGCCGGCCCGTCGCGCAGCTGGCAGGGGAGGACGTCGAACTGGATCGGGTCATGGAGCTGATCGCCACCGGGGGAGGCGCCCGTGCGTGACCTGCTGCGCAGACCGATATGGCCGCTCGTCGCGTTGTTGCTGCTCAACCTGGCGGTGACGCCGAGCTTCTTCGCCGTGCGCCTGCAGGACGGCCGGCTCTACGGCAGCCTGATCGACATCCTGCACAACGGCGCCCCGCTGGCGCTGGCCGCACTGGGCATGACGCTGGTGATCGCGACGCGCGGCATCGACCTGTCCGTCGGCACGGTCGTCGCGATCTCCGGCGCCGTGGCCTGCACGTGGATCGCGAGCAGCCCGGACCCGGCGAGCCCCGCCACCGCGCTCGCCGGGATCGGGCTCGCCCTCGCGCTGGCGGCGGCCCTCGGCGCGTGGAACGGGTTCCTCGTCGCCCGGCTCGGCATCCAACCGATCATCGCGACGCTCGTGCTGATGACGGCAGGCCGCGGGCTCGCCCAGCTCGTCACGGACGGGCAGATCATCACCGTGAACAACGGGTTCTTCGCGGGGATCAGCGGCAGCGCGCTGCTCGCCGTGCCGCTGACGGTGGTCGTCGCCGCCGCGGTGTACGCACTGGTAGCGCTCGTGACCCGGCGCACGGCACTGGGGACGCTCGTCGAGGCCGTCGGAATCAACCCCGAGGCCAGCCGGCTGGCAGGCGTGCGCTCGCAGAGCATCGTCTGGACGGTCTACGTCTTCGCGGCGCTGTGCGCGGCCGTGGCCGGTCTGATGATCAGCTCGAACGTCAACGCCGCCGACGCCAACAACGCCGGCCTGTGGCTGGAGCTCGACGCGATCCTCGCCGTAGTCATCGGCGGCACGTCGCTCGCCGGCGGGCGGTACTCGATCGCCGGCACGCTGCTGGGCGCGCTCACGATCCAGACGCTGACCACCACGATCTACTCGGTCGGCATCCCGCCGGAGGTGTCGCTGGTGTTCAAGGCGCTCGTCGTGATCCTCGTGTTCCTGGCGCAGGCACCGAAGGTCCGCGCGCTGCTGCGACGGCGCCGCCGCCGCGACGACGCCCCGCCGCCGGCAGTGCCAGCTGTCCCGGCGGAGACCGCGGGGAGCGGGCGGTGACCGCGCTCGCCGAGCGGGTGCGGCACGCGGCCGGGCGCCGGGTGCCCACCCGCTTCCTGCCCGTGGTGGTGACGTTCGCGCTGTTCGTGCTGATGTTCGCCGGGGGAGGGCTGCGCTACGAGTCCTTCGCGTCCGGGCAGGTGCTGCTCAACCTGCTGATCGACAACTCGTTCCTGGTGGTGCTCGCCGTCGGGATGACGTTCGTGATCCTCACCGGGGGCATCGACCTGTCGGTCGGGTCGGTCGTCGCCCTCTCGACGATGGTGGTCGCCGCGCTGCTGCGCGCCGGCTGGTCGCCGGCCCTCGTCATGCTCCTGGTGCTGGCAGGCGGGGCCGTCTTCGGGCTCGCGATGGGCGCGGTGATCCACTACCTGGAGATCCAGCCCTTCATCGTCACGCTCGCCGGGATGTTCCTGGCCCGCGGCCTGTGCTACGTGATCGACGTCGAGTCGATCCCGATCGACGACCCGCTGTTCCGCACGGTCGCCCAGACCGCGGTGCCGCTGGGTGACGAGCTGTTCGTCAGCCCGAGCGTGCTCGTCGCGATCGTCGTGGTCGTGATCGCGGTGTACGTGCTGCACCTGACCCGGTTCGGGCGGACCGTCTACGCCGTCGGCGGCAACCCGCAGTCGGCGATGCTGATGGGGCTGAAAGTGGCACAGGCACGCGTCGGCGTGTACGTGATCAGCGGGGCCTGCTCGGCGCTCGCCGGGCTGCTGTTCACCTTCTACATGCTCTCGGGCTACAGCCTGCACGCCGTGGGAATGGAGCTCGATGCGATCGCCGCCGTCGTCATCGGGGGCACGCTGCTAACCGGAGGTTCCGGGTTCGTGCTCGGCTCGGTGCTGGGCGTGCTGGTGCTCGGCACCATTCAGACGATCCTCTCGTTCGAGGGGACCCTCAGCTCCTGGTGGTCGCGGATAGTGATCGGTCTCCTGTTGCTGGTCTTCGTGGTCTTGCAGCGGGTGCTGGCGAGACGCGGCTTCGGCTGACGGCTGCCAGGAGTGCAGGGATCGCTCGAGATGCCGAACGGAGGAGGGGGAAGAGACGGCGCACCGGCGCCGGTGGGGATGCGTAGTCTCTGCCGGACGGTCGGGCGAGAAGGTGGAGAGTGAACGGAGCCGCAGGACGTCGGTGGAGCGGTGTGACCATGACCGACGTCGCCCGCCGCGCGGGAGTCTCCACGATGACCGTCTCGAATGTGATCAACGGGCGGTCGCAGCGGGTGAGCGAGTCGACGAGGCGGCGGGTGTTGGCGGTGATCGCCGAGCTCGGCTATCAGGTCAACCGGACCGCCCGGAACCTGCGGATGGGCCGGACCGGGGCGATCGGGTTGGCCGTGCCGAGCTTCGCGCCCGGTTACTACGCCCAACTCGCGGAGCGGCTGGCGGATCGGTTCGCGGCTCACGGGATGCGGCTGGCGGTGGAGAAGACGGGCGCAAGTCGGGTGGCTGAGCTGGACGCCCTCACCGCGCCGCGGTTGACCGGCTACGACGGGTTCGTGCTCAGCGTCGTCGCGGGCGAGGTAGCCGACCTCGATCGGCTCAGCCTCGACACGCCGGTCGTCCTGCTCGGCGAGAAGGCGGTTCCGGCACGGTTCGACCACGTGATCATGGACAACGTCGGAGGCGCACGGATGGCGACCGAGCGCCTGATCCGCTCCGGCGCGCGGCGGATCGCGTTGCTCGGCGGCGTCGTCGGGGTGCCGGAGGAGACGATGCCGGGCTTGCGGACACGCGGATATCGGGACGCGCACGCAGCCACCGGTACGGCGGTTTGCGAGGAGCTGATCGTCTCCTGCGGGTTCGGCGTTCACGACGGCCACGCAGCGGTGCGGGATCTGGTCGGTCGAGATGTCGTGTTCGATGCGGTCTTCGCTCTGACCGACTCGGCGGCGGTCGGTGCGCTGCGCGCTCTGACCGAGGCTCGCCGCAGGGTCCCTGAGGACGTCCAGGTGATCGGGTTCGACAACCTCGACGACAGCAGGTTCACCGTTCCCGGGCTCAGCACCGTCGAGCCCGGGAACGACGAGATGGCGGACGCGATCTGTGCGCTGCTGATGGAGCGGATCGAAGCACCGCCGGTCGGCGGGGCGGCCCGGGTGGTCATGCCGGAACCACGGATCGTGGAGCGGGAAACCACCCGACGTCCCTGACCGTCATTCCAGGTACAGCTCGACCGTGGCGAACGAGTGCGGCGCCAGCACCGCGATCAGCTCCGCCGCCCCGAGCGCTCCGGGTCGCAGCGTGACGTCGAGGTCGGCCGGGGCCACGGTGTCCGGCGCGGTCGCCGAGTTGTGGCCCTGTGGCTTGTCGGCCGTGAGGATCCGGGCCCGGGCGGCCGTCACCACCCGGCCGCGCAGGTCGAGCCGCACGGTCGTGTCGGTGTCGAGCGTGAGGTTGCTCAGCGAGACCAGCACCTTGCCGTCCTTCGTGCTGGCGGAGACCGACAGGGGGTCGAGTTCGTCGTCGCCCATCGTCACCGCAGCCGGCTTCTCGACCAGGTGCACCGGTACCGATGCGGCGTCCTGGTGGCCCTTGTTCATCGCGAACACGTGGTAGGTCGGGGTGAGCACGAGGCCGCCGTCGTCGTCGGTGAGGATCATCGCCTGCAGCACGTTGACGGTCTGGGCGATGTTCGCCATCCGGAGCCGGGCGGCGTGCTTGTGGAAGATGTCGAAGTGCAGGCTCGCGACGAGGGCGTCGCGCAGGGTGTTCTGCTGGTACAGGAAGCGCGGGTTGGTTCCCGGCTCGGCCTCCCACCAGGTGCCCCACTCGTCGCAGACCAGCCCGACCCGCCGTTGTGGGTCGTAGGCGTCCATCACCGCGCTGTGGCCGGCGATCACGCGATCGATGTCGGATGCCTTGAGCATCGTCCGGTAGTACTGCTCATCGGTGAACTCGGTGGCCGAGCCCTTCGAGATCCCGTCGCCGGCGAACGAGTAGTAGTGGAACGAGATGGCTTCGAAGATGCCGCGAGGTCGGCTCGTGCAGCCGAGGCAGCTCACGACCTTCATCAGGGCCTCGGTCCACGCGAGGTCGTCGTCCGCGGCACCGGCGGCGATCCGGTACAGCTCGTTGCCGTCGTGGTTGTGCAGGAACGTCGCGTAGCGACTCGCGAGGTCGGCGTAGGTGTCCGCGCGCATGTGCCCGCCGCAGCCCCACGCCTCGTTGCCGATGCCCCAGAACGGGACCTTCCACGGCTTCTCGCGGCCGTTGGCCTTGCGCAGCCGGACCATCGGTGAGTCGCCGTCGCGGGTGAGGTACTCGACCCACTCGCTCATCTCCTGAACGGTCCCCGAGCCGACGTTGCCGTTGACGTAGGGCTCGGCGCCGAGGAGATCGCACAGCGCCAGGAACTCGTGGGTGCCGAAGTGGTTGTTCTCCTCGACGTCGCCCCACAAGGAGTTGACCATGACCGGGCGATCCTGTTTCGGGCCGACGCCGTCGCGCCAGTGGTAGGCGTCGGCGAAGCAACCCCCCGGCCAGCGCAGGTTGGGAATCTCCAGCGCGCGCAGGGCTTCGACGACGTCGAGCCGCAGGCCGCTCTCGTTGGGGATCGGTGAGTCCTCGCCCACCCAGAACCCGCCGTAGATGCAGCGGCCGAGGTGCTCGGCGAAGTGGCCGTACAGGTGCCTGCTGATGGTCGGACCCGTGACGTCGAGGTCGATCACGGCGCGGGCGGTCGACGTTGGCATGAACATTCCTCACGTGGTCGGCGATGCGAGCGGCAGGGATAGCGGGATGCGCGCGGAGATTCGCCGAAACTTTCGGAAAAGCCCGGCCAATCCGAGGGTCTCGTCTGGGTAGGTTTGACGTTATACTGTGTCGCTCATTACAGTCACGCCACGCATCGAGCGCAACGCCTCTTCCTCTCCCGATCCGAAACTTTCGACCGGAGGCACATCGTCGTGAGACTCCGCTCCAGCTCATTGGTACTGCTCGCTGCGGCCGCGCTCGCAGCGAGCGCGGCCTGTTCACCGGGCTCCGCATCCGGTGGCGGTGGCGATCCGAAGTCGTTCGAGTTCTGGTCGTTCAGCGGGATCGACCAGCAGCACGACGTCGACATCTACCAACGCAGCCACCCCGACATCAAGGTCGAGCTGACCGAGGTCGGCAGCACGACGGAGACCGCGCAGGCGCTGACCACGGCCCTCGCCGGCGGGAAGGTGCCCGACCTGGTGCTCATCCAGGGCGACGACATGCCCAAGTTCGTGCAGCAGCCGCAGAACTTCCTCGACCTGCGCGAGCGCGGCGCCGACCAGATGAAGGGCGACTACCTGGACTGGGTGATGGAGCAGGCGACGGCGGAAGACGGACAGATCATCGGGATTCCCACCGATGTCGGCGGCATGGCCGTCGTCTACCGCACGGATCTGTTCGCCGCGGCCGGCCTGCCCACCGACCGGGAGTCGGTCTCCAAGCTGTGGCCGACGTGGGACGCGTTCATCGAGACCGGCAAGAAGTATGTGGCCGCGACCGGCAAGCCGTTCGTCGACAACGCGCCTACCAGCGTGTTCTACCAGGCCGTCAACCAGGTCTCGCAGAAGTACTACGACGACGCGGGCAACCTGATCTACGACAGGAACCCGGAGGTCAAGGCGGCGTTCGACACCACGCTCAAGGCGCTCGAGGCCGGCATCTCGGCCAAGATCTCCTTCGGCGCCGACGCCTGGAATGCCGCGCTGCCCCGCGGCGACTTCGCGGTCGTGTCCGCGCCGGCGTGGATGCTGGACCAGATCCGCCGGGCGGCGCCCGACACGAGCGGCAAGTGGGACGTCGCGACGATCCCCGGCGGCGCGGGCAACTGGGGCGGCAGCTACCTGGCGATCCCGGCCAGGGCCGAGAACCCCGAGGCGGCCTGGAACTACATCAAGGAGATGCAGTCGCCGCAGCGCCAGCTCGAGCACTTCCTCGACGTCGGGTCCCTGCCGACCACGCCCGCCGTCTACGACGACCCGAAGCTCACCGACCAGGCCGACCCGTTCTTCTCCGGCGCGCCGACCGGGCAGATCTACACCCAGGCCGTGCTGGGGATCAAGCCGTTCCACATGGGGCCCGATACCGCCACCATCGGTTCGGAGTTCCTCAACGCCCTCACCAACGTCGAGCAGGGTTCGGGCAACCCGGCCACGGCCTGGGACGACGCCGTGAACAACATCCGCACGGCTGTCGGGAAATAACCACGATGCGCCGCCACCGTGGGTGGGTCTCGTGACCGCGACCCTGCCGGCCAAGCAGGTTCCGTCCCCCGGCGCGCCCAAGCGCGTCGGGGGGTGGACCCTCCCGTTCCGCGAGCGGATCGCGCCGTACGCCTACATCGCGCCGTTCTTCGTGATCTTCGGGGTGTTCGGGCTCATCCCGTTCCTGGCCACGTTCTACATCGCGTTGTTCGAGTGGAACCCGATCGGCGACCAGACCTTCACCGGCGTCGACAACTTCACCCGGATGCTTGCCGACCCGCGGTTCTGGAACGCGACGAGCAACACGATCAGGATCTGGCTGCTGTCGACCATCCCTCAGCTGGCGATCGCGCTGGTATTGGCGCACGTGCTCAACCACGCCCGGCTGCGGGCCGCGGTGTTCTTCCGGATGTCGATCCTGGTCCCCTTCATCACCTCGGTGGCGGCCACCGCGATCGTCTTCGCGCAGATGTTCGACCGCGACTACGGCCTGCTGAACTGGCTGCTCGGCCTGGTCGGGATCTCCTCGATCGACTTCGTGCAGACCGTGTGGGGCAGCCACCTCATGATCGCCGTGATGGTCGCGTGGCGCTGGTGCGGCTACAACACCCTGCTGTACCTGGCGGCGCTGCAGGCGGTGCCGCGCGACGTCTACGAGGCGGCGTCGATCGACGGCGCCGGCGGGTGGAAGCAGTTCCGCCACATCACCGTCCCGGCGCTGCGACCGATCATCATCTTCACGATCGTCACCTCGACGATCGGCGGGCTGCAGGTCTTCACCGAGCCGCTGCTGGTCGCCCGTACGACGAACCTCACGTGCGGGGCCGTCCGGCAGTGCCAGACGCTCACGCTGTTCCTCTACGAGCAGGGCTTCGGCCGGTACGAGTTCGGCTACGGCTCGGCGATCGGCGTCGCGCTGTTCGTGATGATCATCCTGATCGCCGCGGTCAACTACCTGCTCTCCAGCCGGATCCGAGGAGAGGGACGATGAGCGAGCGGCAGCGAGCGAGTCATGGGCGCAGCGCGTCCGCGAAGCGGTCGCCCGAGCGCCAGCGAGGGCGGCGATGAGCGACACGACGGCCGCGACGACGATCGGCGCCACGCTGACCGGCGCGCCGCCCGCGGCCAGGAGCAGCCGGGCGGGGGGTCGCCTCGGCCGAGTGCGGTGGTGGACCTACCTGCTGCTGGGCGTCGCCGCGTTCGGTTCGCTGTTCCCGCTGTACTGGATGTTCATCGTCGCGTCGACCGACTCGGCCACCGCCACGCAGATGCCGCCGGAGATCCTGCCCGGCGAGAACTTCTTCCGGCTGGCCGGCCTCGTCTTCGACACGGTCCCGTTCCTGCAATCGATCATCAACAGCCTGGTCATCGCCACCACGATCGGCGTCGGGCAGGCGGTGCTCTGCGCGCTGGGCGGCTTCGCGTTCGCGAAGCTGCGCTTCCGCGGCAGGGACGCGCTGTTCCTCGTCGTCGTGCTCACGATGACGGTGCCGACGCAGCTCGCCGTCATCCCGAAGTACATGATCGTCTCCTGGCTGGGGTGGGTCGACACGCTGCAGGCGGTGGCTGTGCCGGGGCTGGCCAGCGCGTTCGGCATCTTCTGGATGCGCCAGCACATCGTGACGACCCTCAACGACGAGCTGATCCAGGCCGCGCGCATCGACGGCGCGAGCACCTGGCAGATCTTCTGGCGCATCGCGTTCCCGATCGTGCGACCGGCGGCGTTCGTGCTCGGCCTGTTCGGCTTCGTGGAGGCCTGGAACGACTTCCTCTGGCCGTTCATCGTGCTGAAGTCGCCGGAGCGGTTCACCGCCCAGATCGCCATCAAGGCGCTTCAGAACAGCTTCGACATCGACCTCGGCCTGGCCATGGCCGGCTCGTTCCTGGCCACGCTCCCGCTGCTGGTGCTGTTCGTGTTCGTCGGGCGCAAGATGGTCAACGGCATCCTGGACGGGGCCTTCAAGGGGTGATCCCGCCCGGGACGGGGCCCCGCCACGGGATCCACGACACGGCCCCCGCGGCGCGTTGGGAGGACGGATTCCTCTCCGGGAACGGGGAGTGCGGCCTGATTGCACTCGGTGATCCCTTCAGCGAGCGGCTGATCGTCAACCACCACCGGCTCGTGCTCCCGAACGGGTCGCGCCAGATGTCGCCGCCTGCCGTCGCCGACCGGCTCGACGAGGTGCGGGACCTCGTGCTCGCAGGCGAGGCGAAGGCTGCGCAGCGAGCCTTCTCCGACGGCAGGCGGTTGGCCTGGACCCAGCCCTTCCACCCCGGCTTCGTGGTCGAGCTGGACCGGGCGAACCCGGCTCCGGCGCAGGGCTACCGGAGGGAGACCGACTTCCGCACGGGCGAGGTGCGCGCCGCCTGGACGGACATCGCAGGTGCGTGGCGGAGCCGGGCCTTCGTCTCCCGCGCGGACCGGGTGCTGGTGTACGAGCTCGCCGGGCCCGCGCTCGACGTGGCGGTGCGGCTCTCGGGTGACCTGCCCGGGCGGCCTGCCGGTGTCGGGTACTCCTCCGTGGTCGAGGTCGGAGACGCACGAGAGGCCCTGATCACGCTCCGGGGTGCCTACCCGGCCGGTCTCGGGGCGCACGGGTTCACCGGTGTCACCCGGATCGTCACGGTCGATGGGCCGGTCGGCGGGGACGGCGACCGCGCTGTCGTGCGCGGAGCGTCCCGGCTCCTGCTGGTGACGGTGCTGGACCGGGAGGAGGGGCCGCCGGACGAGCGGCTCCTGCGGGAACGGTTGCACGTGCTCCCGGCCGGGTACGAGCAGCTGCTGAGTCGGCACACCGCTCTGCACACCGCGATGTACGACCGCGTGGAGCTGGACCTCGGCGTCTCGCCGACGGAGCGAGCGAAGCCGGTGGGGGAACTGCTGGCGGCGCAGGGCCGGGATCCGGGTGCGAACCCGGCCCTGCTCGAGGCCATGTTCCATGCCGGGCGCTACACACTGATCAGCTCCAGCGGTGTGCTGCCGCCGCGGCTCACCGGGCTGTGGCTGGGGGAGTGGGGTGCGGCCTGGTCGGGGGACTTCACCACCGACGCCAATCTGAACCTGCAGCTGGCCGGCGCCGGCACCACTGCGCTGCCCGAGGTGGTGGAGAGCCTACGAGCGTTGATCGAGGGCCAGATCGACGACTGGCGCGAGAACGCCAGGGCCGTGTTCGGAGCGCGTGGCGTGCTCGCACCCAGCCGGACGGACGGCGAGCACGGGCGCCTGTTCCACCTGGACGCCGAGTGGCCGTGGGCGATGTGGGTCGCGGGCGCCGACTGGCTGCTGTACCCGCTGCTGGAGCACTGGCAGGTCACCGGCGACGACGAGTTCCTGGCCGATCCGCTGGCGCCGTGGCTGGTGGAAGCGGCGCTGTTCTTCGAGGACTTCCTGGCGCGCGAAGACGACCACGGCTCACTGGTGCTCGTCCCGTCCTACTCGCCGGAGGTGGGACCGGCCGGGTGCACCGGGGTGGCCGGGGTGAACGCCACGATGGACATCGCGGCCGCCCGGCACGCGCTGTCCGCGGCCGCCGAGGCGTGCGCCCGGCTCGACATCGAGGAGCCGGCCGTGGAGCGCTGGCGGAGCCTGCTGAAGCGGCTGCCGGAATACGTGGTCGACGAACACGGCGCGCTCGCCGAGTGGGCGTGGCCGGGGCTCCGCACCCCGGACGATCACCGCCACGTCAGCCACCTGTACCCGGTCTGGCCACTGCACGAGATCACCCCGGATGGCACGCCCGAGCTGGCAGCGGCCGCGCTCCGCGCGCTCGTCCGGCGCGGCGACGAGAACCTCTCGGCACACGGGAGCCTGCACCGCGCACTGTGTGCGGCCCGGCTGAAGGCCCCCGACCTCGTCGAGGTGAACCTGGCCAAGATCGTCGGCAACGACATGGTGTTCCGGTCCTTGATGACCTCGCACAACCCCGGGTTGCAGACCTACAACGCCGACGGCGCACACGCGATCCCCGCAGTGATCGTCGAGGCGCTGGTCGACTCCCGCCCCGGGGTGGTCGAGCTGCTCCCCGCGCTACCTCTGCGATGGGCGCGCGGGCGGATCAGGGGGGTCCGGTGCCGGAACCGGGTCACCGTCGCCGAGCTGGAATGGGACCTGGGGCGATCGACGGCACGTGCCGTTCTGATATCTGATGCCGACGTGACGGTGTCGGTGCGGTGCTCGCGGGCTCGCGGGCCGATCCGGCAGGGCGAGCCGGTGTCGGTGGGCGCCGGTGAGCCGGTTCGCCTGGAGCTGGAGCTGGAGGCTGAGGTCGCCTGCTGAGCGAGGACGGCGGTCGGTCAGGCGGTGGCGGCTGCGCAGGTCAGCACGAATCCGAGGAGCATCAGCCAGGAGCGCACGCCTTGGAACGATTCCCAGCGGCGGCGGGTTCGCTCCCAGTCGGCGGGTGGGTTCGCGGCGTCCCACCGTCCGGTGGCGGCGTTGATCGGGACGTTGACGACGACGGTGGACGCCACAGCTACGGCGAACGCGGCGGCTGCGGCCCAGGACAGCGGCGCGGGGGCCGACCCATCGGCCGCGACGGCGATGGCGAGGACGACGCACAGGGTCATCCCGATGGGCATGACACGTCCGAAGGTCGCGAGCAGGCCCTGCTCGACGGTGATGCGCTCGGTGGCGGGGAGGCGGCGCAGCACTGGGTGGACGAAGGCGTAGGAGCCGAACTCCGCGCAGGAGATGAATCCGGTGACGAGCAACGTGGCGAGGGTCAGCAGGTTCACGGTGCCTCCTGGGGTCGCGGTGCTGCGGCGGCACGGACGGCGGTCAGGGCCGCGTCGATCAGGGCGTCAGGGTCGGGCCATGGCATGTCGGGTTTGGTGATGCGCAGATCGACGATGCCGTGCAGGGAGGCCCACAGCTCGGTCGCCAGCAGGGGCGCCGCGTCGTGTCGCCCGGCATGAAGGCAGGCGGCGACGGCGTCGAGCAGGGCCCGGTGAGATGCCGCGCCGGGGTGTTCGGTGTCGGGATCGAGGCCCAGGCCTGCCGGGCCTGCGTTCGTGGCGCTGAACAGGACGCGGTAGTGCCCCGGCTGGCGCAGGCCGGACCGCACGTAGGCGCGCGACATCGCCGCGAGGCGAAGCAAGGGCGCCTCGCCTGCCGAGTCGGCGGCGGTCCGGAGCTCGTCGGTGAAGGCGGCGAATCGCTCGGCGATCACCACGCGGAGCAGCGCTTGTTTGTCGGGGAAGTGGCGGTACACCGAGGGTGTCGTGACTCCGGCTGCGGTGGCAACGCTGCGCATCGTGACCGCGTCGACGTCGCCCAGTTGCGCGAGCAGGTCGGTCGCGACGCGAACCACGAGGTCGCGTAGTTCATGCCCGGTGCCGCGGCGACGGCGGTGGCTCGCGGTCACGGGGCGATCGTGTCGTCGGGGAGCTGCACCCGCACCAGGACCCGGCCGAGCTCGACCTCCGCTCGCACGTCGGCAGCGTCCGGGGTGCCGTCGGCACGGACCCGGACGTGTGCCCATCGCCCGTAAGGGCGGTGGTCGCGCACGAGCGCGGTGAGCGCCTCGGCAACGGCATCGGGCTCGCGCACGACCTCGGCACGGGCGCCGACCCTGCGTCCCCGCAGCCGCAGCTCAACCGGTACACCACCGGCGAGGTTGCGCCACCACCTGCTGTTGGTGGTGATGAGCAGCTCACGGCCGCGTTGCAGGTAGTTCACCGGGGTGGCATACCGCACGCCACTGCGGAGGCCGACGAACGTCAGAACCAGCCTCCGGGTGCTCATCAGCGGGTGTAGCGGCGACGACAGGACGGCGGCAGGGACCCGGTTGATCAGCGAGGTCCTGGCCATCACACGCCGCTGCCCGGCCTGGGGCCGCCCAGCCGCCGACCCGTCTCGCCGACCGGCGCCTTGGTCAACGCGGTGGCGTCCTGGGCGTCGAGTGCCTGCCCCAGCTGCTGCAGCATGGTTACTCCCGCATAGGCTAACGTCCGTTACTATAACGGACGTTAGCATACGTGGAGGAGGCGTGAGGGAGGGGAAGTCCGCCTCTGTCCCTGCGCACGGTGAGTCGGGATGGGCCGGAGTGCGAGCAGTCCGGTGACAGTGCAGTAGCGCGCAGGGTCACGGGAGAAAGAGTGGCCGACCGTCGCCTACGAGTTGCGTCGACGTACGGCCGGCAGCGTGGCGGCCTTACGCCGCCTGGTACCGGTGTATGTCCTCGGCGAGCTCGGCGAACACCGCGACGTTGCACTCGAACGCGATGAGCGTCTCGTCGACGACCCTGGTTCGGTCGGTCTCGTTCCACGGGGCGGCGTCGAGCTTGGCGCGGTAGCGGTCGCGGAACGCCGGGGCGCTGCCGATCTCGTCGAAGTGGTAGAACAGTGCGCCCTTGTCGAGGAGGCCGTAGTTCGTGGCCAGCAGCCGGCGGATGATCTGGCCGCCCGCGATGTCGCCGAGGTACCGGGTGTAGTGGTGGGCGACAAAGCCGCCTGCCCACACCGACGCCTCGTGAATGCGTCGCACGTAGGACTCGGTGGCGGGGAGCGGGCGGATCGTCTCTCGCCAGTCCGGCCCGACGAGGAACGCCATGTCGGCTTCGAGCTTCGGCAGCCTGCGGAGCTCGTCGAAGACGAACTCGCGACCGGTGTCGTCGCCGGCCATGGTGTCGCTGACCTGCTCGATCGCCTGGTAGATGAAGTAGTACTGGATCGCGAGCTGCGTGTAGCCGGCCAGCGTGAGCTTGTTGCCCAACAATGCGTTCATGTAGCCGGAGTGGTTGGCGCGCTCGTGAACGGCTCTGGTGGAGGCGCGAAGCGTCGCGGAGAACGGGGCCGAGACGAGGTCCGTGGTCACCGGCATGGGCGTCTCCTCGGGGCAACGATCTGACACCTTGTCAGAAAGACCATAGGTCATCGCCGCGAGTAAGGCGAGCCTTATTTCGCTGCCGTCTCGTCGACCTCGCTCGCTCCGACCGCTCGCAACACGAACCGGACGGCGGCCTCGACGGCCCGATCCAGCTGCTCAGGCGGCACGTCGACAACCTGGCGGCTGGCCAGCGCCGCAGTGATCATCGGGAGCAGGATGTCCGGATCCTCGTCCGGCAGCCACCCTGCGCGCCGGCCGGCGTCGAGGATCTCGCGCAACTGCTCGGTGATCGGGTCGGCGTGCGCACTGATCCGCCGGTACGCGGCCGGGGCGAGCGCGGACGTCAGCGCAGTGCCCGGCGGGAGGTGGTACTCGGCGAGCACGCGTAGCTGCAGCCGCACGAACGTGGCGAGTTTGGCCACCGGGTCGGGAACCGCGTCGACGGCCTCGCGCAGCCGGTCGACGTAGTGGGCCGCCTCGGCCTCGACGAAGGCGACGAGCAGGCTTTCCTTGTCGGGGAAGTGGTTGTACATGGCGGTACGACCGAGGCCGGCCTCCGCCGCGACCCCGGCGAGTGTGACGGCGTCGAACCCCCGCTCGTAGAGCTGGGTGCGCAGCACCTCGAAGACCCGCGCCCGCACCTGCTGGCGGTGGGCATGCAGCGAGCCTCCGATGATCTTCGGCATCGCGCACCTCTCTCCGCCCGTGCCTGTAATGGCCAACTTAGGGGACGCGCCTCGAGCTATGGCACATCGTCGAGGCGGCCAGGTGTCGACTCTGCCGTGGGTGGCGTGACCAAGCCGGCCTGCGGATCGAGCGGAACCGGCGCCTCGATCGTGCTCGGTGTGGTGTCGATCCCGCTCGGGCTGGTGTCGATCGGCGATGGTGCGTCGGGGTCCCAGTCGTCCCGGCCCTCTGCAGCCCGCCGCTTGTCCCGGCGTCGGTCATTGAGACGGGTCACCTGGATCGCGAGCTCGAACAGCAGGACCAGTGCCACCGCGAGCGCCAGCATCGACTGAGGGTCCTGGCCGGGAGTGGCGATCGCCGCGAAGGCGAAAAGCCCGAACGTCAACCCTCGGCGCCAGGCTTTGAGTCGTGCGTAGGAGACGATGCCCGCGATGTTGAGCATGACGACCAGCAGCGGGATCTCGAAGCTGACTCCGAAGATCACCAGCAGGCCGATGAAGAACGAGAAGTACCCGTCACCGGACAGGGCTGTGGTCTGTACTTCGTTGCCGATGGTGAGCAGGAAGTACAGCCCCTGGCTCACAACCAGGTAGGCCAGAAGTGCTCCCACGACGAACAGGACCGTGGCCACCGACACGAAGCTCAGGGCGTAGCGGCGCTCCTTGACGTGCAGCGCGGGGGTGATGAACCCCCACACCTGGTACAGCCAGACCGGACAGGCCAGCACGACGCCCGCCGTCATGGCGACCTTGAGCCGAAGGTTGAACGCCTCGAACGGGCCTGTGGCCAGGAGGGTGCACGCGCCGTCCGTGGTGAACTGCCCCCGAGACGTCGCCGGTAGCTCGCAGTACGGGCCCTTCAACCAGGCACCGAGGCTCGCCAGACCGAAGATCTCGACCTCGTACCAGATGTAGCCGAAGATCGTCGTGACGGCGATGGCCACCAGAGCGATCGTCAGCCGCGACCGTAGCTCGTACAGGTGCTCGACGAGTGACATCGCGCCGTCGGGGTTCGCCGGTTTCCGGCCGGATCGACGCAGTGAGAACTTCGCCATCATCGGACGCCGTTACTCCGCGGCGGCTGCGTGGCCGGTGTCGCCGTCCCGCCTGAAGTCATCGACTGCGGCAGCTCGATAGCCGACTCGACGGGAATCCGGGCCGCCTTGTCGCTCTCTTCCCCGGGGTCCTTCATCGCACTCCTGAACACCCGGGCCGACTGCCCCACAAAGCGCACCATGCCCAGGTGCCGCTGAGCCCCGAAGAGTGAGAGCAGGACTCCCGCCACGGTGAGCCATTCCCAACCACCTGGCATGACATCCCCACTTCGATCACGGCCGCCACGAGACTGTAGTGGCACTTGCGACCGTGCCGCCGCGCAATACTGGGCGCCGGCCAACCGCTTCCCGTACCGAGCTTCCTTCCCGTTCTGAGAGGTCCTTCATGCAAGCGCACGCCCTGTTCTCCTACGGCACTCTGCAGCAGCGGGAGGTGCAGGTCGCCACGTTCGGCCGCGAGCTGGCGGGTCGGCGGGACGCGATCGTGGGTTTCGAGGTGGGCACGCTCGTGATCACCGACCCGGCGGTGATCGCCGCGAGCGGGAGCGACCGGCATCCGGCTCTGCGCCGGTCGGTGGAACCTGCGGCGGAGGTTGCGGGCACGGTGTTCGAGCTGACGGAGGACGAGATCGTCGCGGCCGACCGCTACGAGGTGGACGACTACGAACGCGTCCGCGCGCCGCTGCGCTCCGGTGCTTCGGCGTGGGTGTATGTGTTGCGAAGTTGATTCTTCGCCGGCCCGGCTCGGGTCTCAGACCATCTCTCTTGATCATCAGTGTAATCGGGTCCGAGATCCGGCTGTTGGCCCTGCGGAGGGCGGATCGGCTGATCTCGGAGCGATCTTCGCGAGATGCCCGCAGGATGGGGCGACTCGCGCGCGGGAAGTGGGCGACTCGCGGGCACGGATCGGGCGACTCGCGGGCGGGAAGTGGGCGACTCGCGGGCGGTGGCGTGCGCGTCCGGGTTACCACCGAGCCGCCGGGGTGGTAGCAAGGTTGCGTGCCGAAGATCGACTACCTCGACGACCCGTCAGCGCCGAAGCCCAACAGCCTCGTCGTCGGTGTGACCACGTTCGTCCAGGACGAGGCCGGCCGGGTGCTGATGATCGAGCGTGCCGACAACGGTCAGTGGGCTCTGCCCGGCGGCGGGCAGGAGGTGGGGGAGTCCACGCCGTCCGCGGCGGTGCGGGAGGCGCTGGAGGAGACGGGCGTCGAGGTCGAGATCGTCGACCTCGTCGGCATCTACTCGCACCCCGGGCACGTCATCGCGTACGAGGACGGCGAGGTGCGGCAGGAGTTCTCCATCTGCTTCCGGGCGCGGCAGGTCGGGGGCGAGTTGACGACCAGCGACGAGTCGACACAGGTGCGCTGGGTGGAGCCGCAGGCGCTCGACGGGCTCGACATCCATCCACGCATGCGGGTGCGGATCGACGACGGGTTGCGGGCCGACGCTCAGCCGTACCTGGGCTGAGAGCCGCCGCTGTTGTGCAGCGGGCGCGCGCTCGACCGAGATCGAGCCCGGTGGACGCGTTCACCCGGAAGTGTCGGTGGGTCGCCCTACCTTCCACCACCATGGGTAGCGAGACGCACACGAGTGGCTATCGGGCCGCCTCCACGCTGGTGGATCGGAAGCTGGTGCTGCATACGGCAGGCGGCCGCACGGCGCGGGGGCCGTCGGCACATCCGCGGTTCTTCACCGGGTTCGCTACCGCCCCGGCCGTGGCCGCGGCCGCACTCGTTGCGCTTGCGGATCTCGCGCGAACCGACTTCCGCCGGACCGGCCGCATGTCGGACGGGGCGGGAAGGGGCGGGGTGGGAAGTGCCTACCGCGACCCGGTGGTCACCGGGGACGGCGAGCGGCTGCGCTTCGAGTCGCTGTCGGGCTGCTGCGGGGTGTACGCGCGGCTGGACGTGCTCGCGCCCGGGCTGGACGGCGAGTGGTTCGACGAGGGCACCACCAATGTCGACATCAACCCGGCGCTGTACACGGCGCTGACCAGGGTCGGTGCCGGTGATCCGCTGCGGCTGTCGGTCGGCCCCGACGACCTGACCGTCGCGACCCTGGACGGTGCACTCGTGGAGAAGCGGGTGCCGCTGCCGGAGAGGTGGCTGCGCGGGCTGGCCGAGGTACCGGCGGTGGCCGCGGGGTTCGAGCCGCGTGCGCAGCTGGGGGCCGCCGACGCGCGCGCGTTCTTTCAGCGCCTCCAGGCGGGTCCGGCTGTGCGCTGGCTGCTGCCGGCCGGCCGATCGCTGCGTGCCTCCACCGCATCGGCGCCCGGAGCCGTGTGCCTGCCCGCGGCGCACCGGCTCGCCCCGCTCCGCCCGCTGCTCAGGTTTGCGCGATCCCTGCGGCTCTACGGCCCGCAGGTGGCTGCGGGTGTCCCGGCGACGTGCAGCGGCTGGGAGCTCGACCTGGGCAGCATGCGGTTCTGGTTGATGCTGTCCCCGGCCGTCGACCGGGGCTTCTCCGGCGAAGGTCGGCTGCTCGACGACCTGGTGCTCGCCTCGTCCGCCACCGCCGAAGGCCCCGATGCCGGGAGAGCACGCGGGGCGAGTCGGGCGGTCACCGACGCCGACCTGATCGCGGGGCTGTCGGTCGGGGCGTCGGTGCTCGACATCGAGGCGGTGGCGGCGCGCGGAGGGATCTCCCGCGATCGCGTCCGCAGCGCGCTCGCGGTGCTGGCCGGGTCGGGGCTGGTCGGCTACGACTGCGCGGAGGCCGCCTACTTCCACCGGGAGTTGCCTTACGCGCCGGAACGCCTTGCCGCGCTTCATCCGCGCCTGGCCGGAGCCCGGGCACTGGCCGGTGCCGACGCCATCCGCCGGGTGGGCGAGGACGTCGAGGTCCTGTCGGGGGAGCGGCGCTACCTGGTGCACCGCACGTCGGACGGTCGGCTGGGCTGCACCTGCACGTGGTGGGCCGACCACCAAGGTGGTCGCGGCCCGTGCAAACACGCACTCGCGGTGTCGATCAGTGAGCCGTCCTTCGCGGTGCCGCCGCTTGCCCTGCCCTGCTCCGCTCGGTCCGTGGTGGCCCCGTCCATCCTGGAGGAGACCCGATGAGCCTCGACGGCGACGGGCTGCGTGCCCTGCTCTCGACCGCCGGCCCCGGTGCGGTCGCGGACGTGTTGCTCGAGCTCGACGAGCCGGCCCGCCGCGCTCTGGCCGACACGGTCCGCGCCCACCGCGACGAGGTGGACCCCGGTCCGGGCCGGCCGCATCCCCACGTGCCCGCTCTGCTGGTTGCCGGCGCCGCATGCCTACCGACGGTTGCCGGGGTGGTGCTGTGGCTGCGCCGCAGGGAGCTGCTCCGCAGCGCCGACCCGACGGTGGCCGTTCACGTCGCACGGGTGCTCGCTGCCCCGGGGCGGCCGGCGATCGCCTCCGTGGCGCGCCGGCTGGCCGAGCGCGTACGGCCGGGCAGCGTCGATCTGCACTGGCCGCTGGCCTACGCGCTGCTCGGCGCCGCCGGCGTCGGTCCGGTGGTGACCGATGGCATGGTGCGGGGCTGGGCGCGCTACGTCCTGGGCTCGCCGAGCGAGCCGTACGTGTTCTCGTCGGACACGTGGTTGCCGGTGATGCTGCCCCACCTGTTCGAGGTCGACGGCGCCGTCGCCGACATGCGCCGGGGCGGCATGCCACTCCTGCGGGAGCTGTGCCGCCAGGGGCGGGTCAGTCGGGACGCGCTGCTCACCGGCTGCCTGTACCGGATGCGGGCCGGCGACCGCATCGCTCCGATGCGGGACGTGCTGTCCCTGCACGCCGACCTCGGGCCCACTCCCGACGAGGTGGCCGCCCACAGCCAGGAGTACCTCGGCCTGCTGTCCAGCCCTCAGACCGGTGTCGCAGAGGCGGCCCAGCTTGCTCTCCGCGCCTTGGACGACGCGGGCCGGCTGCCGGTGTCGGTGCTGGCCGAGGCCGGCGAGGTGGTCCTGCTGCGCCCGGAGAAGAAGCTCGTCCGGGCCCAGCTGCGCTGGCTGGACGCGGTGGCCCGGCGCGACCCCGCTCACCTGCCCGTCCTGGTGCCCACGCTGGCAAGCGGGTTGGGTAACGCGGCCGTCGACCTGGCCGAGCAGGTGCTGACGGTTGTGGCGCGGCATCTGTCGGCGGCCGGCACCGCGGGTCGGGATGCGATGCGCGCAGCGGCGGCCGAGCTCACCGGCGACCTCGCCCGCCAGGCCCATGCTCTGTTGGGGGAGACCGTGCCCGCAGCAGGCCCCGTCGTGGTGCCGGGCCCGGCGTCGCCCTATGTCGCGCCGCCGCTGCAGCCCACCGCCTCGGTCGGCGAACTCGTGGGCGAGCTGAGCAGGCTGCTGCGGGGCACCGTCGACGTACCGCTCGTGGAGCGGGTGCTGGACGGGCTGGTCCGCGGGTTCCGCGCCGACCGGCACGGGCTCTCCACGGCGCTGGCGCCGCACATCTCGCCATGGCCCGGGGGCTGGTACCAGAGCCTGATGCGCGCGGCGGCGGGCGTGGACGAACCCCCATCGCCGCCGCGGCCGTCGTACCACCACGTCCGGGAAGAGTCGCTGAATACGTTGTTCACCCGCAGGCTGGTCGAACTGGCCGATCAGTTCCGGGCCGACACCGCCCCGCCGGAGTTGCTGGCCACCCCGGCCACCACCGACGGGCACGTCGATCCGGATCGGATGCTCCAGCTACTCGCGGCCGCCGAGCGCGACGGCTGGCAACCGGGCGATGCCGACCTGACCCAGGCACTGCTCCGGCTTCCCCGTGACCCCGATCCAGCATTCACGGCGCGCGCCGCCGCCCTCACCTCACCCGCGGGGCGGCGCCTGCACCACTGGCTCGACACCGCACCAGGCGCCCGCACCGCCCCTACGGAGGAGCCGGGCCTCGCGGAACTGCTCGCCCGCGCCGGCACCAGCCGGAGCTGGGACGAGGAGGGCCGCAGCTCATGGGGCTGGCCGGCGCCGTTGTGGCCGGGTGTCCTGCCCTCACACCGGGAGGTCGTGGCGAGCTACCTCCGGCCGCACGTGCTGCCCTCGATCGAGCCCGACCGCAACGGCGATCCCTGCAGGGTGCTCCCGATGCTGGCCCGGTGCGGGGGGCCGTTCGGAGCCGACATGGCCGGCTGCCTCGTCTACGGCCTCGCCGCCAGCAGGAGCGCCGACCGGCTCTACGCCGTCGACGCCCTCGTGACTCTGGCCGGTAGCGACGATTTCGACGGTGACCTGACGGGCCGGGTGCTCGGCGACCTGGCATCACGGCGGGTGATCGTGCTGCGGCGCGCCGTCGACGCTCTCACCCTGGCGACCGGGGTCGACGCCGCCGTGTGGGACATCGCCGCAGGCGCGCTCCCGGCCCTGCTCGGGATGCCGCTGCCGCGTCCCGCGGGTGTCCCCGACCTGCTCGCACTGGCCGCCGGCACCGCCGCCGCCGGCACTACGCGCCGGGCCGTACCCGGCTTGGCCGAGGTGGCCGGCCGACGGGACCGGAGCCGCTTGGTCGTCGAAGCCCGCAGGTTGTCGCGGGCCGTAGCCGTGTAAGCCGCGTTTCGGAGCCGTAGTGCTGTCGTGAGCCACCTCCCCACAGCACTACGGCTCCGAAGTGCTGTGGTCAGCTGCGGGTGCTGTAGGAGTGCGCTCCGGTGCCGGCGAGCTTGCCGGCGTCGACGATGAGGTACTCGTCGCGGATGGGTGCGGCCCCGACTCCGTCGCGGCCCAACCCCTTGGGGCTCAGCGTCGTGAACGTCGTCGAGGTGGACGGCTCGGGTGTCACGTTCCGCGGGCTCGACGTCTGTCACGGCACGCCGGTGCTCGACATCAAGCCATGGCAGCAGAACCTCGATGTGCCCGAGTACGCACAGGGCTGGGAGCAGGTGCGGCGGATCCGCGGCGGCTGGTACGAGTCGACAGGGGTCGCGGACGCGGGCCAGATGTTCCCGCGTCCGTGACCGGCGATCGTCACCAGGTGCGGTAGGGCAGGAACTTCCCGTTCAGCGTGATCCGGACGCGGTCGCCCTTCGGGTCGGGCACCCGCTCGAGTTCGAGCTCGAAGTCGATGGCGCTGACGATCCCGTCCCCGAACTCCTCACGGACGAGCTCGTGGATCGTGCTGCCGTAGACCTGGACCATCTCCTGCAGCCGGTAGACCAGCGGCTCGGACGTGTCGGCGGCGTCCTTGCCGCGGACGGGCGGCAGGGTCAGCGCCTCGACGACGGCGGGGTCGAGCTCCAGGACGGAGCCGAGGGTGCGGGCCTGCTCATCGGTGAGCGGGTGCTGGCCGAGAAGAGCGGCGGTGGTCCACTCGGTGGACATGCCGATCGACTTGCCGAGGTCGACCCAGCGCACACCGGTGCGCTTCTTCGCGGCAAGCACGGGCGCGGCAGCCTGCCGTCGGTCGAAGGGCGGTACGGGGATGTTGCTCATCGGGAGATCCTCACGTCGAAGGGCCTGTGACGGCAACAGTCACGCCTGAAGGTAGACCGACTGCACAGCCTTGATAGGCCACGAGCTCCGCGAACGGGGCGACTCGCGGGGGCGGCTCCGACTGATCGTCGCGAGATCCGCGCTTTCGCCCTTGAGACGGCCAAAACGCGGGTCTCGCACCGATCAACGGCCCCCGCGCGGGCGGGTGTACGACCCGCGCGACTGACCGGACCGGGCGACTCGCGCGCCCGAAACGGGCGACTCGCGGGGGTGGCCCCGGTTGATGGCCGCGAGATCCGGTTTTCCGCCCCTCAGGGGGCCCGACACGTGGATCTCGCAACGATCAACGGCTCGACCGGTGTCGCGCTGCGCCAACGGGCCAACCGCACTCGAACGCTCGCGTCAGGCGTCGGCACGGAGCGTCAGGCCGAGCCGGGCGGATCGGTGTTCGGGACGTTCCCCGACTTAGTCATGTATTCTGACTATCGCACGGGGGTGGTCGGTGCATTCGCCGCCGCCTCGGTTCCACCATGACTCGACTTGGGTCACGACGCAGCGGCCTGCGGACGCGAGGCGGCACGGCACCTCGTCCAGCCCGCCCACCACATACCTAGATCAACGTCGACCGATGACGACGGGCCCATCGGGCTCACACCGATATTGGTCCAATCCGACGAGAAATGAGGGCATGGTGAACCGCACCGCGACCGACCGTTCGGTGCCCCGTGCGCCGGCCTGGTTCTCCCAGCAAGCCGCTCGCTCCCGGCGCGGGCGTGACCCGCGCATACCGCCGCGTCTCGGGCGGAGCGGGTCGTGGCGCTGATCGGACGCGAGGGCGACATCAGCTCGATCCGGGCGTACTTCGCCGACACCGGTGTGCGCGGTGGTTCGCTGCTCGTCGTCGGCGAGGCCGGAGTCGGCAAGAGCGCGGTGCTGGACGAGTTCGCGGCAGGCGAAGCCGCGCGGGGTACGCGGGTTCTGCGGGCCGCAGGTGTGCAGTTCGAGGCGGACGTGAACTACTCCGCGCTCAACCAGTTGTTGATCCCACTCGGTGACGACATGGCCACGCTCGGCGCGGCTCATCGCACAGCGCTGCGGTGTGCGCTCGGGCTCGAGATCGGCCCGGTTCCCGACCGGCTCGTGGTGTCGAACGCGGCGCTGCTGTGGCTCCGGGCCGCCGCAGCCGACGTCCCGGTCCTCGTGGTGATCGACGATCTGCATTGGGTGGACCGGGCCAGCGCGGAGGTGCTCAGCTTCGTCGCCCGCCGACTGGTGGGCAGTCCGATCGACTTCCTCGCCGCCTGCAGGTCGGCCGAGCGCGGGTTCTTCCAGACCAGCGGGTTGGCCGAGGTCGTGCTGCCGCCGTTGCCGACCTCCGCCGCTCGGATGCTGGTGGATCGGAGCTTTCCGGAGCTGGCGCCCGCGGTGCGGCAGCGGCTGCTCACCGCGGCGTCGGGCAACCCGCTCGCACTGCTCGAACTGCCGTCTGCCCTCGATGGCGACCAGCGCGCCGACTTCACCACCCTGCCGGAGGTTCTGCCGCTGTCGGAACGGCTGCAGGCGCTGTTCACCTCCCGGGTACGGGGACTGCCCGAGCGGTGCCGGCTGATGCTGCTGCTCGGCGCCCTCGGCAGCACCGTCGAGGTGCCCCGCCTTCGGATGGCCGGCGGCAGCACGTGCGACCTCGACGACCTGCCCCCTGCTGAGGACGCCCGGCTGGCCCAGGTGAGCGCCACCCGGCTGACGTTCCGCCACCCCCTGGTCGGGCCGGCGGTCGTCGAGGCGTCCTCGGAACGGGAACGGCGCTGGGCCCATTCCGCGCTGGCGGGCGTCGTCGACGCTCCGGAGCGCCGGGTCCGGCACCTCGCCGGGTCCGCGATCGGCCCGGACGCGGACATCGCCGGGCAGCTCGAAGCAGCGGCACAGGCTCTGCTGCGTCAGGGTGACGCGCTCGGCGCCATCGCGGCCCTGATCCGCGCCGCGGAGCTCAGTCCCGACCCCGCGGACCGGAGCCGGCGTCTCGCCGAGGCCGCGTACGTCGGGGCGGAGGCCGGCGGGGAGCTTGTGACCGCGAGCCGGCTGCTGGGCGACGCGCGCCGGTCCGGGTCCCTGGACAGGAACTCGCTGCTCGGCGCGGCCGCGGCCGCACACCTGCTGATCAACTCCGACGGTGACCTCACCACTGCTCATCGGCTGCTGGCAGGCGCGATCGAGGCCGGGGACCACGGGTTCGACGGCGAGGACCCCGTACTGGCCGAGGCCTTGTTCAACCTGCTGTTGATCACCTGGTACATGGGTACCGAACAGGCGTGGCGGACCTTCCACGACCTCGTCAGCCGGCTGACGCCGGGAGCGCCGCCGCTCCTGCGGGTCGTCGCGTCGGTGTTCTCCGACCCGGCCCGCGCGTCCGCCGGTGAGCTCGCCGTGCTCGACGCGCTGATCGACACCGTGACCACCGGCGAGGACCCGACCCGGCTCATCAGGATCGGCACGGCCGCGCTCTTCGCCGACCGGCTGCCGCTGCTGCGCGGGCCGGAGAAGCAGCTCGCTCGGTCGCGCCGAACGGGCAAGGGGCCGGCCCGACGTCATATGGGCGCGCTCAAGCACCTGGGAGTCGACGGCTTCCTCTCCGGTCGCTGGGACGAGGCGCTGCAGTACGCCGACGAGGGCATCGCAATCTGCACCGAGCACGGATTCCGTTTCTCCCACTGGTACTTCCACTGGGTGCATGCGCTCGTCGCGGCCGGACGTGGCGAAGTGGCGGCCGGCCGACGGCTGACCGATGACATGACAGCGTGGGCCGGTGCCCACCAGGCCGCCGGTGTCACCTACTTCGCGTGGCAGGCGCGGGTGCTCAACGACATCGGCGCCGGCGACCACGAGGCCGCGTACCAGCACGCGACGCTGATCAGCCCGCCGGGCGAGCTCGTGCGGTACCGGCCGACCGCGCTGTGGGTCGGCCTGGACCTCGTCGAAGCCGCCCTGCACACCGGCCGCCGCACCGACGCGGCAATGCATGCGACCGCCCTGCGCGACGCCCGCCTGGGCCTCCTGTCGCCACGTCTGAACCTGATGAGCCTCGCCGCGACTGCCCTGACCTCCGACGACGACCGCGCCAGGGAACAGTTCGAGACCGCCCTGTCCGAGCCGGATCTGGAGCATTGGCCGTTCGACCTGGCCCGTATCCGCCTCGCCTACGGCGAACGTCTGCGCCGGAGGCGAGACACCAGCGCGGCGCGCGAACAACTCACTCTCGCGTACGACGTCCTGGCCGCTCTGGGGGCCGCGCCGTGGCGCGATCGTGCCGCGAACGAACTGCGGGCAACAGGAATGACCCGGCAGTCGACGCTGGACGCTCAGGCGTCGCTGACGTCCAAGGAGCGGGAGATCGCCGAACTGGCCGGCGCCGGCCTGACCAACAAGCAGATCGGGCAGAAGCTGTTCATCTCCCACCGGACGGTCGGCGACCACCTCTACAGGATCTTCCCCAAGCTCGACATCGCGTCGCGGGCGGCCCTGCGCGACGCTCTCACCACCTACGACCAGCAAAGCGGAGCGGACGCTCCAGTCATGTGACGGGTGCTCGCGGGTGCGCAGGCGGCCACGCTGAGCGGTATGAGCGCAGGACCGCACCCTGACGTCCATTGGCCCCCCGGCTGGGGTCCGGACCGTTGTGACAGCTTCGTCAGCCACGAGCGCCGCATGGCGGCTTCGGCAGGCGCGGTCTTCGCTCACCTCGTGGCGGTCGCGGAGTGGCCGACGTGGCAGCGCGGCGTCGACCGCATCGACGTGCTCGAGGAGATCGCCGTCCGCAGTCGGTTCGTGGTTCTCGCGGCGCCCCACACCTTCGACGGGATCGTCGGCGAGCTCGAATGGCCGAGCCGGTTCGGCTGGGCTGCCGTCAGTGACGGGCTGAGCTTCTACCAGTCGTGGCTCCTGCTGGACGAACCCGGCGGGGGCACCCGCACGGTGTTTCACGAAGCCGCCCGCGGACGGTCGGCGTTGTTGACGACAGCCGACCGGTCCGACGTGACGCGCGGCTGGGTCGACACCCTGCCGCTGGACGACGATCCGGCACACGTGATCACGCCGGATCGACCCCACAAAGCCGGTGAGTGCTGAGAGAGCGCCGGACCAGCAGCCGATGCGCGGCGGCGCCGAGCACCGCTCCGACCGCAGGAGCGAGCAGATAGATCCACAGGAAGTGCCCCGTTCCGGAAAACACCGCAGGCCCGAGCTGCCGGGCGGGGTTGACCACCCCGCCACTGAGCGGCCCCAGACCGACGATCAACGCGGCGACCGAGCCCGCGATCGCGAACGGCAACAGCGGCGCGTACCGGGGGTGAGCAAGGAAGTAGCCCGCCAGCAGTGTCATCGCGATCCCGCCCATCACCTCACAGGCGAACACCGCGCCCGCGTTCCACGTCGGTGCCGCGGTCACCGTCCCGAACTCGACGCGACCCGCGAGTGGCCCGAGCGCGAGCGCGGCCAGTGCCGTGCCGGCAACCGAGCCGAGGCCCTGGGCGACCACGTAGGGCAGCACGTGACGACCGGGGAAAGCGCCCATCAGCCACAGACCGAGCGTCACCATCGGGTTCATGTGACCGCCGGACCGCCGGCCCCACGGTGAGCGGATCAGCGTGATCAGGAGGGCCGCGATGACAACGGCGATGATCAACATTCCGATGCGGACCGGGCTCTGCGGGACTACCCAGCTGCTCCCGAACACCAACGCGACCATCACCACCGTCGTCATCAGCGCGATGGCGGTCAAGGCGAACTCGCGAACGGCGTCGCCGGCCGTGACGCCGGAACGCCGGTCGGGCCCCGGCACGCTCACCGCGGTTTCCTCGGCGTCGGGACGATCGCCGGTCGTATCGAGTTCCATGATCCGAGCCCTTTCCGCCATAGGGGTCATCCACATCCGACCGAAGCCATGCTGGGCGGGACGTCCGTGGCCAGTAACCGTCAGATGACTGGGCCGGCGTCGTGAGTGCCCGTGGTGTTCGCGGCCCGCGCAGGACGGAGACGCCAACACGAAGGTCCGACCTGGGCACCCGGCGTCGGTCAGGCAACCCCATCGGTCACCGGTCGTCCGTGACCGTCGGTATTCCGGTCATCTGACGGACGCTGACCTGCGACCGTGACGCCGATCCTGGTTCCCGGCAGCGCGAACGAGATGCCGACCTCCACACCGCTGCCCGGTGGACACCCGGCGGCGGCGCGCCTTCAGCCGATCCACCTGATCAGCTTTCGACCGACGTGAGGAATGCCCACGATGAGCATCGAAATCAAGCCCGGCCGGTACGAGATCGACCCGGTGCACTCCACGATCGGCTTCTCGACCCGGTTCGTCGCCGCGCGGGTGCGCGGCAGGTTCCTCGCGTTCTCCGGAACGGTCGAGGTCGCCGACGACCTGCTGAAGTCGTCGGTGCAGGCGACGATCGACGCCTCGTCCGTCCACACCGGAACCGCCCAGCGGGACGAGCACCTGCGCGGCGAGGACTACTTCGATGTCGCCCACCACCCCGAGGCGACGTTCACCTCCACCGGCATCGAGGCCGACGGCGACCGCTACACCCTGCGGGGTGACCTCACCATCCGCGGCACGACGCGCCCGGTCCAGCTGGACATGTACTTCACCGGCGACGGCGAGGACCACTACGGCAACTTCCGGCTCGGCTTCCGGGCCGCCACCCGGGTGTCGCGGTCCGCGTTCGGTGTCGCCGGCAACGTGTCGCAGCCGGGCGGGCCGCTGCTGATGGGCGACGCCACCGACCTCACGATGGAGATCCAGGCCATCGCGGCCGCCGTCGAGGCCGCCTGATGCCCACGTCCGTCTCCGCGATGACCGTCGCGTCGGCCGGGGCGCCGTTCACCCGCCGCGCGCTGGTGCTCGACGACCCTCGCCCGGACGAGGTGCTGGTGCGGGTCGAGGCGGTGGGCATGTGTCACGCCGACCTCGCGGTGCGCGCGGGCGAGTTCCCCTTCCCGCTACCGGGCGTGGCCGGGCACGAAGGCGCCGGGATCGTCGAGCAGGTCGGCTCGGGCGTGACCACGGTGCACCCGGGCGACCGGGTGATGCTCACCTTCGACTCGTGCGGGCTCTGCCGAGCGTGCGGTTCGGGGGTCCCCTCGCAGTGCGAGGAGTTCCTGCCCCGCAACTTCACCAACGGCGCCCGCCCCGACGGAAGCCCCACCCTGCGCGACGGCGCCGAGGTGGTGCACGGCAACTTCTTCGGCCAATCCTCGTTCGCCACCTATGCCCTGACCAGCGAACGCAACACCATCCCGGTATCCGCGATCGCCTCCGGCGTCCCGTCGTCCGTGCTCGCACCGCTCGGCTGTGGCATCCAGACCGGCGCCGGTGCGGTGTTGAACGTGCTGCGGCCGGAAGCGGCCTCCACCGTGGCGGTCTTCGGCGCCGGGGTGGTCGGACTGTCCGCGGTGATGGCCGCCGCGTTGCTGCCGATCGAGCAGCTGGTCGTGGTCGACGTTCTGGACTCCCGGCTCGAGCTGGCTCGTGAGCTCGGCGCGACCAGCGTCGTCAACTCCCGCACCGCCGACCCGGTCGAGGCGATCAGAGACCTCACCGGCGGCGGAGCCGGGCACGTCGTCGAGAGCAGCGGGGTGCCGGCGGTGCTGGTCCAGGCCATCACGAGCCTGCGCGTCGGCGGGTCGGCCGCGGTGGTCGGGGTGCCACCGTTCGGCACCACCGCACCCATCGACGTGGCCGACGTGGTCAACAACAGCAAGCGAATATTCGGGGTCGTGGAAGGCCGCAGCAACCCGCCCACCTTCCTGCCCGACCTTGCCGCGCTCGTCGCCACCGGCCGCCTGCCGGTCGAGAAGCTCGTCACCACGTTCGCGCTGGGCGAGGTCGAACGCGCTGCCGACATGATGCGGAACGGCACCGCCACCAAACCGGTGCTGCTGCCCGGGCAGGACGCATGACCTCCCTCGGCCCCGAGGTCACCGGAGCGGCCGCCTGCTCCCCGGCGGGAATACACAGCCAACTTAGTCAGTATCAGTGACTGTCATATTTCTGGACCAGCAGGCCGGACCGAGGCGAGGAGCAGACGATGGCCGTGATCGAGATGACCACCTTCACGGTGGCCCCGGAGAACACGCAGGCGATGCTGGACGCACGTCCCGACATGGTGGAGGCGTTCCGAACCGACCGGCGCGGGTTCCTATCGGCCCGCCTGGTTCGCGTCGGTGAGAACAGGTGGCTCGATTTCGTCGAGTGGGCCGACGACGCCGCGTGGGACGAGTCGACGGCCAAGGGAGCGAACGTGCCGGCGATCGCGGCCTTCTTCGGCACGATCGACACGGTGGTCGGCGCCGAGCGCGGCGTGCGCTACGACGACGTCCAGGACGGCGCCCGCAAGGTCCGCACCGTCGCCTACGGCCCCGAGCCCTCGCAGGTGGGCGAGCTGTACCTGCCCGATGGCGACGGCCCCTTCCCGGTCGTGACCGTCGTCCACGGTGGCTACTGGACGGCGATCTGGGATCGCCGCCAGATCACCGACGTCGTGGACGACCTCGTCGCCCGCGGGTATGCGGTGTGGAACATCGAGTACCGCCGGGTCGGCGAACCGGGCGGCGGCTGGCCCGGCACCTTTCTCGACGTCGCCGCTGCTGTCGATGCCCTCGACGGTATGAACCCGGCGCTCGACCTCAGCCGCGTGGTGATCCTCGGTCACTCCGCAGGCGGCCACCTGGCCACATGGGCCGCCCACCGCGGGGTGCTTCCGCCGGAGGCTCCGGGTGCCCGTCCCACGATCACCCCGATCGGCCTGGTCGAACTCGCCGGCGCGCTCGACCTCCTGACTGCCGACGCCACCGACTTCGGCGCCGTCCTCGCCGACCCCGACGCCGAGCCCCCGAAGAACGCTCCCGAGCCGGCGCGGCCGGAAGCGTGGCCGGTGGTCGCGGAGGCAGTCGGCGAGGGGATCGTGAAGCTCCTGCTGGGTGGCCACGTCGCCGAGCAGCCTGAGCACTACGCCTGGGCTTCCCCGCTGGAGCTGGCAGGCGCCGGCGTCCCGGTCCTCGCCATTCACGGCACCGCCGACGAGGCCGTTCCCGCCGAGTGGAGCCGGCGCTACGTCGAGAAGGTGAACGCCGAAGGCGGTACCGCCCGCTACGTAGAGGTCGAGGGCGGCACCCACTTCGACGTGGTCGACCCGAGCCACCCCGTCTGGCCAACCGTCACCGACTGGATCCACGAAGCCTTCACCAACCACAAGTGAACCTGGGGGAGAACATGACCGAAGAGCTCGACCACGAAGCGATCTTCGAAGAGGCGTGGGCCGCCTCAGGCACCACATCGGTGGAGCTGCCGCCGGTGTCGGTGAACGACGTGCTGCGCGAGCGCTACGACGTGCGCCCACCGTTCGCCTACACCGGCGCCCAGCTGTGGGACATGGAGGTGCGCAAGGCCGCCGCGCCGGACATCTACATCCCCACCGTGGTGCGGCGGGGCAGCGCCGAGAAGTTCCCGAGCGTGCACCACGGCCCGCTCGAGGACTTCACGCGCGTGTCCGACCAGCGCCTGTGGGCCGACGTCGACCGCTACACGAGAATCATCGAGCACGTGCGTCTCGACCACGAGAACCGGCGCGCGTACTTCCTCGGCGCGGACCGTTTCGAGGCGCCCGACGGCCGTGTCTTCACCGCTGGAGCCGGACAGCCGATCTTCCACGTCGAGCACTCGGTGGGCGGCCTGGAGGATGCCCCGCTCAACCTCTGGTGCATCGTTCACCTCACCGCCGAACCGGACTAATCTCTGGTGGACGCCTTCGACCAGCTGGCGAATGACCCCTACCTGCGCGTCTTCATCGAGGTCCACCTCCGGAAGGACCTCGGGCGCGAACTCACCCGCCGCTGACCCTCGGCGCGCGTCTTCGAATCGACTGCCCGACCCCTCGTGGCGTAGCGTCGAGGGTGTCGGGAGCATCTCGCACGTGGGCGGCCAAGCTCGCGTCGTCCTCGACGAATGCCCACACCGGACGGATCCTGCCGTTCGGGGACGGGAGCACCGACATCACGTCGGCACCCAGCACCCAGAGCACCACATCCACCCTCACCGCGCCCCGCGGCACCTCTGACCCGGACGCCACCGAGGTGGCCTGCCAGGCCTGCGTGCACCCGTGGGATGCACACGACGCGATCAGCACGCGGTACTGCACCGCCACGATCGCGGGCGGCGGCACGGCCCGCGGCTGTGTCTGCCGGCTTCCGGCCTGATCCAGCACCAGTCTTCAGGCCGGACTGGCCGGGTGTTCTGCCTGCCCCGGTGATCGCGGGTGACGTTCCGGCCTCGGAATCTCGGAACACCGCTCGTCGGCTCCCTACGCAGAGCAACGGGGTGTAATCTCCGCGTGTCGGGCACATTCCGTGCACGGGCGTTCGAGCCCCTGTCGTCCCCGGCGAGAGTCCACGCGGACGACTGGTCGTCGTCCGGGGACGGAGCACCGGCATGACGTCGGTCCGCATCACCCCTGCCAGCCGCAGCGTCACGCGCATCGCTCCCGATGGCGACCCTTCACAGCCCGGAAGGGGCCTGATCATGACCACCAGCAGCATGTACGTATCGCTCTACGACCAGCGCATACAACTCGTCGTCCGCGCGCTGCGGGAGAACTCGAAGCTCGGCGAGAAAGAGGCCGTCGAACTCGCCACGCACGTCCTGTACGCCATTGACCACATTCCGGAGAAAGTGCGGTAGAACGGCGCCGATCAGGATTCGAGATTGCGGCGCTGACGGCGGCGCGGGGACCCCGAGGCAACTCGTGGGTCGCCCGTGTCCCGCCACACCGGCGTGTACTTCTGGAAGAGGCCCAGGCCGCTGTGCCAATCGGCTGCGCCGATCGCGATGACGGTCATGAAGATGATCGCCCCGAGAAAAGTGATCATCCTGGTGCTCCTTTTTCTGTGGTGATGTCGGGTGGTCAGGACGAGGCGCGGGGGACCAGGCGGAGCGCGGGTCGAACCGGGTTCCACCGGCCGTCGTCGGGCACCATGTTGTTGGCGGCGCGGAGACGCACCAGGATGCCTTCGATGGCCTCGATGTCACCCTGGTCGGCCGGTTCGGCCAGATCGAGCCCGAACAGCACCGTCAGGTCGTCGAGTTCGAACGCGCGGCCCGTCCTCATGCCTGGACCGGGGTGCTCGTCGCCCGCTGCTGCCGGTAGTGGTGGACCCGATGGCGGTCGTGGCTGCGCCGGAGCTGGGACTCCAGCCGGCTGACCGCGGCATCAAGCGCGGCATGGGCGTCGGCGCCGCACGCCTCGGCGCGCACGGTGGACCCCTTGCCGTGACCGGTGATCACGACCCGCTGCGCCGACTTCGACTGCCGCGGGTTCTGCTCGTGGCTCAGCTCGACGTCGAAGCGGACGATGCGCTGGTTGAGATGTTCGAGGTGTGCCAGTTTGTCGGCGATATGAGACCGGTAATGGTCCGATACGTCGACGTTGCGACCTGTCACGACGATCTCCGCGAGAGACTCCATCATGGCCTTCCTGGGTCTGCTGACTTTCCGGATGCGCACGACGGGATCGGCAGGCCTGAATGTTCGCTGAGAAATACCCTCAGTAGTCCCACTCTACTCCTGTATTGCGGGGCCAGCGGCCGTGGCGATCAAAAATCTCGGCCGGCGCGGGCCGGTGTCCAGCACCGCCGGAGTGATCTGGATCTCCTCCGACGCCGGAAAGTTGACGGCAGGTGCCGCCGCGACGCTCACTGGAACAGGAGATCGTTCCTGTGCCCTTGACGTGAACGGCCATCGAGCCGGTCGGGTGCTCTCCGGATACGACCCAGCGCCGGTCGTACAGGACGCGTAGAGCCCGACGATCGCCAGTGTTTCTCCGACGCCGCGCCTGCGGGTCCGCCGGGTGGCTGGGATCCGTCGTCAACCGGAAGAAGAACCGTGCGCATTGGTCTCGTGGCCCCACCCTGGATCCCCATCCCGCCGCCCGCCTACGGCGGCATCGAGCGGGTGGTCGCGGTGCAGGCAGCGGGGCTCGCCGCCGCCGGCCACGACGTGACGTTGTGCGCGGCGCCCGGATCGGCGGTCGAGGGCGTCCGCGTGATCGAACCGCTCGACCACCTGCCGGTCCAGATCGGCATGGCCACCGACGAGTGGCAGCACGTTCTCGGTGCGTTGGACGCGCTCGCCGACGTCGATGTGCTCGTCGACCACTCCGGTCCGCTGGGGGCGTTGCTCTCCGCCCAGGGCCGCGTCCCGTCGATGCACGTGGTGCACGGCACCCTCGAGGGCGAGCTGCTCGGCATCTACGAGGGGCTCGTCGCTCGCGCGCCGCGCCTGCGGCTCACGGCCATCAGCCGCTCCCAGCGGCTGGCGGCGCCGCACCTGCCGTTCGCCGGCGTGTGCCACAACGCGATTGACGTGGACACGGTGCCTTTCGGGGCCACCGCGCAGCCGTACCTGGCCTTTCTCGGCCGGATGGCGCCCGAGAAGGGCGCCGCGGAGGCGATCGTGCTGGCGCGCGAAGCCGGGCGGCCGCTGCTCATCGCCGCCAAGTGCCGGGAACCGGCGGAGCAGGCGTACTTCGATCGCGAGGTCGCACCGCACCTCGGCCCCGACGTGGTGTTCCTCGGCGAGCTCGGCCGGGAGGCGACCTACGAGTTCCTGTCCCGGGCGGCCGCCCTGCTGTTCCCGATCTCGTGGCGTGAGCCGTTCGGCATGGTGCTCGTCGAGGCCATGGCCTGCGGTACGCCGGTGCTCGCGACCGACCGCGGTGCGGTCCGCGAGATCGTGCGCGACGGGGTGACGGGGTTCGTCCGTGACACCGCCGCCGAGCTCGGCCCGCTGATCGACCGGCTGGGCGAGATCGACCGCGCCGCGTGCCGTCGCCACGTCGCTGAGCACTTCTCGCAGGCTGCGCTGGTCGAAGGCTCCGAGCGGTTGCTGGTCCCGCTCGCCGCTCGGCTCGACCCGCTCGAGGTGGGCACGTCGGTCATCCGGCCGCCCGTCGTTCCCGTCCACACCGGTCGGGGAGCGCTCCCGGCCGGCCGCACCCCCGTGCAGGCGACCGGATGACCGCCGGTGTCGAGCCCGTACGGGACGAGGGCCCGACCCAGGGTGTGCTCGCCGGTCCCGGGACGATCACCGCCATCGCCGGGCTGACCGTCGTGATCTCGGACGAGCGCGGCGACATCGCGCCCGGCCCGTTCGGCCTGATCACCGACGACACCCGCCACCTGTCCCGGCTGCAGGTGTCGGTGGACGGCGAACCGTTGCGGCATCTGGGATCGGGCCTGATCAGTCCGGACGTGGCCCGGTTCCGCAGCTACGCCACCCTGCAGGATCGGCTGCCGGACGCGCCGGTCGAGTGCGAGCGCCGGCGCCACGTCACGGCGGGGGGAATGGCGGAGACCCTCACCCTGCGCTGCTGGACGCCCGAGCCGGTGCGGTTGCGCCTGTCGATCCGGATGGACTCCGACTTCGCCGACATCTTCGAGGTGCGCAGGCTCGGCGGGGATCCCGGCGTGCCCTCGTCCAGCGTTGCCGTACAGCAGTCATCGGGACTGCTGAGCTTCGAGGCCGCCGGGACGCCGCGCACGACGGCGGTGTGCCTCGATCCGGCGCCTGATGTGCTGGCCGATGGTGAGGCGGTGTGGGACGCGGTGCTGCACCGCGACCGGCCGTGGGTGCTGCGGATCGAGGTACGGGCGTTGCGTGGCCAGGGCAACGAGGAGCGGGCGACGCTGCCCCAGCGGGTCGGTGCCGCGGCAGTGCCGGATCCGGTGGTGCAGAGCCGACCCGAGCACCTCGCCCGGGGTTGCCGGCGTTCGCTCGTCGATCTCGACGCGCTGAGCATCCCCGACGACCAGGACAGCTCGCGGCGGCTGCTCGCCGCCGGGATCCCGTGGTTCGTGGCGCTGTTCGGCCGGGACGTGCTGATCTCCAGCTACCAGGCCCGCGCCTTCCGGCCGGAACTGATGCTGGACGCCGTGACGGCGCTGGCCGCCCGCCAGGGCCGGGTCGACGACCCGGGCAACGAGGAGCAGCCGGGGAAGATCCTGCACGAGGTGCGCTTCGGCGACCGCCCGTGGCTGGGGGAGGGCACGGTCGGCGGAGCGAAGCCGTACTTCGGCAGCGTCGACTCCACCCCACTCTTCCTGATCGTCCTGGGCCAGGCGATGCGGTGGGGCGCCCCGCGGGAGGCGATCGAGGGTCTGCTGCCCGCTGCCCGGGCGGCCCTGGGATGGCTCCGCGGTCCCGGCGACCTCGACGGTGACGGCCTGGTCGAGTACAGCCCCACCGGATCGCGGTCGTTGGCCAACCAGGGCTGGAAGGACTCCGAGAACGGGGTGCAGTTCGCCGACGGCCGGCTCGCCCGGCCGCCGGTCGCGCTCGTCGAGGTGCAGGGCTACGCGTACCGCGCCCGGCGCGAGCTCGCGGCCGTGCTGGCTCACCTCGGCCACCCCGCGGAGGCCGCTGACCTGATGGCGGAGGCGGACGAGCTGCGGGAGCTGATCCGGCGCCGGTACTGGCGGCCGGGCTCGGGCGGTGCGCCCGGCTCGTTCGCCTTCGCCCTGGACGGCGACAAACAACAGGTCGACGCGATCAGCTCGAACATGGCGCACCTGCTGTGGTGCGGCGTCCCGTCCCAGGACGAGGCCGAGCAGGTCGCGGCACACCTGGTGAGCCCGGCGATGGCCAGCGGATGGGGGCTGCGCACGCTCTCCGGCGAGATGGCGGGCTTCAACCCGATCTCGTACCACGTGGGCTCGGTCTGGCCGCACGACACGGTGCTGGCCTGCGAGGGTCTGCGCCGGTACGGGCTCGACGAGCCCGCGATGCAGCTCGCCGGTGACCTGCTCGACGCGCTGGCGGTCTTCGACGACCGACTACCGGAGCTCTTCGGGGGACACCGTCGTGAGCCGGGCGACTTCCCGGTGCCCTACCCGACCGCCTGCCGTCCGCAGGCCTGGGCAGCAGGCGTGCCGCTGGCGATCGTCGCGCTGTGTCTCGGCCTCGATCCCGATGTGCCGGCCGGGACCCTGTCGCTCGACCCCGTGCTTCCCCGAGGGCTGAGCCGGTTCGAGGCTCTCGGGATCAACCTCGCCGGGGGTGAGCTCTCCGTCGTCCACGACGGCGACGGCACCACGCTGATCAGCACCCCCGCCGGGCTGCGGGTCGGGTTCGGCTGAGTCGTCACCGCTGCCGGACCTCACACGGAACGTCATCGGAGGCAACCCGTACGTAATAAGAATCACGGATTTGGGACAAGGGGGGCGATGTTGACCGGTACTTGTAAGGTAAGCCTATCCAGGGCTCCCCCGGCCGGAAGGACGACGATGGTGCACCCCCGGCGTGGACACTGCGCTTCGGTCAGGACGGAGATCGTGGACGTCGTCGGGGTCGGTTTCGGCCCGTCCAACCTCGGTCTCGCGATCGCCATCGCGGAGCACAACGCCACCGCGCCCCAGCGGCTGTCGTGCCGGTTCGTCGAGAAGCAGGCCCGGTTCGGCTGGCACCGCGGCATGCTGCTCGAGGACGCGACGATGCAGGTCTCCTTCCTGAAGGACCTGGTCACACTGCGCAACCCCACCAGCCCGTTCAGCTTCCTGGCCTACCTCAAGCGCCACGACCGGCTGGTCGACTTCATCAACTACGGCAGCGTGTTCCCCACCCGGCTGGAGTTCCACGACTACCTGGAGTGGGCCGCTGCGCGCTTCGCCGGCCAGGTCGACTACGGCTGCGAGGTCGTCGCGATCGAGCCCGCCGTCGGTGCCGACGGGAGCGTCGACCACCTGGTCGTCGAGGTCCGCGACTCCGCCGGGCGCACCGTCCGCCAGCCGGCTCGCAACGTCGTGCTCGCCACCGGGCTGCGGCCCCACCTCCCGTCCGGCGCGGTGCTGGGGGAGCGCATCTGGCACAGCAGCGAGCTACTCACCCGGCTCGGTGAGCTGGGCGGCGGCCCGCCTGCCCGGGTCGCGGTCGTCGGTGCCGGGCAGAGCGCCGCCGAGAACGTCGACCACCTGCACCGGACGTTCCCCGACGCCCAGGTCTGCGCCGTCTTCACCCGCTACGGCTACAGCCCGGCCGACGACACGTCGTTCGCGAACCGGATCTTCGACCCCGGTGCCGTCGACGACTTCTACTCCGAACCCGACGAGGCCAAGCGCCTGCTTCTGGGCTACCACGCCAACACGAACTACTCCGTGGTCGACCCCGAGCTGATCAAGACGCTCTACCGCAGGCACTACCACGAGCGCGTGGCGGGCCGCGAGCGGTTGCGCTTCCTCAACGTCACCCGGGCGGCCGGCGCCGTGCAGGTGGGGGACAAGGTCGAGCTCGCGATCGAGTCGTTGCTCGACGGCACGCGGGACGTGCTCGACGCCGATCTCGTCGTCTTCGCCACCGGTTACCGCCCGTGCGACCCGCTGGAGGTGCTCGGCCCGTTCGGCGCCTACTGCCGCCGCGACGCGGCGGGCCTGCTGGCCGTCCACCGCGACTACCGGGTGGTCACCGACCCGGAGGTCACCGCAGGCGTCTACCTGCAGGGGCCCACCGAGCACACCCACGGCCTCTCCTCGACGTTGCTGTCCACCACGGCGGTGCGCAGCGGCGAGATCGTCACGTCCATCGCGGCCCGCTCGGCCGCCTCCACCGTGGACCGTCGTGCGGATGGCTTACCCGCCTCCGCGACGTCCCGGTGACCGGGGCCTCGACAGCCACCCACGAGCACCAGGAGGACCGATGTCCACCAACCCCTTCGACGACGACAGCGGCACGTTCTACGCACTGGTGAACGCCGAGGGCCAGTACTCCCTGTGGCCGACGTTCGTGCCCGTGCCCGAGGGCTGGACGGTCGCGCACGGGCCCGCTGCCCGGCAGAAGTGCCTCGACCGCATCGAGGAGACCTGGACCGACATGCGCCCGGCGAGCCTCATCGCCCAGATGGACGCCGACGCGGCGGGCCGCACCCGTGCCTGAGCTCACGACTCGTCGCGCGCCGCAGTACTGCCGGACCCCGGGGCCCACCGGCGTCGACCCGCTCTCGGCGGCGCTCCGGCTCGCGCGCTCCAGCCCGGGCCCCTACGTGCTCTACGAGCGCCCCGACGAGGTGTCCTACGGGGCGGGCGCGCTCGTCGAGGTGCTGCTGGACCGCGAGGGCATCCACTTCCGCCAGGGCCCGACCACATCCCTGGTGCCTGCGGGCGACCGGCCGCTCGACCGTGTCGCCGAAGTGCTCGCCGGCACCGGGATCGAGGGCTGGCGCGCGTACGGCTGGATCGCGTTCGAGCTGAGCTACCTGCTCCACGGCATGCCCGATGCAGTGGGTGCGGGCCCGCTGCTGCACCTGGTCGTCCCCGAGCAGGAGGCGCGACTGTCGACCGACGCCACCGAACTGCGGGACGTGCGGCCCGAAGGCCTGACCGAGCTCGCCACCCGGCTCGCCGAGGTGGACGGATCGGCACTGCCCACGGCCCGCGCGACGGTCGACGACACCGCGGGGGGCGCCGACTACCGGCGTGCGGTGGCCGACGCGGTCGCGGACATCCGCGCCGAGCGGCTGCAGAAGGTGATCCTCTCCCGGGTGGTCCCGGTGGCCGAGGAACTCGACCTCGCGGCCACCTACGAGGCCGGCCGCCGGGGCAACACCCCGGCGCGGTCGTTCCTGCTGCGGCTCGGGGACCTCTGCGCCGCCGGGTTCAGCCCGGAGACGATCGTCGAGGTCGCCGCCGACGGCACGGTGTCCACCCAGCCGCTGGCCGGCACCCGCGCGCTGTCCGGCGACGCCGCGATCGACCTGAAGCTGCGCCGGGAGCTGCTGACCGACCCGAAGGAGGTCTTCGAGCACGCGGTGTCCGTGCAGGGCGCGCACGACGAGATCGCCGCGCTGTGCCGTCCCGGATCGGTGCACGTCGACGGGTTCATGCAGGTCAGCGAGCGGGGCAGCGTGCAGCACCTCGCGTCGAGGGTGACCGGCCGGCTCCAGGAGGGGCGCACCTGCTGGGACGCGTTCGCTGGGCTCTTCCCGGCCGTCACCGCATCGGGGCTGCCGAAGTCCGCGGCCTGCGCGGCCATCCGCGACCACGAGACCGAGCAGCGGGGGCTCTACAGCGGCGCGGTCGTCGTCGCGGACGCCGACGGCAGCCTGGACGCGGCACTCGTGCTGCGCACCGTCTTCCAGCAGCACGGGCGCACCTGGCTCCGCGCGGGGGCCGGGGTGGTGGGTCAGTCGACGCCCGAGCGGGAGTTCGAGGAGACGCAGGAGAAGCTGCACAGCGTCAGCCGGTACCTGGTGCCTGCGGCAGCGGCCGGTGCGGTCCGCTCGGGGGCGGATCCGGCCGCGGCGGTCGCCTCGTGAGCGCGCCGGCCCCCGACCTGACGCCCGACGGGCTGCGCGCCACGCTCGCCGAGCTCACCGGCGAGGACGTCGAGGACATCACCGACGACGTCTCGCTGTTCGAGCTCGGCCTGGACTCGATCACGCTGATGCAGCTGGCCAACGGCTGGCGCCGGGCCGGGCTGGACGTCGACTTCGCCCGGCTCGCGGAGCACCCCACGGTGTCCGCGTGGTCCGCGCTGCTCACGGGCGGCTCCCCGGGCGCCGCGGCACCGGCGGTGGCGCAGTCACCGGCGTCGCCGCCTGCCGATCCGGCCTTCGACCTGGCCCTGATGCAGCACGCCTACTGGGTCGGGCGCACCGAGGGGCAGCCGCTCGGCGGGGTCGCGGCGCACCTCTACACCGAGTTCGACAGCCCAGTGTCCGACAGCTCAGGGCCCGGCGTCGACCCGGAGCGGCTCGCCGCGGCGCTGGGTGCCCTGGTCGCCCGGCACGACATGCTGCGGGTGCACATCTCCGACGACGGACGCCAGGAGATCGGCCCGGTGGCCCCGGACGAGGGCCGCCGCCGGCTCACCGTCCACGACCTGCGCGGGCTCCCGGACACCGGGGTGGAGGCGGCGCTGGCCGCCACCCGCGACGCGCTGTCGCACCAGCAGTTGGACATCGCGGGCGGCGAGGTGCTCACCGCGGCGCTGACCCTGCTCCCCGGCGGGCGCACCCGCCTGCACCTCGACGTGGACATGGTGGCGGCCGACGCGGTGAGCTACCGGATCCTGCTCGCCGAGCTGGCCAGGCTCTACCGCGATCCCGACGCCGTGCTGCCGCCGATCGGTCTGACCTACCGCGACTACCTGGCCGCCCGGCGGGCACAGGGTCGCGACGAGGGCGACCGGGCGGCCGGGCACTGGCGCGAACGGCTGGCTGAGCTGCCCGGCGCGCCCGACCTGCCGCTCGCGGCCGACCACCCGGTGCCCGGACCGGCCCGCGTCGTCCGCAGGCACCTGCTGCTCGACGAGGCGGAGCGCGTGGCGCTGGCCGAGGGGGCGCGGCGCCACGGCGTCACCCTCGCGGCGGCGGTCGCCACCGCCTTCGCCGAGGTACTCGGGGCCTGGAGCGCCCAGCCGCGGTTCCTGCTCAACGTGCCGCTGTTCGACCGCGCCCCCCTGCACGCGGACGTCGAGCGGTTGGTGGGCGACTTCACCAGCTCCGTGCTGCTCGCCGTCGGCCTCACCGAACCGATCCCGTTCGCCGACCGGGCCCGGGCGGTCCGGGCCAGGCTGCACGCCGACACCGCTCACGCCGCCCACTCCGGCGTCGAGGTGCTGCGCGACCTCACCAGGGCCCGGGGCGAGCAGGTGCTCGCCCCGGTGGTGTTCACCAGCGCGCTCAACCTCGGCGAGCTGTTCGGCGAGATCGTGCACGAGACGTTCGGCGAGGCCGTCTGGATCATCTCCCAGGGGCCGCAGGTGCTGCTCGACGCCCAGGTCACCGAGCTGCACGGCGGCCTGCTCGTGAACTGGGACGTGCGGGTGCGGGAGTTCGCCCCCGGCGTGGTGGACGCGATGTTCGCCGCGTTCGCCGATCTCGTGCGCCGGCTGGGCACCGAGCGCGCGGCCTGGGAGGTGCCGGCCGGGGGACTGGTGCCGGCCGGTCAGCTCGCCGTGCGCGCCGCGATCAACGACGCGGCCACCGACCCGGGATGGCAGCCGTCGCGGCGACTGCTGCACGAGGGCTTCTTCGCCGTGGCCGCGCAGCGCCCGGACTCACCCGCGGTGGTCGGTGACCACGCCGCGCTGACCTACGGCGAGCTCGCCGACCGCGCGCTCCGCACCGCCCGGTGGCTCGTCGCCCGCGGCGTCCGCCCGGGCGACCTGGTCGGCGTGACGCTGCCCAAGGGCTCCGACCAGGTGGTCGCGGTGCTCGGGGTGCTGGCGGCGGGCGCCGGGTACGTCCCGGTCGGGGTCGAACAGCCGCAGGCGCGTGCGGAGCTGATCGCGTCCGTCGCGGGCTTCGACGTCGTGCTCGACGGCGACACGCTGGCCGCCGCGGCCGCGGCGGAGCCACTCGCCGCTGCGGTGCCGAGTGATCCCGAACAGATCGCCTACGTGCTGTTCACCTCCGGCTCGACCGGAGAGCCGAAGGGCGTGGAGGTACCGCACCGAGCGGCGATGAACACCGTCGAGGACCTGGTGGACCGCTACGCGCTCGGCCCGGCCGACCGCACGCTCGCCATCTCCGCGCTGGACTTCGACCTCTCCGTGTTCGACATCGCGGCGCCCCTGTCCGTGGGCGGCGCCGTCGTCACGGTCGGGGAGGACGCACGGCGCGAGGCGCACGCGTGGGCCCGGCTGGTGCGCGAGCACCGGGTGACCGTGCTCAACTGCGTCCCGCCGCTGCTCGACATGCTGCTGCGCTCCGGTGAGCGGCTCGGCGACAGCCTGCGGGTGGTCCTGCTCGGTGGCGACCGCGTGGGCGTCGACCTGCCGGGACGGCTGCGCGAGCAGGTGCCCGGCTGCCGGTTCGTCGGCCTCGGCGGCACCACCGAGACCGCGATCCACTCCACGGTCTGCGAGGTGGTCGACGCCGTCGTGCCCCCGGACTGGCAGTCGGTGCCCTACGGCAGGCCGCTGCGCGGCGTCCGGATGCGGGTGGTCGACGGCCAGGGCCGCGACGTCCCGGACTGGGTGCCCGGCGAGCTGTGGATCGGTGGAGCCGGGGTGGCCCACGGCTACCGCGGCGACCCCGTCCGCACCGCCGACCGCTTCCTCACCGGCGACGACGGGCGCTGGTACCGCACCGGTGACCTCGCGTGCTACCGGCCGGACGGCACGGTCGAGTTCCTCGGCCGCCGCGACGACCAGGTCAAGATCCGCGGCTTCCGGATCGAGCTGGGCGAGGTCGAGGCGGCGCTGGTGGCCGTGGGTGCCGCGGCGGCGGTGGCCGTGGTGGTGGACGGCACGCTCGCCGCGGGCGTCCTGCCGGCCACCGCGGACCGGACGGCGGGCGGGACGGCGGCCCCCGAGGCACTGCGGGCCGCGGTGCGCGGACTGCTGCCGCCACACATGGTCCCCGAGCGTGTGGTCGGACTGTCCGCGCTGCCGCTCACCGCCAACGGGAAGGTCGACCGGCGGGCGGTCCGGCAGCTGGTCGAGCAGGCGGGGGCGGGCGGCACCGGCCGAGTCGCCCCGTCCGGACCGGTGGAGTGGGCGATCGCGACGATCTGGGCCGAGGCGCTCGGGCGGTCCGAGCCGGTCGGCACCACCGAGGAGTTCTTCGCGCTCGGCGGGGACTCCCTGATCGCCACGGAGATCGTCGCCGACCTGCGGGCCGACCTCGGCGCCGCCACCGCCTCCGTGCGGACGCTGCTCGCCGCGCCCACCGTGACCCGGCTGGCCGCGCGGCTGCTCGCCGACGATCCGGAGCCCGAGCGGCTGGGGCGGGCCGCGGAGATCTTCTGCGAGCTCGCCGAGCTGTCCGACGCCGAGGTCGCCGCACAGCTGGCGAGCCGGCTATGACCGGCGCCGACATGACCGGCGCCGGACGCCTCGACGGCGTCGAGTACTGGCCGGACGAGCTCGTGGCCCGGTACGTGGCGGCGGGCCACTGGCGCGACGAGACCCTCGGGGAGCGGCTGGGCGGCTGGGCCGCCCGCTACGGCACGGCCACCGCGATCGTGGCGGGCGAGCAGCGGCTGAGCTTCGTCGAGCTCGACCGGCGGGCCGACGAGACCGCGGCCGGGCTGCGTGCGCTCGGGATCGCTCCGGGCGACCGCGTCGTCGTGCACCTGCCCAACACCGCGGAGTTCGTGGTGGTGCTGTTCGCGCTGCTGCGCCTGGCCGCGGTGCCGGTGCTGGCGCTGCCGGCGCACCGGCGCACCGAGATCGAGCACTTCGCGGCGCTGGCCGACGCCGTGGCCTACGTGGTTCCGGACCGCCACGACGGGTTCGACCACCGGGAGCTGGCCGCGCAGGTGGCCGCGGCGGTGCCCGCGCTGCGCCACGTCATCGTGGCGGGGGAGCCGGGGCCGTTCACCGCGCTCGCCGCGCTCCCGCCGGGGAACTCCGCGCCGCTGCCCACGGTCGATCCCGGCGACGTCGCGGTGCTGCTGATCTCCGGTGGCACCACCGGCAAGCCGAAGCTGATCCCGCGCACCCACCGCGACTACGCCTACAACGCCAGGGCCAGCGTCGAGGTCTGCGGGCTCACCGCGGACGACGTCTACCTGGCCTGCCTGCCGATCGCCCACAACTTCCCGCTGGCCTGCCCGGGCCTGCTCGGGGCGCTGGAGGTCGGCGCGCGCGTGGTGATGGCGCCGGTACCGAGCCCTGACGTGGCGTTCGCGCTGGTCGAGCGGGAGCGCGTCACCGTCACCGCGCTGGTTCCGCCGCTGGCCCGGCTGTGGGTGGACGCGGCCGAGTGGGACACCCGCGACCGCTCCAGCCTGCGGCTGCTGCAGGTCGGCGGCGCGAAGCTGGACGAGGTGCTCGCCCGCCGGGTCCGTCCCGCGCTGGGGTGTGCGTTGCAGCAGGTGTTCGGCATGGCCGAGGGCCTGCTCAACTACACCCGCCTCGACGACCCCGACGACATCGTCGCCGGTACCCAGGGCCGCCCGCTGTCGCCGGACGACGAGCTGCGGGTGGTCGACCGGGACGGCGCCGACGTCGCGGCGGGGACGGTCGGGGAGCTGTGGACCCGCGGCCCGTACACGATCCGGGGCTACTACCGGGCGGCCGAGCACAACGCCACCGCGTTCACGCCCGACGGCTTCTACCGCACGGGAGACCTGGTCCGGCGGCTGCCGACCGGGCATCTCGTCGTCGAGGGCCGGGTCAAGGACGTGATCAACCGGGGCGGCGAGAACGTCTCGGCCTCGGCGCTGGAGGAGAACCTGCTGGCGCACCCGGCGATCGCGGCGGCCGCGGTCGTGGGCCTCCCGGACGAGAACCTCGGCGAGGCGGTGTGCGCGGTCGTGGTGCTCGCGGCCGGGGCGACGGCACCGAAACCGCGGCAGCTGCGGGCGTTCCTCGCCGAACGCGGGCTGGCGCGGTTCATGTACCCCGACCGGCTCACCGTCACCGACCGGCTGCCGCTCACAGGCGTCGGCAAGATCGACAAACGCGCTCTGGTGCAGCGGCTTCGTGCCGCGCAGGCATGACCCCGCCGCCGGAGCAGAACCAGCGCAGAACAAGCAGGGAGCCCACGTGAAGGCGACTTCGGACGGTCCGACCGACGCGAGCACGCGGCGGGCGCTGCGTAGGGAGCTCCTGCGCCGCAGGCTGGCCGACGAGCTGCCGGCCGCGGAGCCCACCGCAGGCGTCCGGCGCGAACCGGGCGCGCCGCAGCCGCTCACGGCGGCGCAGCAGCGCATGTGGTTCCTCGCCCAGCTCGACGCCGAGTCGGGCCGCGCCGCCCACTCCGTGGCCACGGCCTTCACCCTCGACGGGGCGCTCGACGCGGTGGCGCTGCGCACGGCGCTCGACGGGGTGGTGGCCCGGCACGAGGTGCTGCGCACCACCTACCGGCGGCGCCCGAACGGCACGCCGGAGCAGGTGGTGCACGCGCAGCTCGCCCCCGGGTGGGCGGAGGAGGACCTGCGGACGCTGTCGCCTGCCGAGCGGGCGGCCCGCACCGAGGAGGTCGCGCAGGAGCTGGCGGGCCGGGTCTTCGACCTCGCCACCGAGGCGCCGCTGCGGATCGGGCTGCTGCGCACGGGCGAGCGCGAGCACGTGTTGGTGCTGGTCGCCCAGCACATCGCCTGGGACGACGCGTCCTGGGCGGTGTTCTTCGGCGAGCTGGTCGCGCGGTACCGGGCCGCGCTGAGCGGCGAGCCTGCGCCGGCGACCGACGGTCCCCAGTACCTCGACGCCGTCACGCCCGAACCGGGCCCCGAGGGGCTCGCCCACTGGCGGGAGCGGCTGACGCCCCTGCCCGAGCCGATGCCGCTGCCGGGCGCCCGCGCGGAGGCCGACGGTTCCCGGCCGGGCGACGGCGGGCAGTGCGTCGTGCCCCTGGACACCGCGCTGGTCGAGCGGGTGCGCGCCTTCGCGGGCGAGGTGGGTGCGAGCCCGTTCATGGTGCTGCACGCCGCCTTCACCGCGGTGCTGCACCGCTTCACCGGCGCCGAGGACGTCGTGGTCGGCGCGCCGGTGGTCAACCGCGACCGGCCGGAGGCGGCGGCGCTGGTCGGCTACTTCGGCAACACCGTCGTGCTGCGCGCCGCGGTGCGCGGAGCCGACACGTTCCGCCGGCTCGTCGCGGCCTCGGTGGAGACGTGCCGGGACGCGTTCGCACACGCCGACGTCGACCTGCGCCGGGTGGTGGGTGAGCTGGGCGCCGCCGGCGCCGACGGCGTGACCGGGCTGTTCGACGTCCTGTTCGGGGTGCGCACGGCCGCCGAGTCGGCGCTGGTCCTCCCCGATCCGGACGGCGACGGTGAGTGCACCGCCACCCGCAGACCGCTGCACAACGGCACGGCGCAGCTGCCGCTGAGCGTTGTCGTGGAGCTGGCCGAGACCGGTGGGCTCGTCGAGGCCGTCCACAGGTTCGACGCGCTGAGCGGACCGGCGACGCACCGGCTGCTCACCGGTTTCGTCCGGCTGCTGGACCTGGCGCTCGCCGCGCCCGACACCCGGCTGGACCGGCTCGACCTGCTCACCGAGTCCGAGCGCGCGGCCACGTCCGGGAACGCCACGCCTGGCGCCGCCACCGTCGGCAGCGCGGTGGAACTGGTGGAGGCGCAGGCCCGCCGCACCCCGCACGCGCCTGCCGTCGTGGGCGGCGGCGAGGTACTGAGCTACGCCGAGCTCGACGCGCGGGCCAACCGCGTGGCACGCCGGCTCGTCGCCGACGGCATCGGCGGAGAGGACGTCGTCGCGCTGGCGGTCGAGCGCACCGCGGATCTCGTGGTCGCCGTGCTCGGGGTGCACAAGGCCGGTGCGGCCTACCTGCCCGTGGACCCCGCCTACCCCGCCGAGCGGATCGCGTTCCTGCTCACCGACGCCGCTCCCACCGCGGTGCTCACCACCGCCGGCGTGCGGCTGCCGAGCGGTGGACCCACCCCGCTCATCCTCGACGACCCTGCCACCGTCGCGGCGTTCGGCGGCGCACCCCTCACCGACGCGGAGCGCGTCCGGCGCCGCCGCCCCGCCCACCCGGCTCACCTGATCTACACCTCCGGCTCGACCGGCACACCCAAGGCCGTCCTCGTCCCGCACGGTGCCGTTGCCACCTTCACGGAGTGGGCGGTCGCGCAGCTCGGCCCCGAGCGCCTGGCCCGCACCGTGCTGTCCACCTCGCTGAGCTTCGACGTCTCGGTGCTCGAGCTGTTCCCCCCACTGGCCTGCGGCGGCGTGCTGCGGGTGGTGGACGACGTGCTCGATCCCGCGGTCTCCGCACCCGTGGCGCCGGGGTCCGGCACTCCGACGCTGCTCTCGGCGGTGCCGTCCGCGCTGGCCGCGCTCGTCGCCGACGGTTCCCGCGCGCTCCCGCCGACGATCGTGCTGGGCGGGGAGACGTTGCCCCGCCCGCTCGCCGACCGGCTGCGCGCCGCGGGCCACGAGGTCGTCAACGCGTTCGGGCCCACCGAGACGTGCGTGTACAGCAGTGCCACCGTCGTGGGCGAGGGAACCGGTCCGGTGCCGATCGGCGAGCCGGCGTACGACACGCGCTTCCACGTCCTCGACGGCGCGCTCAACCCGGTGCCGGTGGGGGTCGTGGGGGAGCTCTACATCGGGGGCGGGCAGCTGGCCCGCGGCTACCGGGGACGGCCGGGGCTGACGGCGTCACGGTTCGTCGCCGACCCGTTCGGACCGGCAGGGGCGCGCCTCTACCGCACCGGCGACCTGGTGCGGCGCGGCGAGGACGGCACCGTCGTGCACCTCGGCCGCACCGACGAGCAGGTGAAGATCCGCGGGTTCCGGATCGAGCCGGGCGAGGTCGAGGCGGCGCTGCTGGCCCGGCCGGAGGTCCGGCAGGCGGCGGTGGTCGCCCGTACCGACGGCCCGACGGGCCCACAGCTCGTGGCATACGTGGTGGGGCCCGGCGCCGACCCGGAGGGGTTGCGTGACGCGCTCGGCGCGCGGCTGCCCGCGCACCTGGTGCCGTCGGCGGTGGTCGTACTCGACGCCCTGCCGAGCACCCCCAACGGCAAGCTCGACCGGCGCGCCCTGCCCGCACCCGACCGAGGCCCCCGTGCGGGGCGGGCGCCCGCCGGGCCGGTGGAGGAACGGCTCGCGGCCCTGTTCGCCGAGGTCCTGGGCGTGGCCGGGGTCGGGGCCGACGACTCCTTCTTCGTACTCGGCGGGGACAGCATCGTGTCCCTCCAGCTGGTGGGCCGGGCCCGGGCCCACGGCCTGGCGTTGTCCACGCGCGACGTCTTCGAGCGCCGCACCGTCGCCGCGCTCGCGGCCGTGGCGGGCCGGGCGGACACCGCGCAGACGGAGGTCGTCCCCGCCGTCGGCGCGGTGCCCGACACCCCGATCGTCGCGGAACTGCTGGGGCACGTCGCCCCGATCGCGGGCTACGCGCAGTCGCTGCTGCTCACCGCGCCCGACGGGCTCGACCGGGCCGGCCTCGTCCGCGTGGTGCAGGCGCTGCTCGACCGGCACGACGCCCTGCGCGCCCGTCTCGTCGCCCGTCCCGGTGCGGCGCTGGAGGTGGAGGCCCAGGGGGACGCCGAGCCGCTCGTCCACGTCGGCGCCCGCCCGGTGGAGGAGGAGCGCCGGGCCGCCGCCGCGCGGCTCGATCCGGGTTCGGGGGTGGTCCTGCAGGCCGTGCTGCTCGACGGGTCCGTGCTGCTGGTCGTCCACCACCTCGTGGTCGACGGCGTGTCGTGGCGGATCGTCGCCGCCGACCTCGCTGCTGCCTGGGCCGCGCTGCGAGACGGCCGCGAGCCGGTGCTGGGTCCCGTCGGCACCTCGCTGCGGAGCTGGGCGACCGGGCTGCACGCACACGCGCCGGACCGGGCGGACGAGCTCGACCGGTGGACCACGATCCTGCGCGGGCCCGATCCGCTGATCGGCGCCCGGGCTCTCGACCCCGCCCGTGACGTCGTGGCCACGGTGGCCGAGGTCCGCACGGAGCTGCCCCCCGAGCTGACCGAGGCCCTGCTCGTCCGGGTGCCGTCGGCGTTCCACGCCACCACCGGCGACGTGCTGCTCGCCGGGCTGGCCCAGGCCGTGGTGGCCTGGCGCGCCGAGGTGGATGCGCCGTCCGTGCTCGTGTCGGTGGAGGGACACGGGCGGGAGGAGACCCTCGTGCCCGGGGCCGAGCTGTCCCGGACGGTCGGCTGGTTCACCACCCGCTTCCCGGTGCGGATCGACCTGGCCGAGGCGGGCTCGGCCGCCGCCGCCGTGAAGCACACGAAGGAGCGGCTGCGCGAGCTGCCCGCCCGCGGCGCCGGCTTCGGGCTGCTGCGCCACCTGGTCCCTGCCACCGCCGCCGTGCTGCGTGAGCTGCCGGCCCCGCAGCTCGCCTTCAACTACCTCGGCAGGCTCTCCGGCGGCAGCGCGCCGTGGTCACCGGTCCCCGGCGGTTTCGCCGCCACCGCCGAGCCCGGCATGCCCGCCGCGGCGGTGCTGGACGTCAACGCCGTCGCCAAGGACGGGCCGGACGGCCCGCGGCTGGTGGCGCACTGGTCCTTCCCGAGCGGGCTGCTCGAGGATGCGGAGGTGGCCCGGCTCGCGCAGCTGTGGCAGCAGGCGCTCATCGAGATCGCGGCGTCCGACGGCGGCGGTCGCACCCCGTCCGACCTGACGCTGGCCGTCGCCGCGCAGAGCGACGTCGAACGCTGGGAGCGCGCGTACCCCACGCTGTCCGACGTCTGGCCCCTCACCCCGCTGCAGCGCGGTCTGCTGTTCCACGCGCTGGCCGCGGCCGCCGACGGCACCGAGGACGTCTACTCCCTCCAGTACGTGGTCGACCTGGCCGGCGAGCTTGACCCGCAGCGGCTGCGAGCGGCCGCGGCCACGCTCGTGGCGCGGTACGCGAACCTGCGCTGCGCGTTCGTCGCCGACTCCGACACCCCCGCACAGATCGTCGTCGACGGCGTGACCCCGCCGGTCACCGTCGTCGACGCCGCCGACCGCGACGAGGCCGACCGGTTGCTCGCCACCGAGCGGCGGGTGCCGTTCGACCTGGCCGCGCCGCCGCTGCTGCGCATCCTGCTGGTCCGCACCGGACGGACCGCCCGGCTGGCGGTCACCGCCCACCACCTGCTGCTCGACGGGTGGTCGATGCCGGTACTGCTGCGGGAACTGCTCGCCGCCCTCGACGAGCAAGCGTCCGAGCCGGTTGTGCCCTTCACCGCGCTGCTGCGCTGGTTCGCCGAGCGTGACACGGCAGCGGCGCGCGCCGAGTGGGCACAGGCGCTCGCCGGCGTCGAGGGGCCGACGTTGCTGGTGCCGGCAGCCACCGCAGAGGAGCCCGAGCAGGCGGAGATCGAGGTCCCGGGCACCGTCACTGCCGCGCTGGAGAGCCTCGGGCGCGCCCGCGGGCTCACCACGAGCACCCTGCTGCAGGCCGCGTGGGCGGTGGTCCTCGGTCGGCTCACCGGCCGCGACGACGTCGTGTTCGGCACCACCGCGGCCGTCCGGCCCCCCGAGCTCGACGCCGTCGAGACGCTGGTCGGGCCGGCCATCACCACGGTCCCGGTGCGAGCCCGTCTCTACCCGGCGCAGCCGCTCGCCGACCTCGCCAGGGACCTGCAGGACCGCCGGACCGGGCTGCTGGACCACGAACACCTGGGGCTGGCCGATATCCAGGTAGCCGCCGGACAGGGAGACCTCTTCGACTCGCTGGTCGTCGTCGAGTCCTACCCGCTCGACGCCGATGCGCTCGCCGCTGCCGCCCGGCGCGGCGGTCTCGAGGTCACCGGCCTGTCGGGCCACGACGCCACCCACTACCCGGTGACGCTGGTCGTGGTGCCGGGCGAGGCGCTACGGCTGCGGCTGCAGGTCCGCGGCGCGCCCGACCTGGCCGCCGACGTCCTGCTGGACCGCCTGGTGCGCGTGCTCGACGCCGTGGCGTCCGGGCCGGACACGCCCGTGGCGCAGGTGGAAGTGCTCACCGCCGAGGAACGGAACCGGCTGCTCACCGGCACCGTCGAGGAACCGGCCGACGTCGAGCCGTCGACGTTGCCCGCGCTGTTCGCGGCGCAGGCGCGCCGCCGTCCCGACGCGGTCGCGCTCACCCACGGGGACACGACCCTGACCTATGCCGCCCTGGACGACCGGGTGGGGCGGATGGCCCGCCTGCTCGCCGAGCGTGGCGTCGGGCCGGAGACCCTGGTCGGCGTGGCCCTGCCGCGCTCGGCCGACCTGGTGGTGGCCCTGCTCGCGGTGAGCCGGGCCGGCGGTGCGGCGGTGCCGCTCGACCCGGGGTACCCGCCCGAGCGGCTCGCCCGCACCCTCGCCGACGCCGCGCCCGCCTGCGTGCTGACGACCTCGTCGGTCCGGGCCCAGCTCCCGCCCGGTTCGCGGGTGCCCCAGCTCGCGCTGGACGACCCCGCCACCGTCCGCGCGCTCGCCGCGGCCGAGCCGCTGGACGTGCCGGCCACGCTGCTGCCCGCCCACCCCGCCTACGTGATCTACACGTCCGGCTCGACCGGGCGTCCCAAGGGCGTGCTGGTGCCGCACGAGAACGTGGTGCAGCTGCTCGGACAGACCGATCGCCTGTTCCGCTTCGACGACCACGACGTGTGGACGATGTTCCACTCGGCGTCGTTCGACTTCGCGGTGTGGGAGATGTGGGGCCCGCTGTGCACCGGCGGCCGCCTCGTCATCGTCGACCATGCCGTGTCGCGCTCGCCGGAACAGTTCCGCGACCTGCTGGTGCGCGAGCGCGTCACGGTGCTGAACCAGACCCCGTCGGCGTTCGCGCAGCTCGCCGCGGCGCTCACTCCCGCGAGTCGCCCGTTTCCACCACGCGAGTCGCCCAGTTCTGCAGGGCCGGCCGCGCCGGGTTCCGCCCTCGCCCTGCGGTGCGTCGTCTTCGGTGGCGAGGCACTGGACATGACGCAGCTCCCGGCGTGGTTCGCCCGGCACCCGGCCGGCTCGCCGCAGCTGGTCAACATGTACGGGATCACCGAGACGACAGTGCACGTCACCGCCCAGGTGGTCCACGAGGAGCTGGTGGCCGCCCGGGCCGGGAGCGTGATCGGGCGCGGGATCCCCGGCCTGCGCGTGCTCGTACTCGACCGGCACCTGCAGCCGGTGCCGCCCGGCGTCGTCGGAGAGATGTACGTCGGCGGCGGCCAGCTCGCCCGCGGCTACCTCCACGAGGCGGCGCTGACCGCGTCCCGGTTCGTCGCCGACCCGTACGGGCCTCCGGGAGCGCGGCTCTACCGCAGCGGTGACCTCGCCCGCTGGTCGGCCGACGGCCTGCTGGAGTACCTCGGACGCTCCGACGAGCAGGTCAAGATCCGCGGGTTCCGCATCGAACCGGGCGAGATCGCGGCCGTGCTGGCCGAGCATCCCGACGTCGCGCACGCCGTGGTGGTGGCGCGACGCGACGGGGGCACGGCACGGCTCGTCGCGTACGTCGTCCCGCGGGTGGCCGGTGGCGTCGACGGCAGCGCGCTGCGCGGCCACGCGAGCGCGCGGCTGCCCGAGCACATGGTGCCCGCGGCCGTGGTGGCGATCGGGTCGGTGCCGCTGACCGCGAACGGGAAGCTGGACCGCATCGCGCTGCCGGCGCCCGACTTCGCCGCCACTCCCGCCGCGGAGTCCGGCACCCGGACCGGGACCGGCACGGCGCCGGCCTCCGCCCAGGAAGAGCTGCTCTGCACGGCGTTCGCCGACGTGCTGAACCTGCCCCGGGTGGGGCCCGGCGACGACTTCCTGGCCGTCGGGGGCGACAGCATCCTCGCGATCGGGCTGGTCAACCGGCTGCGCCGGGCCGGGCTGCGGGTCAGCCCGGCCGACGTCCTGCGTCACCGCACGCCCGCGGCACTGGCGAAGCTGCTGCCCGAACCGGGCGACTCGGCCGACCAAAACGGGCGACTCGCGGGCGTTGGTGCGGCCGGGTCGGGCGACTCGCACGCCCAGAACGGGCGACTCGCGGGGAGGGGGGTGGGCTCCGACGGGGTGGGGGCGGTGCCGCCGCTGCCGATCGTGGAGCGGTTCGCCTCGTGGGGCGGCCCGATCGGCCGGTTCCGGCAGTCGATGCTGGTCACCGTGCCCGCCGAGGCGACGCTCGACCGCCTCGAAGCCGCACTGGCCGCTCTGCTCGACACCCACGACGCGCTGCGCCTGCGCCTCACCCGGCACGCGCCCGGGCTGTGGGACCTGCACGTCCGGGAGCCCGGCGCCGTGTCCGCGGCCGATGTGCTGCGCCGGGTCGAGGTCACCGGGCCGGCTCCCGACGCGCTGCGCGCCGCGATCGCCGAGGCCTCCACCGCCGCGGCCGGGCGGCTCGACCCCGACTCCGGTGCCGTGCTGCAGGCCGTGTGGTTCGACGCCGGGACCGCCGAACCCGGGCGGCTGCTGCTGGTGGCCCACCACCTCGCCGTCGACGGGGTGTCCTGGCGGATCCTGCTGGAGGATCTGGCCGTCGCGTTCGCCGGTGGCACGCCGGCTCCGGTCGGGACCTCGTTGCGTGCCTTCGCCAGGGCCGCCGCCGAACGGGCCCACGACCGCCTCGGCGAGCTGGAGCACTGGCGGGCCACGGCCGCGCCGGGCGCCGACCTCGTGGCGGGGGTGACGGCGTCGGGCACCGCGGCAGGCACCGCGGACCACGTCGTCGAGCTGTCCCCGGCCGCCACCGCACCCCTGCTGACCGTCGTGCCTGCCACCGCGGGCACGGGGGTCACCGAGGTGCTCGCGGCCGCACTCGCGGCCGCGGTGGGTCGCCGTCGCGGGCCCGGTGCGCTGCTCGTCGACCTCGAGCGCCACGGCCGCGAGCCCCTGACCGCCGAGACCGACCTCTCCCGCACGGTCGGCTGGTTCACCTCCGTCGCGCCCGTCCGGCTCACCGCCGACCCGGACCCGGCCGTCGCACTCGCGAGCGCCACCGAGGCGCTGGCCGCCGCGCCGGACGGGGGCTTCGGGTACGGCCTCCTGCGGTACGCGAACGCCCGCACCGCCCCGCTGCTGGCCGCCACCGCACCGGCGCAGGTGCTGTTCAACTACCTCGGCCGGGTCGACGCGCGCCCCGGGCCGTGGACGGTGGCGCCGGAGTCGGATCTGCTCGACGACCGCCCCGACGACGACCTCGGCGTCCCGTACGCCCTCATGGTCAACGCGGTGTGCCAGGACACCGGCGACGGCCCCCGGCTGCGGATCCGCCTCACCCACCTGGTCGACGTGCTGCCTGCGGCCGAGGTCTCCCGGCTGGGCGCGGACCTCGTGGCCGCCCTGGACGAGCTGGTGGCCGGTTCCGCCGACGCGGCGGCGCCCGCGGATGCGGCGGACCGGGCCGACCTGGTGGACCTGGTCGACCTGCCGGACGGCGAGCTCGAGCGGGTCCGCGCGCTGTGTCCCGGTGGGCTGGAGCAGGTGTGGCCGCTGTCCCCGTTGCAGGAAGGCCTGTTCTTCCACGCCGCGCTGGACTCCGGCAGCGACGCCTACACGGCACAGTTCTCCCTCGACCTCGACCACCGCCTCGACGCCGCCCGGCTGCGCGCGGCGGCCGTCGAGTTCATGGCACGCAACCCCACCCTGCGTGCCGGGTTCACCGACGGTGGGCTGCGCTCGCCGGTGCAGTTCGTGGCCGCGGCGCTCGACGCGCCGCTCACCGAGGTCGACCTCGGCGACCTGGCCGAGCCCGAGCGCATCGCCGGGGCGGCGGAGCTCGCCGCGCAGGACCGGACCCGGCCCTTCGACGTCGCGAGCCCCCCGCTGTGGCGGCTGCTGCTGATCCACCTCGGCCCCGACCGGTCGCGGCTGGTGATCAACCGGCAGGTGCTGCTGTGGGACGGCTGGTCGGGCGCGCTGGTGATCGACCAGCTGCTCGGCCTCTACCACCACGGCGCCGCGGCCACGCCCGTCCCGGCGGGCGACTACCGCGACTTCCTGCGCTGGCTGGCCGAGCGCGACGTCCCGGCAGCGGAACGCGCCTGGCGGGATGCGCTGGCCGGGTTCACCGAACCGACCGTGCTGGTTCCGGCGGCCCGTGGCCTCGCCCCGGTCGGGCCGCGGCGGCGCGCCACCGTGCTGCCCGACGCCTCGGCCCGGGCCGTCCGTGACCTCGCGCGCCGCAACGGCGTCACCCTCAACACCGTGCTGACCGGCGCGCTCGCGCTGGTTCTCGGCGCCGTCACCGGCGGCTCCGACGTGGTATTCGGCACCACCGTCGCCGGTCGCCCGCCGGAGGTGCCCGGTCTCGACGAGGTGGTCGGGCTCTTCCTCAACACGGTGCCGGTGCGGGTCACGCTCGACCCGCGCGAGACCCTGGCCCAGCTGCTGCGCCGCGCCCAGGACGAGCGGCTGGACCTCATGGACCACGAGCACCTCGGCCTGGGTGCCGTGCAGCGGGCCGCAGGCCAGGCGCAGCTGTTCGACGTGCTCTTCGTCCTGCAGAACTTCATCGACGAGACGGCGAGCACCCGCTCGCAGTCCGAGTTCGGGATCACCGGCGGCAGCAGCCTCGACCACACCCACTACCCGCTGACGCTGGTGGTGGCGCCGGGGGAGCAGATCGGCGTCCGGCTCGAGTACCGGTCCGACGTCGTCGACGACGAGTACGCCGAGGCGCTGCTCGCCCGGTTCGTCGGCCTGCTGGACACGCTCACCACCACCGCCGAGCACACCCGCGTCGGCGCGGTGCCGGTGCTGCGCGGGGACGAACGCGCCGCGATCGAGCGTATGGCCGCCGGGCCGCAGGGCCCCCAGGACGTCGACACCGTCGCCGACCTGCTCGCCGTCCAGGCGGCGGCCACGCCGGACGCGCTCGCGCTGGTGTGCGGGGACCAGCGGCTCACCTACGCGGAACTGGACGGCCGGGTCAACCGGCTGGCGCGGCTCCTGCTCGCCCACGGTGCCGGGCCGGAGCGGGTGGTGGCCATCGGCGTGCCGCGCTCCGTCGACACCGTCGTCGCGCTGTTCGCGGTGCTGCGCACGGGCGCGGCCTACCTACCGCTGGAGCTCGACCACCCCACCGACCGGCTGGCCGCGATCCTCGCCGACGCCGACCCGCTGCTGCTGGTCACCACCAGCGGGGTGAGCGACCGCTTCGCCGGCACCGCACCGCTGCTCCTGATCGACACCCTCGCGGCGCGGACCGAGCTGGCCACCCTCGCTCCCACGGTGATCGACGACGCCGACCTCGGCGCGTTCTCCCGGGACCGGGCGGGACGACTGCTGCACCCGGCGTACGTGATCTACACGTCGGGCTCGACGGGCCGCCCCAAGGGCGTGGTCACGCCGTACCGCGGCCTGACGAACATGATGCACAACCACCGCACCGAGATCTTCGCGCCCACGGTGGCGGCGGCGGGCGGGCGGCGGCTGCGGATCGCGCACACGGTGTCGTTCGCCTTCGACATGTCGTGGGAGGAGCTGCTCTGGCTCGTCGAGGGGCACGAGGTGCACGTCTGCGACGAGACGCTGCGCCGGGACGCGCAGGCGCTGGTGGCCTACTGCGACACCCACCGCATCGACGTGGTGAACGTGACCCCGACCTACGCCCAGCACCTCCTCGCGGAGGGCCTGCTGGAACGCGACGAGCGCCGCCACCGTCCGGCGCTGGTGATGCTCGGCGGCGAGGCGGTGTCCGAGACCGTCTGGAACCGGCTGCGCGACACCGACGACACGGCGGGCTACAACCTCTACGGCCCCACCGAGTACACGATCAACACCCTCGGCGGGGGCACCACGGACAGCGCGACCCCCACCGTCGGGCGGCCGATCCGCAACACGGCCGGGTACGTGCTCGACGGCTGGCTGCGTCCCGTGCCGGACTGCGTGCCCGGCGAGCTCTACATCGCCGGGGACGGCCTCGCCCGCGGCTACCTGAACCGGGCGGAGCTCACCGCGGAACGGTTCGTCGCCGACCCGCACCGGGCGGGCGGGCGGATGTACCGCACGGGCGACCTCGTGCGCCGTCGCCCCGACGGGATCCTCGACTTCCTCGGCCGCACCGACGACCAGGTGAAGGTGCGCGGCTACCGCGTGGAGCCCGCGGAGGTCAGCGCCGTGCTCGACCGGCATCCGCTCGTCGCCCGCTCCGCGGTCGTGCCGCAGCGGGAGCCCGGGGACGCGGGGCTGACCCGCCTCGTCGGCTACGTCGTGCCCGCCGCGCTGCCCGCCGACGTGCGCGCCGAGCTGGGCGCGCAGCAGGTCGGCGAGTGGAACCAGGTCTACAGCGACGAGTACACCGAGATCCCCACCGCCGTGGTCGACGAGGACTTCTCCGGCTGGGACTCCAGCTATGACGGTGAGCCGATCCCGGTGCCCGACATGCGGGAGTGGCGGGAGCGCACCGTCGAGCGGATCCGGGAGCTCGCCCCGCGCCGGGTGCTGGAGATCGGGGTCGGCACCGGCCTGCTGCTGGGGCGCCTGGCCCCGGACTGCGAGGCGTACTGGGGCACCGACCTCGCGGCCCCCGTGATCGGGAAGCTGCGGGAGGTCCTCGCCGGGGACGAGGAGCGGTTCGGCCACGTCGAGCTGCGCTGCCGTCCCGCCGACGACCTCGACGGCCTTCCGGCGGGCTTCTTCGACACCATCGTGATCAACTCGGTGGTCCAGTACTTCCCCGATGCGGGCTACCTCGAGCGCGTGCTGCGCGGCGCGCTGGAGCTGCTCGCGCCCGGCGGCGCCCTCTTCGTCGGCGACGTGCGCAACCTGGCGGTGCTCCACGCCTTCCACACGGCGGTCCAGCTGGGGCGCACCGACGACGACGCCGCGGCCAGGCAGCGGGCGGTCGAGCGCGCGATCACCATGGACAAGGAACTGGTGCTCGCACCGGACTTCTTCACCGGTCTGGCCGCACAGCTGCCCGGAACCACCGCGTCGGTGCGCACCCGCCGGGGCCGGCACGTCAACGAGCTCACCCGGCACCGCTACGACGTCGTCCTGCACCGGGCCCCGGAGGTCCGGTCGCTCGCCGCCGCGCCCACGCTGATCTGGGGCGTGCAGCTCGCCGACCTCGACGGGCTGGCCGCGCACCTGGAGCGGCAACGGCCCGCGTTGCTGCGGGTGAGCCGGGCGCCCGACGCCCGCCTCGCCGGAGAGCTGGCCGCGGTCGCGGCGCTGCGGGACGGCGACGTGACCGCCGCCCGCGCCGCCCTGACCCAGCAGAGCGGTATCGAGCAGGAGGACCTGCACGAGCTCGCCGAGCGGCTCGGCTACCGGCTGCACGTGACGTGGTGCGCTGCCCAGCCGGGCACCGTCGACGCCGTGTTCGCCACCGGCGACGGGCCGCTGGCCGGGGACTACCTCCCGGCCGACGGCGGGCGCGTCGCCAACGACCCGACCGCCGCGCGCAGCGCGAGCGAGCTGACCGCCCGGCTCCGGACCGACCTGGGCGCGCAGCTTCCCGACTACATGGTCCCCGCCACGTTCGTCGTGCTGGACGAACTGCCGATCAACGCCAACGGCAAGCTCGACCTCACGGCGCTGCCCGGGCCCGAACCGGTGGTGCGCCGCGGCAGTGGCCGCGCGCCCGCCAGCGCGGTGGAGCGCACGCTGTGCGCCTTGTTCGCCGAGGTTCTCGACGTGCGTGGCGCCGAAGGGGCCGACCACGGCGTGGGGGTAGACGACGACTTCTTCGCCCTCGGCGGCCACTCGCTGCTGGCCACCCGCCTGATCGGCCGCGCGCGCACTGCACTGGGCGCTGAGCTGGCGATCCGGGACCTCTTCGAGGCCCCGACGGTGGCCCGGCTCGCCGAACGCGTCGGCGGCGCCCGCCCGGCGCGGCCCGCGCTCGTCCCGGCGCAGCGGCCCGAACGCGTGCCTTTGTCGTCGGCGCAGCACCGGCTGTGGCTGCTCGACCGGTTGGCCGACGGGCCGGAGCGCGCGTCGGCGTACCACTACCCGCTGGCGGTGCGGCTGCACGGCGCGCCCGATGTCGACGCGCTGCGGGCGGCTCTGGCCGACGTCACGGCCCGGCACGAGGTGCTGCGCACCGTCGTCGCCGAGCACGACGGCGTGCCCTTCCAGCGCATCCTGCCGGCCACCGACCCGGCCGCCGCGCCCGCGCTCGACGTCTCGCCGGTCGCGGCGGGCGCGCTGACCGCGCGGGTCCGCGCGGTGGTGGAGCGGCGCTTCGACCTGGGCGCCGACCTGCCCCTGCGGGCCGTCCTGCTGGCCGTGGACGGCGGGCCGGAGCACGTGCTCCTGCTCGTGCTGCACCACATCGCCACCGACGAGTGGTCCGACCGGCCCCTGCTGTCCGACCTGGACGCCGCCCACGCCGCGCGCCGGGCCGGGGCGCGCCCGGACCTCGCCCCGCTCCCGGTGCAGTACGCCGACCACACGCTCTGGCAGGCCGACCTGCTCGCGAGTCTCGGCGCCGAGCAGGAGGCGTTCTGGACCGAGGCGCTGGCGGGGCTGCCCGAGGAGATCCCGCTGCCGGTGGAGCACCCGCGTCCCGCGGTCCGCCACGGCACGGGGGGCCGCGTCCAACGGAAGCTGCCCGCACCGGCGGTGGCCGCCCTGCGGGCGCTCGTCGCGCGCACCGGCACCAGCATGTCGATGCTCACCCACGCCGCCACCGCCGCGCTGCTGCACCGGCTCGGTTCCGGCGACGACATCCCGCTCGGGGTGCCCGTGGCCGGGCGTTCCGACGCCGCGCTGGAGGGCTCGGTCGGGTTCTTCGTCAACACGCTGGTGTTGCGCTCGGACCTGTCCGGCGACCCCACGTTCACCGACCTCCTGGCGCGCACCCGGGCCACCGACCTGGCCGCTTTCGACCACGCCGACCTCCCGTTCGAACGGGTCGTCGCCGCGCTCGGAACGCGTCGCGAGGCCGGGCGGAACCCGCTGTTCCAGGTGATGAGCGGCTACCACCAGGTGCCGCCGGAGCCGGACACGCTGCTGGGCCTGCCGGCGCGGCCCTACGACCCGGAGACCGTGCACGCCAAGTTCGACCTGCACGTCACGCTCACCGAGCGGCTCGGCGACGGCTCGGTCACCCTGCTGCTGGAGCACGCCACCGACCGGCTCGGCACCGACGCGGCAAGCGCACTGCTGGACCGGCTCGTGCGGCTGCTGGAGCAGGTCGGCGCCGACCCCGACCGGCGCGTGGGCGCGCTGGACCTGCTGACCCCCGCGGAACGGGTGGGCGCACTCGGCGCCGGCACCGGACCGGCGGTGGCCGTCCCCGCCGCCACCCTGCCCGAGCTGCTCGCCGAGCAGGCCGACCGCACCCCCGAGGCGCTCGCCCTGGTCGTCGACGGCGACGGGGAGCCGCAGCGGCTGTCCTACACCGAGCTCGACCGGCGGGTCGACGCCCTCGCGCGGGAGCTCGCCACTCGCGGGATCGGCCGCGGCGCGCTGGTGGCGGTGGCGCTGCCCCGCTCGGCGGAGCTGGTGGTGGCGCTGCACGCCGTGGTGCGGGCCGGGGCGGCCTACCTCCCGCTCGACCCCGACCTGCCGGCCGAGCGGCTGGCGTTCATGCTCGCCGACGCCGCGCCCGCCGCAGTGCTGACCACCATGGCGCTGCGGGCCGCTACGCCGTGGCCGGCGGGCATCGGCGCGGTGCTCGCCGTCGACGAGCCCGGGTTCGCCCCGACCGGAGCGGCGCCCCGGCCGGCCTGTCCCGCCGGTCCGGCCGACCCGGCGTACGTGATCTACACGTCCGGCTCGACCGGCCGGCCGAAGGGCGTGGTCGTCCCGCACGCCGGCATCGTCAACCGGCTGGCCTGGATGCAGGACGAGTACCGGCTCACCCCGGACGACCGCGTGCTGCAGAAGACGCCGTCGAGCTTCGACGTCTCGGTGTGGGAGTTCTTCTGGCCCCTGCTCACCGGCGCCGCGCTGGTGGTCGCGCGCCCCGACGGCCACCGCGACCCCGCCTACCTGGCCGCACTCGTCGTCCGCGAGCGGGTGACCACGGCGCACTTCGTGCCGTCGATGCTCACCGAGTTCCTGGCCCACCCGGACGCGGCGGGCTGCACGGGGCTGCGCCGTGTCGTCTGCAGCGGCGAGGCGTTGCCCGGCGCCACGGCCCGGAGGTTCGGCGAGCTGCTGCCCGGGGTGCGTCTCGACAACCTGTACGGCCCGACCGAGGCGGCGGTCGACGTCACCCGGTACGCCGACGCGCCGGGCACGACGGGTGCCGGGGTCCCCATCGGCACGCCGATCTGGAACACCGACGCGCACGTCCTCGACCTGCACCTGCAACCGGTGCCCGACGGCGTGGCCGGTGAGCTGTACCTGTCGGGCGTCCAGCTCGCGCACGGCTATCTGGCGCGACCGGGCCTGACCGCGTCGCGGTTCGTCGCCGACCCGCACGGACGTCCCGGCGAGCGGATGTACCGCACCGGTGACCTCGCCCGCAGACTGCCCGGTGGTGAGCTGGAGTTCCTCGGCCGCTCCGACGACCAGGTCAAGATCCGGGGCTTCCGGGTGGAGCCCGGGGAGATCGAGGCGGCGCTGCTCGCGGCTCCGGCCGTGACGGCGGCCGCCGTCGTCCTCGACGAGTCCGCCGCCGGTGAGCCGCGCGTCGTCGGCTACCTGACCGGCTCGGGAGCCGACCCCGACACCGTGCGGGCGCACGTGGCGGACCGGCTGCCCGCCCACATGGTGCCCGCCGTTCTCGTCGTGCTCGACGCGCTGCCGCTCAGCCCCAACGGCAAGCTCGACCGCGGCGCACTGCCCGCTCCCGACGTCGTGGCCGGCGCGAGCATCGAGGCCCCCCGCACCGAGCGGGAGGCGGTGCTCTGCGCACTGGTCGGGGACGTCCTGCAGGTCGACACCGTCGGTGTGCACGACGACTTCTTCGGCGCAGGCGGCACGTCGTTGTCGGCGATGCGGCTCGTCGGCCGGATCCGGGCGGCCACCGGGGTCGAGCTGGCCCCGCGGGCGGTGTTCGACGCTCCCACCCCGGCCGGGCTGGCGGAGCTGCTGGAGCGCGCTGTGTCGGCGTCCGGGCCGGGCCCGGTGCGGCCCGCGCTCACCGCCGCGGCGCAGCAGGGGCACCGGCTGCCGCTGTCGGCGTCCCAGCGCCGGATGTGGCTGCACTACCAGCTGCGCGGCGTCGACCCGACCTATGTCGTCCCGGTGGCCTGGCGGCTGCGCGGCCCGCTCGACGTCGCTGCGCTCACCGCGGCGGTGCGCGATGTCGTCGACCGGCACGAGCCGCTGCGCACGGTGTTCCCGGACAGCCGGGGCACGGCCTTCCAGCAGGTCCTGCCGGCGCCGGACGTCCCGTTGCCGGTGGTCGAGAGCGACCGGGCCGGCCTGGGCGCGCTCGTCGACGACGAGGTGGACCGCGGCTTCGCGCTCGACCGGGAACTGCCGATCCGGGCGCGGCTCTACCGGCTGACCGATGCCGGTACTGCCGCCGAGCACGTCCTGCTGCTGCTCGTTCACCACATCGCGACCGACGAGTGGTCGACGGGCCCGCTGGTGGCGGACCTCGCCGCCGCCTACACCGCGCGCGCGGCCGGTGCGGCCCCCGGCTGGGCGCCGCTGCCGGTGCGCTACGCCGACTACACGGCCTGGCACGAGCGGCTCCTGGCCGCGGTCGCCGACGACCAGTTGGCGTTCTGGCGCCGCGCACTGGCCGGCCTCCCGACCGAGCTGGCCCTGCCCACCGACCGGCCGCGGCCGGTCGAGCTGAGCCACGTCGGGTCGACGGTCCCGTTCACGGTGGACGCCGCGATCGCCGGTCGGCTCCGTGAGGTGGCGCGCCGCCGAGGTGTCAGCATGTTCATGCTGGTCCACGCCGCGGTGACGGTGTTGCTGCACCGCATGGGCGCGGGCACCGACATCCCGCTCGGCTCCCCGGTGGCCGGGCGCGGCGAACCGTCGCTCGACGACCTCGTCGGCTTCTTCCTCAACACCGTGGTGCTACGCACCGACCTGTCGGGCGACCCGACCTTCGCGGAGCTGCTCGACCGGGTCCGCGAGGCCGACCTCGCCGCCTTCGACCACGCCGACGTCCCGTTCGAGGCGGTCGTGGAGGCGCTCGACCCGGAACGCTCGCTGGCCCGGCGTCCGCTGTTCCAGGTGATGGTCGTGCACCTCAGCGGCGTCACCGGGCAGGCGCCGGAGCTGCCGGGCCTGGCGGCCGAGGTGGAGCCCGTGCAGCGCGCGGTGTCGACGTTCGACCTGTCGGTGAACGTGGCCGAGGTGCCCGACGGGCTGACGGGCACCCTCGAGTACAGCGCCGACCTGTTCGACCGGACGTCCGTCGAGCAGATCGCCGACCGGTTCACGGCGGTGCTGGCCGCCGTCGCCGCCGACCCGGAGGTGCCCGTCGGGTCCGTCGACGTGCTGACCGCAGCGGAACGCGAGCGCGTGCTGCACACCTGGAACGCCACGGCGCACCCGGTGCCGGAGCGGACGTTCGGCGCGCTGTTCGCCGACCAGGTGGCCGCGCGCCCGGACGCGGTGGCCGTGGTCGACGGCGACCGGGAGGTCGGATACGCGGAGCTCGACGCGCGGTCGCGGCGCATCGCGTTGCTGCTGCGCGAGCACGGCGTCGGGGTGGAGGACGTGGTCGGCGTGGCCGTGCCGCGCACCGCCGACATGGTCGCCACCGTGTTGGCCGCGGTCCGGCTGGGGGCCGCGTGGCTCCCGCTCGACCTCAAGCACCCGGCGGAGCGGCTGCGCGCACTCGTCGAGGACTCCGGCGCGGCGCTCGTGGTGGCGACCGTCGCCGTGGCCGACGACCTGCCGGTGGTCGACGGGGTGCCGACGGTGCTCCTCGACGAGCCCGCGGTCGCCGCGCAGCTCGTGGCCCCGGCCGCCGACGACCGGCTGCCCGGCGAGCCCGCCGGGCTCGACCACACCGCCTACGTGATCTTCACGTCCGGCTCGACCGGGCGTCCGAAGGGCGTCGCCGTCCCGCACGACGGGATCGCGAGCCTCGTCGCCACCGCGGTCGAGCGGATGGGCGTGGACGCCGGGTCGCGGGTGCTGCAGTTCGCCTCGGTCGGGTTCGACGTGGCCGCGTTCGAGCTGGCGATGGCGCTGTGCACCGGCGCCACGCTGGTGCTGGCGCCGGAGGAGGTGCGCACCGCCGACCACACCCTGACCGACTTCCTGGCCGCGCAGCGGATCACGCACATGGTGCTGCCGCCGTCGCTGGTCTCGGCGCTCCCGCCGGAGTGCGAGCTGCCGGCCGACGCGGTGGTGCTGGTCGGTACCGAGACCGTGCCGCCCGACCTGGTGCCGCGGTGGGCCGGGAAGGTGCGGCTCTTCGCCGCGTACGGGCTGACCGAGGCCACCGTCAACTCCACGCTCTGGCGGGCCGACCCGGCCCGGCCCGGACCCGTGCCGATCGGCGTGCCCGATCCCAACACGCGCGCCTACGTGCTCGACGCGCGGCTGCAGCCGGTGCCGCCCGGCGTGGTCGGGGAGCTGTACGTGGCCGGTCGCGGGCTCGCTCGCGGCTACCTCGGCCGCCCCGGCCAGAGCGCGGCGCGGTTCGTCGCCTCGCCGTTCGGCGCGCCGGGGGAGCGGATGTACCGCACCGGGGACCGCGCCCGCTGGAGCGCCGACGGCCTGCTCGAACACCTCGGCCGCGCCGACGACCAGGTCAAGATCCGGGGCTTCCGGATCGAGCCGGGCGAGGTGGCCGCCGTGCTCGGCGAGCAGCCCGGCGTGGCGCAGGCTGCGGTCGTCGTGCACGGCGCAGCCCGGACCGCCCGGCTGGTCGGTTACGCCGTGGCGGCGCCCGGGGCCGACCTGGACTCCCGCGCCCTGCGCGACGGCGTGGCGCAGCGGCTTCCGGAGTACATGGTCCCGGCCGTGGTGACGGTGCTGGCCGACCGGTTGCCGTTGACCCCGAACGGCAAGCTCGACCGGCGCGCCCTCCCGGAGCCCGACCTCGGCGCCGCCACCGGTCGCGGGCCGTCGACCGCCCGCGAGGAACTGTTGTGCGGCCTGGTTGCGGAGGCGCTGAACCTGCCGGCCGTGGGTGCCGATGACGACTTCTTCGCCCTCGGCGGCGACAGCATCGTCGCCATCGCCCTGGTCGGGCGGATCCGCGCGGCCGGGCTGCAGATCTCGCCCCGGCAGCTGTTCACCCACCGCACCCCGGCCGCGCTGGCCGCGGTGCTCGACGGGGACGCCCGACCCGACATCCGCGCCGCGCCGATCGAGGTGCCCGCCCTGCCCGACCTCGCCACCACGACGGGTGCAGCGGACACCGACGACTCCGGCCCCACCGCCCCCACTCCGGCGCTGGCGGCGTTGCGTGACTCCGGGCTGCCGGTCGCAGGCCTCGGCTCGCCGGTGCTGCTGGCGGTGCCCGCGGGCCTGTCCGCGGACCGGCTCGCCGCTGCCCTGCAGGCCGTCCTCGACGCGCACGAGGCCCTGCGCTCCCGGCTGGTGCGTCCCGCGGACGGGCAGTGGTACCTGGACGTCGCGCCGCGGGGGAGTGTCCGCGCGGCGGACGTCATCCTCCGGGTCGAGGCCACGGAACCGGTGGCCGCCGAGGTGCTGGCGCACGCCCGCGCCGCGAACGAGCGGCTCGACGCCGAGGCGGGACGGATGCTCCGGGCCGTCTGGTTCGACGCGGGCGCCGACCGGCCGGGACGCCTGCTGCTCGTGCTGCACCACCTCGTCGTCGACGGCGTGGGCTGGCGGATCCTGCTGGAGGACCTCGCGGTCGCTGCGTCCGGAGCGGGTCGTCCGGCGCCTGTTCCGGTGCCTTACCGCGAATGGGCCGCCCGCGTCGCGGCCGACGCCACGAGCCCGCAGCGCGAGGCGGAGCTACCGCTGTGGACCGGGCTGCTGGGCGCGCCCACACCGCCGTTCGCGTCCCGCCCGCCCGGCACCGCCCAGGCAGCGGTCGAGCGAAGCAGGCCGGCGGCCGGCCTGCTGTCCGCAGTGCCCGTCGCCATGCAGGCGGGCATCGACGACGTGCTCGTCACCGCGCTCGCGGTGGCGGTGGCGCGCTGCCGTGCACGGTGGACCGGCCACGACGCCGGACCGCAGGGCACCGGGCTGCAGATCGCCCTGCAGGGGCACGGCAGGCGCCCGGAGCAGGTCCGGCACTCCGGAGACGCGGCCGACGAGGGCGCCGACCTGACCCGCACGGTCGGCTGGCTCGCCGACGTCGTGCCGGTCCGGGTGGACCCGGGTGCGGTGGAACCGGACGCGCTCGCCGCGGCGGTGGCCCGGGTCCGTGACGACCGGGCGGCACTGCCCGACGGCGGCGCCGGGTACGGCGGCCTGCGCTACCTCAACCCCCGCACCGCAGCGCTGCTCGCCGGGACGGCACTGCCCGAGGTGTACCTGAACTACGAGGGCCGGTTCACCCGGGCCGAGGCGACGGACTGGGCCACGGTCGTCGAGAACGACGCACTCTTCGCCGACTGGGGGGACGACCGGCCCGCGGAGTTCCCGCTGAGCGTGCTGGTCCGGGTGGCGGACCGGCCGGACGGGCCGGTCCTCACCGCGCGCTGGATCGCGGCCCCGGACGGCCCCTCCGGGGCGGAGCTGGAGGAGCTCGTCACGGAGTGGTCACGCATCCTGGACGACCTGGAGCAAAGGTTTGCCTAACTTAATCTTGATTGCCATACTCCGCACGTCCGGCGCGGGCCGCTCGGTCCGTGTCTTCCGCTCCCCGCACGACCTGGAGGTCCGGGTGCCCAGGAGAACGAGGCCACTGCTGGCCGCAGCAGCGACAGTGGTGGTCGCCGCCATGTTGGCGGCCTGCGGTGGAACCGCAGGCCAAGGCGGCTCCCCAGCGCCCGACGCTGCGCCGCCCGCCCCGGCCGGAGCCACCGACCAGTTCCCGGTGACGATCCAGCACAAGCTGGGCACCACCACCATCCCGGCGGAGCCGAAGCGGATCATCGCCCTCAGCTACGAGGAGGACACCCTCGGCGCGCTCGGGATCACCCCGATCGCCTACGGCTCCAACGACTACCTGCCCGGCGGGAAGTACCCCTGGCTGGCGGGCAAGATCGACCTCTCCGGCTCCACGGAGCTGAAGAACGTGTTCACCACGCCGAGCCTGGAGCAGATCGCCGGCCTCAAGCCCGACCTGATCCTGGCCACGAACTACTACGGGCTGGAGAACTACTACAGCCAGCTGAGCCAGATCGCCCCCACGGTCGGCTACCCCGAGGAGGCGGGCACCTCCAGCTGGCAGACCATCAGCCGGATGATCGGCAAGGCCGTCGGGCGCAGCGCCCAGACCGAGCAGGCGATCGCCGCCACGGAGGGCGACATCAGCGCCCTCGCCGCGCGGCTGCCTGGGCTGAAGGGCAAGACCTTCAGCTCCAGCTTCTACTACGACCCCGGCCAGCCCTTCGCCGTGATCGACGACCCCGCCACGATCTCGGTGGCGCTCTACACCCAGCTCGGGCTCGTCCTGTCCCCGGCGGTCACCTCCACCGTCAAGGACCGCTCGCTGAGCATGGAGCAGATCGGGTCGTTGGACGCCGACTTCATGTCCATCGGCTTCGCCACCCCCGAGCTGAAGAGCTCGCTCGAGGCCACCCCGGCCTACCAGGCGATTCCCGCCGTCCAGGCCGGCCGCGCCTACGAAGCCGACGCCTTCACCGCCCAGACCTTCAACAACCCGACGCTGCTGAACATCCCGTGGCAGCTCGAGCAGATCACCCCGACGCTGGAGAAGGTCGCCGCCGGGGCGGCCGGCTAGGAGTTCAGTGCCGGTCGAAGAGCTCAACGGAATCCGCATCGGCTACGACGTCCGGGGCTCCGGCCCGCTCGTCGTGCTGGTGATGGGGCTCGGCAGCCCCGGCCGGGTGTGGCAGCTGCACCAGGTCCCGGCGCTTCTGCAGGCCGGGTACCGGGTGGCCACGTTCGACAACCGCGGGATCGGGGCGTCCGGGCCCGGGCCGCCGGGGATGACCATCGACGACATGGTGGCCGACACCGCCGCCCTGGTGGAGTACCTGGGTGGCGGTCCGGCCACCGTGGTCGGCACCTCGCTCGGGGCCCGGGTGGTGCAGGAGTTGCTGCTCGTCCGGCCCGACCTGGTGTCGCGTGCCGTTGTGCTGGCCGGGCACGGCAGGCTCGACGCCACGCAGCAGGCGCTGTCGGCGGGGGAGTGCGCACTGCACGACGCCGGCATCGCACTCCCTCCGCGGTACCGCGCGGCCGTCACCGCGCTGCACAACCTCTCCCCGCGCACGCGGGCCGACCCGGTTGCGGTGCGGGACTGGCTCGACCTGTTCGAGATGTCGGGCCCCGCGGCCGGGCCGGGGGTGCGGGCCCAGCTCGCACTGGCCGACTTCGAAGATCGGGTTCCTGCCTACCGGGCGATCACCGTGCCGACGCTGGTGGTCGGGTTCGCCGACGACCAGATGATCCCGGCCTACCTCTGCCGCGAGCTCGCCGCCGCGATCCCCGGCGCCGAGTACGCCGAGGTCGCCGACTGCGGCCATTTCGGCTACCTCGAACGGCCGGACGAGGTGAACGCGCTGCTCGTCCGCTTCCTGGCCGACGCTCAGGACAGCACGAGCGCCCGGTAGGCGGCGTCGCGCGCCGCCAGCTCCGCGTGTGACCCCTCGGCGGTGATCCGGCCGCCCTCCACGGTGACCACCCGGTCGACCACGGCCAGCAGCGCCGGGCTGGTGGTGGCCAGGATCGTCGTCCGGCCGCGGCGTGCGGCCCGCAGCCCGGCGGCGATCCTCGCCTCGGTGACGGTGTCCAGCGCGGTGGTCGGGTCGTGCAGCACGAGCACGGGTGTGTCGCGCAGCAGCGCCCTGGCGAGCGCGACCCGCTGGCGCTGTCCGCCCGACAACGAGCGGCCCTGCTCGGACACGGCGGTGCTCGTCCCGTCCGGCAGGACGGTGATCACCTGGTCGGCCTGGGAGGCGCGGATCGCGGCGTCCATGTCGGCGTCCTCGGGCGCACCGGTGGTGATGGTCTGGTGCAGGGTGCCCGCGAACAGCTCCGCGTCGTGCGCCGCCACGAGGACCGCGCCGCGCAGCTCGTCGGGGTCCAGGTCGGCGAGCGGCACGCCGTCGAGCTCGATGGAGCCGGCGGCCGGGTCGTGCTCGCGGCCCAGGCAGTCGAGCAGCTCCGTGGCGGCGGCCGGGTCGCTGACCACCACGCCGAGCAGCTCCCCGGGCGCGACGTCCAGGTCGACCCCGGCGAGCGGGCCGCTGACGAGCCCCCGGATCCGCATCCCGCCGCGGACGGGGGACCGGGGCGCCGCGGTGCCACCGCTGACGGCGTGCGGCGTACCCAGGAGCGCGGCGACCCGTTTCGCCGACGCCCTGGCCTGCGCCATCGCGGCGTTGACGCGCCCGAAGACGTCCAGCGGCTCGAGGAGGAACTGGGCCAGACCGACGGCGGCGACGAGCTGTCCGACGCTGATCTCGCCCGCGATCGCGAGCCGGCCACCGACCAGCGCGATGAGCGCCAGGAACAGCCCGTTGACCACGAGCACCGCGCCTTGGTAGACGGCCTGCGCACCGGTGGCGCGCAGCGTGGCCGCGAGGGCGGCGCGGCTGGTGGCTGTGTAGCGCTGCACCGCGGTGCCCTCGGCGCCGATCCCCTTCAGGACGCGGACGCCCGCCACGAGGTCCGCCGCCACGCCGGACGCCTGCGCGGCGCGTTCCTGCTCCGGCCCGCTGCGCCGCTCCAGCGGCTTGCCGAGCAGGTGCAGCAGGAACAGCAGGGGTGGGGTGCCGAGCAGCACGAGCAGCCCGAGCGGGATCGAGCTGCGCAGCAACGCCACCGCCGCCACCGCGAGTGCGGCGAGCGCGGCGGCGCCGTAGGGCAGCGCGAGGTGGATCGAGGCGATCCGCTTGGCGTCGGCCACGGCGACGCTCACCAGGCTGCCGGCCGGCTTGCCGGCTTCGGCGCCCCCTCCGGGGTGGAGCATCCGCTCCACCACCCACAGCCGCGCCTGCTGGTCGGCGCTGGCCTCCGCCAGCCAGGTGACCCGGGCCCCCGCGCGGTAGCAGAAGGAGAGCACGGCGAAGTCGACGGCGAGCGCCGCGAGCACGGCCAGCAGTGCGGTGCCGTTCCCGGTGCGGACCGCGGCGTCGATCGCCACGCCGACGAGCACCGGGACCAGCGCCTCACCGATCTGGTGGCCGGACAGCAGCAGCGCCGCGAGCCCGAGCCTGCGGCGCTGGCCGGACACCGACGCGCGCAGCACCGACCGGGCCGTGGTCAGGGGGCCTCCCGTGGTCATCGGGCCTCCGACCAGGCGGCCCAGAGCGTGGCGTACCGGCCGCCCGCGGCGACCAGTTCGTCGTGCGTGCCGTGCTCGACCACTCGTCCGTCCTCCAGGACCACCACGTGGTCCGCCGTGGTTGCCTGGGTGAGCCGGTGGGCCACCAGCAGGCCGGTCCGGCCGGCCAGCGCCCGTTGCGCGGCCTGCTCCAGGAGTCGTGCTCCAGCACTGCCCGCCTCGGCGGTGGCCTCGTCGAGGATCGCGACCGGCGGGTCCGCGAGGACCAGCCGGGCGAGCGCGAGCTGTTGGGCCTGGACGACGGTGAGCCCGTGCCCACCGGCTCCGACGACGGTCTGCAGACCGTCGGGGAGCGCGTCGACCCAGGCCCGGGCGCCGACGAGGTCGAGGGCGGCGTGCAGTTCGTGGTCGGTGGCGTCGGGCCGCGCCAGGCGCAGGTCCTCGGCGAGCGGGCCGGCGAAGACGTGCACCTCCTGGGTGACGAGCGCGACGGTGGCCCGCAGGACCGCAGGCCCCTGCTCGTCGAGCGGGACACCCCCGATGTCGATGGTGCCGCGGTCGGGCCGGTGCACACCGGCGATGAGCTTCGCGAGCGTGGTCTTCCCCGCTCCGCTCGCCCCGACCAGCGCGACGCGGGTGCCGGCTCCGATCTCCAGGTCGATGTCGTCGAGCGCGTCGTGGCCCTCGACGTAGGCGTAGCCGAGCCCCTTCGTGCGCACCGTGGCGTCGACCGGGTGGACCGGCACCTCCGGCCCGCGCTCCTCCGGCAGGTCGGCCACGCCGATGATCCGGGCGAGGCTCGCCGCCGCGGACTGCACCGAGTCCAGCAGGAACAGCATCTGGTTGATCGGGCCGAACAGGTTGATGAAGTAGAGCGCCGCCGCGCTCGCCGTGCCGATCGAGACCGCGTCGGCGCGGACCAGGAGGAAGCCCGTGGTGAGGACCGCCGCCACCCCGATGTACTCGGCGGCGTTGAGCCGGCCGAAGAAGGAGGTCTGCAGCCGCGTGACGGACATGGTGAGGTCGACCACCGCCTGGGACCGGACGCGCACCCGCTCGGCGTGCTCGCGCTGCAGCCGGAAGGCGCGCACCGTGGCCGTCCCGCCGATCGTGTCGAGCAGTTGCTGCTGCTGGGCGCCCCCGACCGTGCGCTGCTCAGCGTAGATCGGGCCGGAGCGCCGCAGGTACCAGCGTGCCGTGAGGACCTGGATCGGCACGGCCAGCAGTGCGGCCACCAGGAACCGCCAGTCGAGGACGGCGAGCCCCACGAGGGTCAGCATGATCACGAGCGCCGACCGGGCGAACTGCGGGGCCGACACGCGGACGAGCTCGCCGACCACGGACATGTCGCTGGTGACCCGCGCCGTGAGATCACCCGCTCCGGCGGCCTCGATCCGCTCGAGCGGCTGGCCCAGGGCGCGGGCGACGAACCGCTCCCGCAGGTCGGCGAGCATGCTCTCGCCGACCCGGGTGACGAGCCGGATCCCGACCAGGGTCAGCAGGCCCTGTGCCAGCGCCACGCCGACGAGCAGGAGCACCGGCCCGGTGACGGCCGAGGCCGGGCCGCCCGTCACCACGAGATCCACGACGGCACCCAGCAACGGGGCCACCAACAGGCCGACCGCGGCGTCGGCGACCAGCGTGGCCAGTGCGAGCGCAGCGGCCGCCCGGCGCGGGCGGAGCAGCTCGGCGAGAACGGCGCGGGTGCGCGCGGCCGGGGAGACGGGGAGCAGGGCGCGCGCCGGACCGGTGATCGTCACACTCACGTCGTGAGGTTACCCTTACCTCGCCAGAGGCAAATGCTGCCGCCGTCCCGTTCGTCCCGCTCCCGGCGATGATTCTGCCGCCCGCCCGACGTCTACCCCTCATGCCCTTGTTCAGAGATCGTGACGCCCTCCCGACCGGCCTGACAGCAGGCAGAGACCTGTGGGCCGCTGTCCACGCCGAGCGGGCGGCCCTGGCCGCCGACCTCGCGGAGCTGACCGACGAGCAGTGGGCGACGCCGTCGCTGTGCTCCGGCCTGTCGGTGCGTGAGGTCCTCGCCCACCTGACCGCGGCGGGGAGCCTGAGCCCGGTGCGGTGGTTCGCCGGCGTGGTCCGCAGCCGGTTCGACTTCGACGATCAGGTGGCCAGGCGCCTGGCCGAGCAGCTGGGCGACACCCCGGCCGAGACACTCGCCAGGTTCCGCGGTGCCGTCACCAGCACCACGGCTCCGCCGTTGCCGAGGGTCGCGCTGCTCGGTGAGGTCGTCGTCCACGGCGAGGACATCCGGCGTCCCCTGGGGATCGGGCGCGACCATCCGACCGAGGTCCTCACCCGGCTCGCCGAGTTCTACACCCACTCCGATCTCATGTTCCCCGGCAAGACCCGGGTGGCCGGCCTGCGCCTCGTCGCGACGGACGGCCCCTTCACAACGGGCACGGGCCCACTCGTGTCCGGCACGACCCTGGCGATCACAATGGCGACCGCCGGACGCGCGGTCTACTGCGACGAGCTCACCGGCGACGGCGTCGAGACCCTGCGCATCCCGCGTTGAGCCACCCGTGCGCCGGCTACGCCGCGTAAGGCCGGAAGGGCACTTCGAGCTCCTCGCCGCCCTGCACCACCAGGGCTGTGCCCGCCGGTACCTCCCGCCACATCCCCGGCAGGTCGACGAGGGGCTCGGAGACGATCACCCTGGCCTCGTCGGAGAAGTGTTGGAAGCGCTCGTTCTCGGGATAGAGCAGGCGCAGGTCACGCACCGACGAGCTGACATGGAGCGTGTTCGCCTCCGTGTCGCTCGCGTACCGGGCGGCGACGAGGCGCACCCCGTCAGTGACCCCGACGGTCATCTGCAGCGGATGGTCGGAACCGATCCGCCGGCCGGCGGCCTCGATGCACCCCGCCATGCGCTCGAGGCCGCCGACCGGGTCCTCGGCCAGCCCGAACGTCAGCGCGAGGTAGAACATCAGCTCCGAGTCGGTGGAGCCCTCGACGGCGGGGAAGAGCTCCGGGTCGACCTGCATGAGCAGGTCGCGTCGCACACGGGGGAAGGCGTCGATCATCCCGTTGTGGACGAACATCCAGTGGCCGTACCGGAACGGGTGGCAGTTGGACTGCTGCACGGGGGTGCCGGTCGCGGCGCGGACGTGAGCCAGGAACAGCGGCGAGCGGATCTGCGCGCTGAGCTCACGGAGGTTGTAGTCACCCCACGCCGGTGACGCGCTGCGGAACAGGCCCGGCCCGTCCGCCGTGCCGTACCAGCCGAGGCCGTAGCCGTCGCCGTTGGCGATCGCGACGTCGGGGGCATGGCTCTTGCTCTGCTCGATCAGCGAGCGCGCGGGCTGGTAGAGCAGCTCCTCGGGGCGGATCGGATCGCCGATGTAGCCCAGCCAACGGCACATGCGCCCGACTCTCGCAGGTGCCGCGGACGAGCGCTACGACCCGACCGGCTACTCCTGCCCGGGGCGCGGCACGCGTCCGTCGTGTCTCAGATTGAGACGGCGCCGGATCCCGATTCTCGACGCCGGGCTGTCTACCGTCAGCTCCACGGACGTTTCCGGAGGAGGACCGACGATGGCATCCGCGGTGCGCACAGTGATCAGTCCCGGCCGGTACGTCCAGGGGAAGGGCGCGATCCGGCTGCTCGGGGAGTACCTGAAGCAGATCGGCTCGACGCCGTTGATCGTCGCGGACGACCTGGTGTGGGGTCTGGTCGGCCACGACATCGAGGCGTCGCTGAAGGCGGCGGACCTCCCCGTGAACCGGACGGGGTTCGGGGGTGTCCCCAGTGCGCACGAGGTCGACCGGGTCGTCGGGGTCATCAAGGAGACCGGGGCGGACGTGGCTGTGGCGGCCGGGGGCGGCAGCACCATCGACGTGGTGAAGGCCGCAGGCCACCTCGCGGGCATCCGCTGGGCGAACTGCCCGACGGTGGCCTCCACCGACGCGCCGTGCAGTGCGCTGTCGGTGATCTACACCGAGACCGGCGAGTTCGAGGAGTACCGGTTCTTCCCGAGGAACCCGGACCTGGTGCTCGTCGACTCCCAGATCGTCGCCAACGCGCCGGCGTCGATGCTGGTCGCCGGCGTGGGCGACGCGCTGGCAACGTGGCTCGAGGCGCGCGCCACCGCCCGGTCGAGCTCGCACACCATGGCGGGCGGCCTACCGACGCTCACGGGCACCGCGCTGGCCCAGCTGAGCTGGGACGTGCTCTGGGAGAACGCGTTGCCCGCAGTGGACGCCGTCCGGGACCACCAGGTCACCCCGGCCGTCGAGAAGGTCATCGAGGCGAACACGCTTCTGTCCGGGCTGGGGTTCGAGTCCGGCGGCCTGGCCGCCGCCCACGCCATCCACAACGGGCTGACGGCGGTGGCCGCCACGCACGGGCTCGCGCACGGGGAGAAGGTGAACATCGGCTCGCTCACCCAGCTCGTCCTGGAGGGGGCGCCGACGAGCGACATCCGGGAGTTCGTCGAGTTCACCACGCGGGTCGGGCTGCCCACCACCCTGACGGAGGTCGGGCTCAGCGCCGACGACACCGACGCGCTGCGGACCGTGGCGGACGCCGCGACGGTCGAGGGCGAGACGATCCACTCGATGCCGTTCGAGGTGCGCAGCGACGACGTCGTGAGCGCGCTCGTCTCCATCGAGCGGTTCGCGACCAGGACGCGCGAGGAAGCCGGTCTCCCGGCCCCGGTCCGCTACGAAGCCCACTGACCCCGCCCCACCGCGACATGGACACATGTCGCGGTTCCGGGCCCCGTCCGCACAGCGACACGGGACCACGACGCTGCCACGGGCCGGTCGCTGCAGGAACCGGGCGACTCGCGCACGCATACCGGGCGACTCGCGGGCGCAAAGCGGGCGACTCGCGGGCGCGGAGCGGGCGACTCGCGGGCGCGGAGCGGGCGACTCGCGGGCGCTGCTTGCGCTGCGGGCGTGGAGGTGTGTCAGCCGTCCGTCATGATCGTCGTGTGGACGAGCTGAAGGCACTCGCACAGCCGGTGATCCGGCCGGCGGAACCGGGTGATGCGGAGGTCGTGCACCGGTTCATCGTCGAGCTCGCGGAGGCGGAGCAGTTTCCCGGTCCGGTGCTGGCGCAGCCCCGGGACGTGGCGGAGGCGCTGTTCGGCGAGCGCCCCGTGGCCGAGGCCGTGGTGGCGACGATCGATGGGGAGGCTGTCGGGTTCGCTCTGTTCTATCCCACCTACAGCACGATCGTCGGTCGGCCCGGCATCCATCTGGAGGACCTGTACGTCCGCCCCGAGTACCGGGGGAGCGGACTGGGCCAGGCGTTGCTCGGTCATCTCGCGGACCTGGCGGTGCGACGGGGATGCGCCCGCCTCGAGTGGTGGGTGTTGCGCACCAACGAGCGTGCCCTGCGCTTCTACCGTCGGCTGCACGCGCGTGGGCTCGAGGAGATCGAGGTGCTGCGGCTGGACGGTGAGCCGCTACGCGAGCTCGCGGCCTCCCAGGGTGACCGCGCGGCTGATCGCGTCGGCGGCCGCCGCCCCAGCTCGCGTGGTCAGTGAGTTGAGGGCGGCCACGAGCTGTTTCTCCTCGTAGGTGAAGTGGGTCTCCAGGACGGCGGCCAGCCCTTCCAGCTCGGTGCGGAGGCGCCGGGCCTCGGCCGGGTCGGGCGTGGCGGTGCAGCGGTCGACCAGGTTCTGCAGGTTGTGCAGGATGGTGGTCACGACGTGGTGGTCCTGGGTCAGCTTCTCGAGCACCGGTGCGAGCTCGGGAACGTCGGCCGCGAGGACGGGGAAGGCGCCGCTGTCCTCACCCGTGTGGTGCTCGGTCAGCGCCGAGCAGAAGGTCAGGCAGTGCGCCCGCAGATCGCGTGGCCGGGTGCCGTGGCCGTCCAGGTAGGAGTCGACGTCCTCACGCAGCAGGAGTAGCTCCTCGCGGAGCCAGGCGTGCATGTCGATCAGCTGGGTGCCGAACGACATGAGACGGTCGTTGCGGCTCGGGGATGTGTTCATGGTCGTCCGAGGGTCCGGCGCCTCCATGCCCACGACGGTCTCCGAGCCGGGTGCACGCGACGCTGCCGGTGATCTGATCAGCCCCCCGCCGTTGTCGTCAAGCGCCTGACAGGATCGGGGAGACCCCCGCCGGCTTCGAGGAGGCCCACCATGACGAAGGCGATCCTGGACGGCACGTCGTTCAAGCTCGGCCTCTTCTCCGCCAACTGCTCCTCTGGCCTGGCCGTCACGACGGTGCCCGACCGGTGGTCGGGGAGCTGGGATGACAACCTGCGGCTCGCGCAGCTCGCCGACGAGGTCGGGATCGACTTCCTGCTCCCCATCGCGCGGTGGATCGGCTACGGCGGTGAGACGAACTTCCACGAGGGCGTACTGGACCCGACGGTGTGGGCTGCGGGCCTGCTCGCGCACACGCGCCGCATCACGGTCTTCGCGACGGTCCACACCGCGTTCAACCATCCGATCGTCGTGGCGAAGCAACTGGCGACGGTCGACCAGATCGGCCGGGGCCGGGCCGGCATCAACATCGTCGCCGGCTGGAACAAGCCCGAGTACGACGCGTTCGGCGTCGACCTGCCGGGGGACCACGACGAGCGGTACGCGCTCGCGCAGGAGTGGTGGGACGTCATCGGGAAGATCTGGAGCACCCCGGGGCAGTTCGACCACGACGGCCCGTTCTTCCACCTCCGTCACGTGGAGGGCATGCCGAAGCCGTATGACGGTCCGGTGCCGGTGCTCAACGCCGGATCGTCGCGGCAGGGCCGCGACTTCGCCGCACGCAACGCGAACTTCGCGTTCACGATCGTCGGTGGGCCCGAGGACGGCGCCGAGGTCGTCCGCACGGTGCAGGCGGCGGCCCGCGGCCACGACCGAAGCGTCGGGGTGTTCACTCTCGGGCACGTGGTGTGCCGTCCGACCCGGGCGGAGGCCGAGGAGTTCCTGCACGACTACGCGGGTGAGCGGGCCGACTGGGATGCGGTCGACAACCTGATGGCGCTGCAGGGACTGCACGCCCAGTCGTTCACGCCCGAGATGCTGCAGACCTTCCGGTCCCGCTTCGCCGCGGGCCACGGCAGCTGCCCGCTCGTCGGCACGCCGGACGACGTCGCCGACGAGATCGAGCGCTTCCACCGGGCCGGGTTCGGCGGGATGACGCTGTCGTTCGTGGACTACATCGAGGAGCTCGGCTACTTCGCGCAGGAGGTACTGCCCCGGCTCGAGGCGAAGGGGATCCGCCTGCCGAGCTGACCCCCGCTGCCCGCCCGCGTCAGGCGGCGGACCGGCCCCGGTGCGCGCTGCGATGCCGCGCCAGGCGCCGCAGCAGCGGCAGTGCGGCGAAGCCGACGCCTCCCAGCGCCACCGCCCCGACGCCGAGGTCCACCGAGACCCGGCCCTGTCTGGCCCAGTACACGTCTTCCAGATCGAGCAGCAGCGCGAACTCGTCGACGATCAGAGCGAGGCCGGAGCCGTACGACCCCGCAACGAGCGGGTGCCGGCGTACGCGGTCGTCGCCGCGGACGGCCACGGCCCCGACCCCGCTGACCAGGCCGATGCCCCACATGTAGTGGTGGATGTGTGCCCCACCGACGCTGACGTTGCGGAACGGGCCCTTCTTGGCACGGATGCTGTAGGTGACCAGGCGGACCGCCGCGAAGGTGGCGGTGAACGCCAGCCAGGACACCAGCGTGGCCCGTTCTCCCGGGCCGAGGTCCTCGTGGAAACCGGTGCGCAGTTCGTCGACGGGGGAGAAGTTCTCGGCTGTCGACGTGGACGGTGCCGTTGTCGTCATCAGGCCATTTAAGTCCCTGCGGCCCGTCGATCAGGGACGATCGCTGCTGAAACCCCTGGTAGTGGTGTGTATCGCAGCGCGATCAGGTGCCTGCCACGGTCGGCGCCCTGATCGGCGGTGAGGCTGCCGAGCACGGCCAGTGCCTCGGCCGTGGGCGATCCGGGTTCGGCGCGGTAGATCTTCAGCACCACCTCGGGCGAGCCGTTCGGGCGCAGTGACTCGAAGACGAGATCGAGGTCTCCCACCAGCGGATGGCGGAGCTGGGACGTGCCGGACGTCTTGTCCTTGACCTCCGCCTTCGCCCAGAGCCGCGCGAACTCGGTGCTTCGCACGCAGAGCTCGCCGACGAGGGCCGTGAGGTCCGCGTCGTCCGGGTCGAGGACGGCGGACGCGCGCAGGCCGGCGACGCAGCCGGTGGCGACCTTGTTCCAGTCGCGGAAGAAGGTGCGGGCGTCCTCGTCGACGAAGAGGAGACGGGCCAGGTTGTCGCTGTGGCGGTGCCCGGCGTAGACCGCGCGCCCGAGATGGTTGGCGCCGACGATCGTGGTGCAGCGGTCCAGCAGCACCGCGGGATGGTCGTTCCAGTCGGCCATGAGCGCCAACAGGTGGGCACCGACCTCCCGCTGGGCCCGCGCGGCGGCCGGGGCGGGGCCCGGGATGGCGACGGCGAAGAGGTAGCGCTGGGCGTCGTGCCCGAGCCGCAGCGCCCGTGCGAGGGCATTGAGCACGCCGGCGGACGGGTGCTGCTCGCGGCCCTGCTCGAGCCGGGTGTAGTAGTCGAGGCTGAGCCCGGCGAGCGAGGCCACCTCCTCGCGCCGGAGCCCGGGCACGCGTCGGGTGCCGCCCTCGGGGAGCCCGGCCTCGCCGGGCCGGACCTGCGCCCGGCGGGCCCTCAGGAACTCTCCCAGCCGGTTCGCCTTGTCCATCCGGCCATGGTAGGTCGGGGTCGCCCCCGGAGCGGGTGGCTCCGGGGGGACCTCCGACACCTCCACGGGCGCGGGATCAGCGGCCGATCGGGGTCATGTCCGGGTAGCGGGCACCGACGGGCGGCTGCAGGGAGCGGAGGCGGGTCAGCTGCTCCGTGCTCAGCCGGATGCCGGCCGCCGCGGCGTTCTCCTCGAGCCGGCTCACCTTCTTCGTGCCGGGGATCGGGGCGATGTCGTCGCCCTGGGCCAGCAGCCAGGCGAGTGCCACCTGCGCGGGCGTGGCGGCCACCTCCTTCGCGACCGCCTCGACCTCGTCGACGATCCGGAGGTTCTGGGCGAGGGCGTCCTCGGCGAAGCGCGGGCTGGTCCGGCGGAAGTCGTCGTCGGCGAACTGGTCGAGCGACCGGATCTGACCGGTGAGGAACCCCCGCCCGAGCGGCGAGTAGGCCACGAGCCCGATGCCGAGCTCGCGCGCGAGCGGGAGGATCTCGGCTTCCGGGTCGCGCGTCCACAGGGAGTACTCGTTCTGCAGCGCGGTGATCGGGTGCACGGCGTGCGCCCGCCGGATGGTGTCGGGCCCGGCCTCGGACAGGCCGATGTACCGGACCTTGCCCTCTGCCACGAGCTCGGCCAGTGCGCCGACGGTCTCCTCGATCGGCGTGGTCGGGTCGACGCGGTGCTGGTAGTAGAGGTCGAAGTGGTCGGTGCCGAGCCGCTTCAGCGAACCCTCCACCGCGATCCTGATGTTCTCCGGCGTGCTGTCGAACCGGCGCACCGCCCCGGAGCCACCGGCCGCCTGCGCGTCGCGATAGGTGAGCTGGCCGAACTTCGTGGCGAGCACCGCCTCGTCCCGGCGGTCCGCGAGCGCGCGGCCGACGAGCTCCTCGTTCACGAAGGGGCCGTAGACGTCGGCGGTGTCGATGAGCGTGATGCCGAGATCGAGGGCCCGGTGGATGGTGCGGATCGACTCGGTGTCGTCGGTGCCGGCGCCGGTGTAGGCGCCCGACATGCCCATGCACCCGAGACCGAGTGCCGAGACGGTCAGGTTGCCCAGCGATGCGTTCCTCATGGGTCGTCCCTTTCTGGTCGAGTGGTTGCGGATCAGGCGGTTCGAACGGCCCGGGCGCGGACGGTGGTCACCAGCCAGAGCACGAGGGACGCTGCGCACATCGCGCCTCCCACGAGGCAGACCGCGTTCCATCCCCCCGCTGTCCACAGGGCCGAGGCGGCGACGGAGCCGGCGGCACCGCCGATGAAGTTGCCGGTGACGTAGGCCGTGTTGACGCGGCTGCGGGCCTGCGGCGAGACGTCGAAGATCTGGGCCTGGTTCAGGATGCGCTGCGACTGGGTGGCCACATCGAGGAGCACGATCCCGACCAGCAGCCAGGGCACGGAGAACTTCCCGATGTCGCAGACCGCCCAGGCCACGATGGCGAGCAGCCAGGACAGGCCGGTGGCGCGCACGGACCAGCCGCGGTCGTGCAACCGTCCGGAACCCTGCGCCGCGACGGCACCGACGAGCCCGGCCAGGCCGAACAGCCCGATCACGAAGGTCGAGTAGCCGTACGGGGGCCCGCTGAGCAGGAAGGTCAGCCCCGTCCAGAAGACCGAGAACGAGCCGAAGCTGAGCACGCCGTGGACCAGCACGATCTGCAGGGTGGTGTCGCCGCGGACCAGCACGGGTATCGAGCGCAGCAACGCGCCGTACGGCTGCCTCCGGCGCGGGATGTCGTGGGGGATCGTCCGGGCCAGCACCAGCCCGAGGATCAGCATGAGCACCGCGGCGATCACGAAGACGGCCCGCCAGCCCAGTGCGCCGGCGATGAGCCCGCTGACGACCCGGGCGGCCAGGATGCCGGTGAGCGCTCCGCTGAGCACGATGCCGACCACCCGGCCGCGGTCGGTGTCGGCCGCGAGATCACCGGCGAACGGGATCAGGATCTGCCCCGCGATCGTGGTGACGCCCACCGCGACCAGCGCAAGTACCAGGATGGCGAGGCCGGGGGCGACCGCGCAGGCGGCCAGGCACACCGCCGAGAGCATCATCATCAACGGCGCCAGCCGCCGCCGGCTGCGGATGTCGCCGAGCGGGACGATGAACATGATCCCCAGCGCGTAACCGATCTGGGTGGCGGTCACCAGCAGACCCGCGGTGCCCTGCCCGACGTGCAGGTCCCGGGCGATCACGTCCAGCAGCGGCTGGGCGTAGTAGAGGTTGCCCACCGCGGCTCCGCTGGCCACGGCCAGCAGCAGCACCAGCCCCCGGGAGAGCGGCGCCCGTTCCACGGCGGCGGCCCCGGCCTGCTGGGCCGGGGCCGTGCCCACACACTTCACGTCAATAGCTCCTCGTGAGCGAATCGAGGATGGGCGATCGCCGCTGACCGATCCGTCGATTCCACGGTAGGAGCCGGAAAGAGCCGGTGGGGGGGTGAACCGCACCCCCGATGAGTGGCCTCCGTCGCCGCCGAGTTACTCGTTGACGGCCTCGAGCCGCCGGCCCGTGGTGCGCGGACCCAGGACGCCGATGTCCACGGCCACCACGACCATCGCGGCGCACACGATCGCGAAGAGCGCGCCGACACCGGCGTCGTCGAGCACGGGGACGAGGACGAACGGCATCGCAGCGGTCGCGAGGCGGGACAGCGCGTACGTCCCGCTCGATGCCGTCGATCGCAGATGCGTCGGGAAGATCTCGGCCTGGTAGATGTGGTAGGCGTTCGAGAAGACGTTGCTGACCGCCGTGTAGAGGAAACCGAACACGAGGATCGCGAGCATCGAGTTCGAGAAGCCGAAGGCCAGCCCGAAGACGGCCATCATGAGCCCGGCCCCGACCACCAGGTACTTGCGTTCGACCCGCTCCACGACGGGCAGCGACAGTGCCGACCCGATCGGATAGCCCAGGTAGGTGACCCCGGTGAACAGCAGGGACTCCGATATCGGATAGCCCTTCGCGGTGAGCACCAGCGGAACCATCGTGCCGAATCCGTAGTAGCCGATGGTCTGGAAGATGTGGAAGACGAGCATCATGCCGGTCCGCTTGTTGTACGGCGGCGCCAGCAGGGCCCGCGCGCCGGTGGGCACGGGCCGGGTACGGGGACGCGCCGCGTCCGGCGTGGTGGTGGGGCCCGTCGGGGCGGGCTCGACGAGCTTCAGGCCGCGCGCCTCGTTCTCGAGCTGGGTGACCACCCGGTCGGCCTCCTCGGCGCGCCCCACGGACTCGAGCCATCGCGGTGACTCCGGAAGTCCGCGGCGCAGGAGGAACACGACGAAAGCACCGAGTGCGCCGATGACGAACATCCACCGCCAGCCCGCGACACCCAGCCACGTCGTCATCGCGAGCGAGTGGGCGAGGAAGCCGAGCACCGGCACCCCGATGAAGCCGAGCGTGTAGGCCCAGGCGATGTACCGGCCGCGGCGGCGCGCCGGCAACAGGTCGGTGAGGTAGGTGTCCGCGAGCGGCAGTTCGGCCCCGAGCCCGACCCCGGCGAGGAACCTCGTGACCACGAGCCACGCGGCGCTCATGCTGAACCCGCCGAGCAGGGAGAACAGCGAGTAGACGGCGAGGTTCAGCAGGAAGGCGCGGCGCCGCCCGAGGCGGTCGGCGAGCCGTCCCAGCACCAGCGCGCCGACGAACATCCCGATGAACGTGGAGGAGAGGACCAGCGGGAGCTGGGCCTTGGAGAGCCCGAACTCGCCCACCAGCACGCTGCTGAGCACGCCGGTGAGGAAGACCTCGTAGAACTCGAAGAACAGGCCGAGACCCACGGCGACGGTGGCCCGCCGCTGGGTGCGGGTGACCGGTAGCCGGTCGATCCGCTCGCCGACCCCTCCGGGCTTGTCGCGCGGGGGCCGGTCGAGCGGCCTCCGTGCCCCACGTGTCTCGGACATCGATCCTCCTTGAACGGTCGGACAGTCGGACACATTGGTGGTAGGTAGACCCACGATGTGAACGTCGACTCACCATGCTGCGTCTGCGAGATGAGACCGTCAAGAACCCGTGCGCGGCGTTGTGAGAGCCGGATGGGACACACCGGACGAGCCGGTGAGGACCACCCCCGAGTCCGGCTCCCGCGGCGTCGTGAGCGGCGTCGGGAGGTGGGTGGGCGGACGGCGGAGGATCGCCGGCCGGGTCAGTCGCCGGTGGCGGTCGCCCTGGTGTCGGCACGCATCTCGGCGCGGAAACCGATGCGTCGCGATGCGTCGCGAGCGAGTTCCATCACGGTCGGGGCCCATCGCTGCGCCTCGGCCGGGCCCAGCCGCTGGAGCGGGGCGCCGATGCCGAGGGCGGCGACGAGCTCTCCGGTGAGCCCGAACACCGGTGCGCTGATGGAGGCGGCGCCGGCGTCGCGCTCCTCGAAGCTGGCCGCGTAGCCGGCGCGCCGGATCGAGGCGAGCTGCCCCGTGAGCTCGTCGATGTCGACGGTCGTGTGCTCGGTGAACCTGCCCAGACCGTGCCGGACCGCTTCCTGGCGCGCGGTCGGATCCCAGGCGAGAAGCACCTTGCCCGCGGATCCCGCGTGCAGCGGCATGACCATCCCCACCACGAACAGCCGGATCACCGGATGCCGGGACTCCGCGAGTGAGACGACCGTGCGGAAGGGGCCGTGCCGGACGTAGAGGCACGCCGTCTCGCCCGTCCGGTCGCGCAGCGCCTGCAGCGCGGGACGGGTGAGCCGGACGAGGTCGAGGCCGAACGTGCCAGGAGCGGCCCATTGCACGAAGTCCAGGCCGATCCGGTAGCGGTCGTCGTCGCGGTCGAGGAAGCCTTCGACCACGAGGTTGCGGACCAGTCGCTGGCAGGTGCTCGGAGGCAGCCCGGTCGTCCGGATGATCTGCTGGAGGGTCTGCTCCGGCTGCTCGATGCTGAAGGACCGCAGGATCTGTGTGATCTTGCGCAGCACCAGAACGGGCACGACCGACGTGCGGCCGTCATCCTCCGGCATGCCGTGACCCCTGTCCCGCTGTGAGATGGCGCATCGTATCGATCTCTGTCTTGACGCTCCCCTTTTCGAACCACATGCTAGGTGTCGAAGTCATATCGTGGGGGCGGGGGGATGACTGCATGACAATCCTGAGGGCTGCAAGACGCGACGTCGCATGGCAGCAGCGCGCAGAAGGAGTCTGAGATGGATGCCGAGCGAGACGTTCTGATCACGGACGTCGTGCTCCGGGACGGCCTGCAGGACGAGCCCATCTCCGTCGCGCCGGCGGACCGCGTCCGCCTCGCCCGTCGGCTACTCGACGCGGGCCTGGTCTCGCTGGAGGTCGGTGCGTTCGCCAGCCTGCGCCGGGTGCCGCAGATGGCCGGGTCGGACGCGGTGCTGCGCACTCTCGTCGCCGAGAGCACCGCCACGCTGCAGACCCTCGTCTTCACCGAGTTCGGTGCCCAGCAGGCCGTCGAGGCCGGTGCCCGCTCGGCGCGGATCGTCGTCTCCGCCTCCGACAACCACAGCCGCGCCTCTGTCGGTGTCTCCAGCGTGGAGGCGCTCGATCGCATCCACCCGGCCGTCGGGGTGTTGCTGGCCGCGGGCGTGACCGTCGAGGCGTGCGTCGCGCCGGCCTTCGTGTGTGCGTTCGACGGCAGCATCCCGCCGGAGCGGGCGGCGGCAACGGCACGGCGGCTGGTCGAGATGGGCGCCGTGGTGGTGCACCTCGCCGACACGGTCGGGGCGGCGCTGCCCGACGCCGTCACCCGCACGGTCGCCGCGGTCCGCGACGCGGTGCCCGACGTGCCACTCGGTCTGCACCTGCACGACACCCACGGGATGGCCTGGGCCAACGCGTGGACCGCCTTCCAACTCGGCATCATTCGCTTCGACGCCGCCCTCGGCGGCCTCGGTGGCTGTCCGTTCGCCCCCGGCTCAGCGGGCAACATCGCCACCGAGGACCTCGTCCAGATGTTCCACCGCGAGGGTATCCGGACGGGAATCGACCTGGAGAAGCTGCGCCGTGTCCGCGACGAGCTCTCGGTCGTCGTCGGTCATGCGCCCCTCTCGGCACCGCCGCCTGTTCCTCCGGACGTGCGCGGAGCGACCGGACGGGACCCGGCCCGGTGCGGCGCGCCGCCGGTCCGGTGAAGATCGGGACGCTCGTAAGCTCGAGGCGTGGGAATGCCCGACGTGCTGGTCTGCGGCGCCGGGATCGCCGGTCTCACGCTCGCCTACTGGCTGAGCGAGCGCGGGTTTCCCACCACCGTGGTCGAGCGGGCACCCGCGCTCCGGGCCGGCGGGCAGTCCGTGGACCTCCGCGGGGCGGGATACGCCGTGGTCGAGCGGATGGGGTTGCTCGACCGGGTGGGCGAGGTGAGCCTCGACCATCGCGGTTTCGCGTGGGTCGATGCGGTGGGGCGGGTCACCGCCCGAATCCCGGCGGAGCTCTTCGGGGGTCCGGGGCGGACGTCCAAGGTCGAGGTGCTGAGGGGTGACCTCGTCCAGGTACTCCACGACGCCGGCGTCCCCGCGGTGGAGTACCTGTTCGGCGACACGATCTCCGCCATCGAGCAGGACGGCGGCGGCGTGACCGTCTCGTTCCGGAAGGCGGGACGGCGCCGGTTCGGCCTGGTGCTCGGGGCCGACGGCGTGCACTCCGTGGTGCGTCGCCTGGTCTTCGGCCCGGAGGCGCGGTGCGTCCGTCCCGTCGGCGGGTACACAGCGTGGTTCACCGCTCCGGCCGACGGTGATCTCGACGGCTGGTTCGTCACGCACAATGCGCCCGGCGGCCGCGCCACCTCGCTGCGATCCGGGCGCTCGCCCGGTGAGACGAAAGCCCGGCTGAGCTTCACCTCGGCGCAGGCGGAGCACGACCGGCACGACGTCGCCGCGCAGCAGGACATCGTCGCCCGCCGGTTCGCCGGAGCCGGGTGGAAGGCCCCGGCCCTGCTCGAGGCGATGCGGGAGGCGTCCGACTTCCGGTTCGACTCGATCAGCCAGGTCCGCCTCGCCCGGTGGTCACGGGGCCGGGTCGGACTCCTCGGCGACGCGGGCTACTGCCCGACGCTGCTCACCGGGCTGGGGACCAGTCTCGCCATCGTCGGGGCCTACGTGCTCGCAGGCGAGCTCGCGGCGGCCGGCGGCGACCACCGCGTCGGGTTCGCCCGCTACGAGCAGGTGCTGCGGCCGTACGTCAGGAGGGGACAGAGCCTGCCGTTGGGCATGCACGGCTTCGCGCCCACCGGTGCGGGCGTGATCCGGCTGCAGGCCGCATCGATCCGCTGCGCCACCAGCCGCCCGTTGCGTGGCCTGCTGGCCCGGCAGCTGGGCCGGGTCGGGCAGTTCGCACTCCCCGACTACGGCCGCGGCTGACGGTCTGCTCCACGACCCCACGCCGGTCTCGCCTGACCTGCGTGTTGCCCGGGCCCGTAGCGTCATGGCTGTACCCGGACGGGCCGCCGGGGTCTCCGTCCGCCCGCACCCGGATTGCGATCGTCGTCACGGACCGGCGACAGGAGCCACGGTTCCCGCAAGGCTCGTTCCACCGCAGCCTTCGGCAGCCCTCGTTGACCCGAGAGGAACCATGTCCGCCCCCACTTCAGACGTCCTCGCCACCCCGGACGCCACTGTCACCGTCGGTGCCTACCTCGCCACCCGCCTGCGTCAGCTGGACGGTCCCCACGTCTTCGGCCTTCCGGGCGACTTCAGCCTCGGCCTGCTCGACGAGATGCTCGCCGTCCCCGGCATCGAGTGGGTCGGCTGTACCAACGAGCTGAACGCGACCTACGCCGCCGACGCGTACGCCCGCGGCCGCCGCGGCCTGGCGGCGGTGGTCACCACCTACGGGGTGGGCGAGCTGTCGGCCATGAACGGCATCGCCGGCAGCTATGCCGAGGACGTCCCGGTCGTGCTGGTGAGCGGGATGCCTCCCACGAAGGCCCGGGCGGAGGGTCTCCTGCTTCACCACACGCTGGTGGACGGTGACCACGACCACTTCGTCCGTGCCTACCGCGAGGTGACCGCAGCAGGCACCGTCCTGCGTGCCGCGACGGCGGTGGGACAGATCGACCGGCTGCTGCTCACCGCGATCAACGAGGGCAAGCCCGTCTACCTGGGCATCCCCGCCGACGTGGCGGTCGCGCGCGTGCCAGCCGCGAACCTGGCGCTTCCCTTGCGCCGCTCGCCGAGCGACCCGACGTCGATCCAGCAGTTCCGTGCCGCGCTGGTGGCCCTGCTCGCGGAGAGGCCCTCGCTGACCGTTCTCGCGGGGCCGCGGGTGCACCGGCGGCGCCTGGAGGGCGAGCTGGCGAAGCTGGCCGATCTTCCGGGCATCCGCATCGCAACGCAGGCGGGCGCCAAGGCCCTGCTCGACGAGCGCCACCCCGCGAGCCTCGGCACGTACATGGGCGCCATGACCAGGTCTGCGGCCACCCGGGACGCCGTCGACGGCGCGCCGCTGCTCGTGCTGGCCGGCACCACGCTGAGCGACGTGCTCACGGGACTGTTCACCCACCGGTTCTCGCCGGAGGACGCCGTCGAGCTGGGGTTCGAGAGCGCGCGGATCGGCGCGTCCCTCTTCCACGGCCTGCACATGGACGACTCCCTGCGGATCCTGCACGAGGTGGTGGCCGAGCGGGCCTTCCCGCCGCTGCCACCGCTGCCTTTGGAGCCGCGGCCCGGGGTCCCGGACGCGCCGGACTCCGACGTGCTGACGCAGGGCCAGTTCTGGGCCGAGGTCCAGCAGTGGATGCCCGAGGGCGTGACCGCGATCGCCGACGCCGGTACCGCCCTGTTCGGGGCACTGGCCCTGCACATGCCGCACAACTCCGACCTGCTCGCCCAACCCGTCTGGTCGTCGATCGGGTACACGCTGCCCGCCACCCTCGGGATCTCCCTCGCCGTGCCGGAGCACCGCAGCGTGCTGTTCATCGGCGACGGCGCCGCGCAGCTGACCATCCAGGAGCTGGCCACGATCCTGCACGGTGGGCACACGCCGATCATCGTGCTCATCAACAACGCCGGGTACACGATCGAGCGGGCCATCCAGAGCCCGCACGCGGTCTACCAGGACATCACCAGCTGGGACTGGGCTGGCCTGCCGTCCGTGCTCGCCCCCGGTGTGCCGGTGCTCACCACCACGGTCCGCACCCGGGACGCGCTCGCCGCGGCTCTCGCGCAGGCCCGGGAGTGCACCGACCGGCTGGTGCTCATCGAGGCGGTCTTCGACCCCTCCGACGCCCCTGAGCTCCTCGTCGAGCTGGGCCGCGGTGCCGCGCGGGCGAACGGGGCGCCGCCGCCCGCCGGGTGACCGATGTCCCATTCGGAAATGCTCCTCGCCGACCAGGTCGTTGTAGCGTGCTAACTACCTAGCGAGCTTCTTGGGGTGGACATGCCCGAACTTGACCGGCGCCACAAGACGGCGATCCTGTGGATCTGTTGCATGGGCCTGTTCATCGTCGGGCTGGACAACACGATCGTGAACCTGGCCCTGCCTTCGATCGGCCGCGAGCTCCAGGCTTCGGTGTCGAGCCTGCAGTGGGTGATCGACGCCTACACGGTCGTGCTGGCGAGCCTGCTCATGCTGGCGGGTTCGACGGGCGACCGGTTCGGTCGCAAGCGCGTGTTCCAGATCGGCCTGATCCTGTTCAGCCTCGGGTCACTGCTGTGCAGCGTCGCCCCCGGCATCGGGCTGCTGATCGTGTTCCGGATGCTGCAGGCCGTGGGTGGCTCGATGTTGAACCCGGTCGCCTTGTCGATCATCACGAACACGTTCACCGAACGCCGCGAGCGGGCCAGGGCCATCGGCGTCTGGGGTTCGGTCGTCGGGCTGAGCTGGGCACTCGGACCGCTGTTCGGTGGCGTGCTGGTGGACAGCATCGGCTGGCGGTCGGTCTTCTGGATCAATGTGCCGATCGGGATCGCCGCCGTGCTGCTCGTGGCCCGGTTCGTGCCGAACTCCCGGGCCGCGCGGCCGCGGCCGCTCGACCCGGTCGGGCAGGTGCTGCTGATCGTGCTGCTGGCCACGCTGACCTACGCGATCATCGAGGCGCCCGGCCTCGGCATCCGGTCGCCGTGGATCATCGGCTGTGTGGTCGTGACGATCGTCTCCGCGATCGCCTTCGTCCGCTACGAGCAGCGCACCGACCAGCCTCTGCTGGACATCAAGTTCTTCAGGAGCGCCCCGTTCACGGGCGCCACGCTCATCGCCGTCGGCTCGTTCGGCGTGATGGCGGGGTTCCTCTTCCTCAATGCCCTGTACCTGCAGGAGGTGCGCGGGTTCACGCCGCTGCACGCCGGCCTGCTCACGCTGCCGATGGCCGTCCTGACGGCGGTGCTGTCGCCGATCTCGGGACGCCTCGTCGGAACGCGTGGCCCACGGCTTCCGCTGGTGGCGGGTGGACTGGCGATCGCGGTGGGCTCGTTCCTGCTCTCCGGGCTCACCGCACAGACCTCGCTGCTGATGGTGGTGCTCGCCTACGCCGTCTTCGGGGTGGGGTTCGGCTTCATCAACCCGCCGATCACCAGCGCCGCCGTCTCGGGGATGCCGATGGCGCGGGCCGGGGTGGCGGCGGCGGTGGCGTCCACGAGCAGGCAGGTGGGCGCGACGCTCGGGGTGGCGGTGCTCGGCTCGGTGGTGACCGCCCGGATCGTCGGGCCGCTGTCCACCGGTTTCGTGACCGCGGCACATCTCGGTTGGCTGATCATGACCGTGATCGGTGTGGCAATGTTCGTGATCGGGCTGGTGACCACGAGCAAGTGGGCCCTGCGTACCGCCCAGGTGTTCGACGACGAGCCCGCCGACCGGCCGGCCGGCACCACCACGGTGGCCGCCCGGGCGAGGTAGCCGAGCCGCCCCGGCGCCCGTCAGGGCGTGGCGAGGGCCGGGTCGCGCGGCGCGGCAGACGCGCCGTCGGGCAGCAGGATCCGGTCGGTGCGCGTGTAGACGTTCATCGAGCCGTCGCGGATGAAGCCCGCCATGGTGAGACCGCACTCCTCGGCCAGCTCGACCGCGAGCGACGACGGCGCCGAGACCGCGGCGATCACGGGCACCCCGGCCATGACGGCCTTCTGGGCCAGCTCGAAGGACGTGCGGCCGGAGACGGCGAGAACACAGCCGCTCGCCGGGATCCGGCCCTGCAGCAGCGCCCACCCGAGGACCTTGTCGACCGCGTTGTGCCGACCGACGTCCTCGCGCACGACCAGCAGGTCGCCGTCGGCGGTGAACAGGCCGGCCGCGTGCAGCCCGCCGGTGCGGTCGAAGACCTGCTGGCGCCGCCGCAGCGCGTCGGGCAGGCCGACGAGCACCTCCGCGGACACCTGCGTGGCGTCGGCGTCGGGGGAGTGCTGCGACTTCAGGCGCACGGCGTCGAGCGACGCCTTCCCGCACACCCCGCACGAGGAGGTGGTGTAGAAGTTGCGCTCCACGCCAGGGTCCGGGGCGGGCACGCCTGGCGCGAGGCCGACGTCGAGCACGTTGTAGGTGTTGCGACCTTCGGCGTCGACGGAGTCGCAGTAGCGCGCGGTGCTGATGTCCTCGGCGCTGCCGATCACGCCCTCCGTGAGCAGGAAGCCGTGGGCCAGCTCGACGTCGTGACCCGGGGTGCGCATCGTGACGGCCAGTGGCTTGCCGCCGACCCGCAGCTCCAGCGGCTCCTCGACGGCGATGGAGTCGGGCCGCCGGGTGGCACCGTTCGGGGTGACGCGCAGTACCGCGCGTCGTGCGATCAGACGCCCCATGGTCGTGCTCCCTGGTTGAAGGGCAGGAGGCGCGCTGCGATCGCCGCCGCCGGTCCGGGGTCGACCACGGCGAGCGCGTCGGCGACCGCGGCCCACCGGAGCATCGCCGGCCCGTGGTGGCCCACCGGCTCAACGCCGTGGGGACCGACGCGCACCGGGACCAGCCGGGTGCTTGCGGCGTGGCGGGGCAGGCCGCCCGGAACCGGTGCCGCCACCAGCGCGGGCAGCGGCTCTCCGCGCAGCCCGCTGATGACGGGGACCGCGAGGGTCAGGAACGCGACGAGCGCGGCGAACGGGTTGCCGGGCAGGCCCACCACCAGCCGTCCGTCGCGCAGCCGGGCCAGGGCCTGCGGGTGGCCGGGACGGCAGGTCACGCCGTCGACGAGGAGGTCGGCGTCGAGAGCGGCGAGCGCCGGACGCAGGTGGTCGGCGGGGCCGGAGGCCGAGGAGCCGGAGACGAGCACCAGGTCGGCGTCGGCGTCGGCGAGGGCGTCGAGGAGCAGGGCGCGGGAGTCGGGCAGCGTGGCGGTGGCCACCGCCCGGGCACCGGCGCCCGCCAGCAGCCCGGGCAGCATGGGACCGATGGCGTCGCGCACCCGGCCCGGCCCCGAGGGCCCCTCGGAGATCAGCTCGTCGCCGGTGACCAGCGCGGCCACCCGCGGGTGCGGATGCACCGGCAGCCGGTCGAGGCCCAGCGTGGCGACGAGCCCGAGCACGGCGGGGTGCCCCACGATGCCTGCCGGCAGCAGTTCCTCACCCGCCGAGCACTCCTCGCCCGCGCGGCGCACGTGCCTGCCCGGCGTGACCGACCCGGCGACCCGGCGGCCGTCGACGACGGCGTCCTCGTCGGGCAGCACGGCCGTGGTGCCTGCAGGCACGGCCGCCCCGGTGACCACGGCGAACGCTTCGCCGTCACGCAGCTGAGCGGGCGCGGAGGTGGCGACGCCGACCCGGCCGACGAGCGTCCACGGCGCCGCACCGCGGACCGCGTAGCCGTCCATCGCCGATCGGTCCACCGGCGGCACGTCGGCCGGCGCTGCCACCGGAGCGGCCAGCACCGCCCCCTCGGCCTCGGCGATCGGGACCGTCCGCACGGGCAGCGGCCGTGCGGCCGCGTGGGCCCGCTCGCGCGCGCCGTCCCAGGACAGGGACGTCACGGGCGGTGCGAACGCGGTGCTCATCAGGCCGCCGGGCGGAGGAGCTCCGCCGCCCGCACGGCCATCGGGTCGAGCCCCTCGCCGCCGGCCGCGACGTGAGCCAGGAGCGCCGCCCTCATCCGCGGCTCCCAGAAGTCGCGCAGGTGCGTGGCCACCGCGGCAGCCGCAACCTCGAACGGCTGGTGGGCGAACTGCACGGCGACCTCGTTGGCCAGCCGCACGTGCGGGGGGACGGTGGTGGTGGACATCGATCAGTCCCCTGCCGTGACGACCGGGCGCTGTGCCAGCTCTTCGCGGACGGCGACCTGCGCCGACGAGAGCGCCACCTGCACGGCGGTGACCTTGTACTCGGGACAGTTGGTGGCCCAGTCGGAGTTGTCCGTGGTGATCACGTTGGCTCCGGTGACCGGATGGTGGAAGGTCGTGTAACACACACCGACAGGCATCCGTTCCGACACTACCGCCCGCAGCGTGGTCCGACCGACCCTGCTGGACAGCGCGACCATGTCGCCGTCGGTGATCCCCCGCACCTCCGCGTCGTGCGGGTGCAGCTCGAGGAGGTCCTCGGGGTGCCAGGCGGAGTTGGCCGTGCGCCGGGTCTGCGCGCCCACGTTGTACTGCGACAGGATCCGGCCGGTGGTGAGGATCAGCGGGAACTTGCGCGTGCTGCGCTCCTGGGTGGGCACGTAGACCGTCTCGACGAGCCGGCCCTTGCCGCGCACGAAGCCGTTCTCGTGCATGATCGGCGTGCCATCGGGAGCCGCGTCGTTGCACGGCCACTGCACACTGCCGACCTTGTCGAGGTGGGCGAACGAGACGCCGGCGAACGTCGGGGTGGTCATCGCGATCTCGTCCATGATCTGGGCGGACGAGTCGTAGTGCATCGGGTAGCCCATCGCCTGCGAGATCTCGCAGATGATCTCCCACTCCTGCTTGCCCGTCTTCGGAGCCATCACCGGGCGCACCCGGTTGATCCGGCGCTCGGCGTTGGTGAACGTGCCGTCCTTCTCGAGGAACGACGTGCCGGGCAGCAGCACGTGGGCGAACTTCGCCGTCTCGTTCTCGAAGAGGTCCTGGACGACGACGAGGTCGAGCGCGGCGAGCGCGGCGTGGACGTGGGTGGTGTTGGGGTCGGACTGGGCGATGTCCTCGCCCTGCACGAACAGCGCCCGGAACGAGCCGTCGATGGCCGAGTCGAACATGTTGGGGATGCGCAGGCCGGGCTCCTCGAGCAGCGGCACGCCCCAGAGCTGCTCGTAGACGTCACGGGCGCCGTCGTCGGAGACGTGCCGGTAGCCGGGCAGCTCGTGCGGGAAGGAGCCCATGTCGCAGGAGCCCTGCACGTTGTTCTGCCCGCGGAGCGGGTTGACGCCCACGCCGTCGCGGCCGATGTTGCCGGTGGCCATCGCGAGGTTGGCCATGCCCATGACCGTGGTGGAGCCCTGGCTGTGCTCGGTGACGCCGAGGCCGTAGTAGATCGCGCCGTTGCCCGCGGTCGCGTAGAGGCGGGCCGCGGCCCGGACCTCGGCGGCGGGGACCCCGGTGATGTCCGCGACGGCCTCGGGGCTGTTCTCCGGGCGGGCGATGAACGTCTCCCACTCCTCGACGCCCTCGCAGCGCTCCCGCATGAACTCGCGGTCGGCGAGCCCCTCGGTGACGATGACGTGCGCGATCGCGTTGATGATCGCCACGTTCGTGCCGGGAGCGAGCTGCAGGTGGTGCTCGGCTTCGATGTGGGGCGAGCGGACGAGGTCGATGCGCCGCGGGTCGATGACGATCAGCTTGGCGCCCTGGCGCAGCCGCCGCTTCATGCGCGACGCGAACACCGGGTGGCCGTCGGTGGGGTTGGCGCCGATCACCAGGATCACGTCGGCCTTGGCGACGGACTTGAAGTCCTGCGTGCCCGCGGACGTGCCGAAGGTCTGCTTGAGGCCGTAGCCGGTGGGGGAGTGGCAGACGCGGGCGCAGGTGTCGACGTTGTTGTTGCCGAACACCGCGCGCACCATCTTCTGGACGACGTAGACCTCTTCGTTCGTCGTCCGCGACGAGGTGATCGCGCCGATCGAGCCCGGGCCGTACTCGGCCTGGATCTCGCGCAGCCGCCGTGCCGTGAACTGGATGGCCTCGTCCCAGGAGACCTCGCGCCACGGGTCGGTGATCGACTCGCGCAGCATCGGGGCCATCGCGCGGTCGGGGTGGCTGGCGTAGCCGAACGCGAACCGGCCCTTGACGCACGAGTGGCCCTCGTTGGCGCCACCGTCCTTGTAGGGCACCATCCGCACCAGCTCGTCGCCGCGCAGCTCGGCCTTGAAGGAGCAGCCGACACCGCAGTAGGCGCAGGTGGTGACCACCGAGCGGGTGGGCATGCCCAGCGTCACCACCGACTTCTCCTGCAGCGTGGCCGTGGGGCAGGCCTGCACGCACGCGCCGCAGGAGACGCAGTCGGACTCCATGAACGACACGCCGGCGCCCGCGGCGACCTTCGAGTCGAACCCGCGGCCCTCGATGGTGAGGGCCAGGGTGCCCTGCACCTCGTCACAGGCGCGGACGCAGCGCGAGCACGCGATGCACTTGGAGGCGTCGAAGTCGAAGTAGGGGTTGGACGTGTCCTTGAGCAGGTCCATGTGGTTGGCGCCGGCCTCGACACCCGACCCGTAGCGGACCTCGCGCAGGCCGGTGACGCCGGCCATGTCCTGCAGCTCGCAGTCGCCGTTGGCCGAGCACGTCAGGCAGTCCAGCGGGTGGTCGGAGATGTAGAGCTCCATGACCCCGCGGCGCAGCTTCCCGAGCTTCTCGGTCTGCGTGCGTACGACCATGCCGGGCGCGACGGGCGTGGTGCAGGAGGCGGGTGTGCCGCGGGCGCCGTCGATCTCCACGACGCACAGCCGGCAGGACCCGAACGCCTCCAGGCTGTCGGTGGCGCAGAGCTTGGGGATGTCGAGCCCGGCCTCCTTGGCCGCGCGCATGACCGACGTGCCCGGTGGCACCGTCACGGCCACCCCGTCGATGGTCACCTCGACAGTGGCTGCACCCTCGCGGGCGGGCGTGCCGAAGTCGGGCTCCTTGAGCAGCGTCATGCCGTGCCCCCGTCGGTTGATCCTGTAATGGTGGTTGCCGGGACGCCGAAGTCCTCGCCGAAGTGGCGCAGCGCGCTGCGCACCGGCAACGGGGTGAGGCCGCCCATGGCGCAGAGCGAGCCGTCGGTCATCAGCTCGCACAGGTCGTCGAGCAGGACGAGGTTCTTCGAGCGGTCCTCGCCCGCACGGATGCGGTCGATCGTCTCGACGCCGCGCACAGCACCCACCCGGCACGGGGTGCACTTGCCGCAGGACTCCTCGGCGCAGAACGAGAAGGCGAAGCGGGCCATCGTGGACATGTCGACGGTGTCGTCGAAGACGACGATCCCGCCGTGGCCGACCATCGCCCCGGCCGCGGCGAACGACTCGTAGTCCATCGGCAGGTCGAACTGCGTGGTGGGCACGTAGGCCCCCAGCGGGCCGCCCACCTGCACGGCCCGGACCGGGCGTCCGGATGCCGCTCCGCCGCCGAGGTCCTCCACGAGCTCGCCGAGGGTGATGCCGAAGGCCGTCTCGACGATCCCCCCGCGGGCGATGTTGCCGCCGAGCTGGAAGACGTTGGTGCCGAGCGAGCGGCCCATGCCGTAGGCCGCGTAGGCGGCAGCGCCGCCCGCGAGGATCGTGGGCACCGTGGCCAGCGAGAGCACGTTGTTGACCACGGTGGGCCGGCCGAAGAGCCCTTCCAGGGCCGGGATCGGCGGCTTGGCCCGCACCGTGCCGCGCTTGCCCTCGAGGCTCTCGAGCATCGAGGTCTCCTCGCCGCAGATGTAGGCGCCGGCGCCCACCCGCACGTGGAGGTCGAACGTCAGGTCGGAGCCGAGGACCCGCTCGCCGAGCCAGCCCCTGCCGCGGGCGATCTCGATCGCGGCGGTCAGCGTCTCGACGGCCTCGGGGTACTCCGAGCGCAGGTAGACGTAACCCTCGGTGGCGCCGACCGCGTGGGCCGCGATCGTCATGCCCTCGATCAGCGTGAACGGGTCGCCCTCGATGAGCATCCGGTCGGCGAACGTGCCGGAGTCGCCCTCGTCGGCGTTGCAGCACACGAACTTGATGTCCGCGGTGGCGCCGAGCACCGTGCGCCACTTGATCCCGGTGGGGAAACCGGCGCCGCCGCGCCCGCGCAGCCCGGAGGACACGACCTCCTCGACCACGGCGGCAGGCTCCATCGCGAGCGCGGCCCGCAGCCCGGCGTAGCCGCCGTGCGCCTCGAAGTCGTCGGCGGAGAGCGGGTCGACGACCCCGACGCGCGCGAACGTCAGCCGCTGCTGGCGGCGCATCCACGGCAGGTCCTCGACGAGCCCGAGACCCTCCGGGGTGGTGTCCAGCAGACCGGCGGCGACGAGCCCGTCGACGTCCTCGGGCGCAACCGGCCCGTACCCGACCCGGCCCGCGGCCGTCTCGACCTCGACCAGCGGCTCCAGCCAGAGCATCCCGCGAGATCCGGTGCGCACCACCTCGACCGCGCGTCCGGCGGTGGCGGCGGCCGAGACGATCCGCTCGGCCACCTCGTCGGCACTGACGGACCGGGCCGCCGCGTCGCGGGGGACGAACACACGAACAAGCTCACGCGGTGTCGATGATTCGTTCGCGAGCTCACGCTGTGTCGATGATTCGTTCGCGAGCTCACTCATCGGGCCTCTCCCAGCAGTGCGTCGAGGCGGGCGGGGGTGACCCGGCCGTGGAGCCGGTCGCCCACCTGCACGGCCGGACCGAGGGCGCAGTTGCCGAGGCAGAAGACCTCGTCGAGCGTGACGGCGCCGTCGGAGGTGGTCTCACCGAAACCGACGCCCGTGCGCCGCTTGGCGTGCTCGCCGAGCGCCTGCGCGCCGACCGCCTGGCAGGCCTCCGCCTGGCACACCCGCACCGTGGTGCGGCCGCCCGGGGCGCGCCGGAAGTCGCGGTAGAAGGTGACGACCCCGTGGACCTCGGCGACCGAGAGGTTGAGCACGTCGGCGATCACCGGGACGTCCGCCTGATCGACGTGGCCGAGGTCCTCCTGCACCGCGTGGAGAATCGGGATGAGGGGGCCGCGCACGTCGCGCAGCGTGGTAGCGATGTGCCGCACGTGCTCGGCACGCACCGCCGCGAGATCCGTGACGTCCGTCGTCATAGGGAGACTGTCGCGGTCTGAGGTGACTCAGGTCAAAGCAATCATGGCTATCCCGTGATAACCGCCGGTTATGAGCGATGTCGGACGTGCCGGCGCAGCAGCCGGTCCAGCTCGGCCCGCATGTCGACCTGCGCCGCCACGTCGAGCACGGCCCGCGCGAGCATCGGCTCGGGGACGCGGTCGGGCAGCACCAGGCCGATGCGGTGGCTCTGCGCCGGCGCGACCATCGGCACGATGCGCATCCCGTCGGGCACCCCGAACAGGTGCAGCCAGGCGTGGGCGATGATCGTGGACCAGCGGTGGGTGGCCACGTGCGCGTACAGCACCGACACCGCGTCGGCCTCCAGCATCGGCTCCACCGCCACCCCCACCGCGGCGAAGGCGCGGTCGATGATCCGCCGGTTCTCCATGACCGGGGACAGCAGGCACAGCGGGAGGGTGGCGACGTCGTCCCACGGGGCGGAGCTCCGCTCGGCGAACGGCGAGTCCTCGGGCGTGAGCAGCAGGTAGCGCTCCCGGTAGAGCGGCACGGTCCGCACCGAGCCGCCGAGCGGCTCCCCGTCGACGTAGGTCATGCCCACGTCGAGCTCGTACTCCGCCAGCTTGCGCACGATCTGGCGAGAGGACAGCGACTCGAAGGAGATCCGCACCCGCCCGTGCTGCTCGCTGAACGGCGAGGTGAGCAGCGGTGCCGCGGTGAGCGCCGTCGGGATGGCGCCGATGCGGAGCTTGCCGGTGAGGCCGCCCGCCATCCGGTCGAGGTCCTGGCGCATCGCGTCCTGGTCGGCGAGCATCCGATGGGCCCAGACGACGACCCGCTCGCCCTCCGGCGTGAACCCGCCGAAGCGGCGCTCCCGCCGCACGATCTGCACTCCGAGGTCGGACTCCAGCCGCCGGATCGCCGCTGACAGAGCGGGCTGCGACACGTGGCAGGCGGCAGCCGCCCGTGCGAAATGCCGCTCCCGCGCCAGAGCACTGAGGTATTCGAGCTGGCGCAGGAGCACCGGACAGGGATACCGGCGCCGGCCCCGGAGCGCAAACAGCGCTGCGCGCTCCGTGGCGATGCCCGGGCGTCGCAGCCGAGCCGGTCCGGGTCGTGGTGACATGTGCCACCGGCAGGAGCGCGGCAATTGCCGATATGTTGCAGGAGCGCTTCCCCTGAAAGGTGTGCCATGACCTCCCGGACCGTTTCTGCCGCGCCCTCTCGGTGGACGACCATGCGTTCGGCGCTTACTCCCGCGGATCGGTCCGCAATAGGCGGGATGTTCGGATTCGTACTGCTTCTGCACCTTGTCGGTGTCGTCGTGTTGATCGCCTTCGTGGTGCCCGCTCACTACGATCTCGGCACCACCGGCACGTACGGACTGGGCGTCGGCGTGCTGGCCTACACGCTCGGGATGCGGCACGCGTTCGACGCCGACCACATCGCCGCGATCGACACCACCACCCGCAAGCTCATCGCCGAGGGCGGCCGGCGCCCGCTGTCGGTCGGGTTCTGGTTCTCCCTCGGGCACTCCACCGTCGTGTTCGGGCTGGCGTTCCTGCTCGCGGTCGGGGTGAAGGCGCTGGTGGGACCGGTCGAGAACGAGGACTCGCAGCTGCACTCGATCACGGGGATCCTCGGCGCCACGGTCTCGGGGGCGTTCCTGTGGATCCTCGGGATCCTCAATCTCGTCGTGCTGATCGGCATCGTCCGGATCTTCCGGAGGATGCGCACCGGGGAGTACGACGAGCAGGAACTCGAGCAGCAGCTCGACAAGCGGGGCTTCATGAACCGATTTCTCGGCGGCCTCACCCGGTCGATCACGAAACCGTGGCACATCTACCCGGTGGGGGTGCTCTTCGGGCTCGGTTTCGATACCGCCAGCGAGGTGGGTCTGCTGGTGCTGGCGGGCGGCGCCGCGGCATTCAGCCTGCCGTTCTACGCGATTCTGGTGCTGCCGATCCTGTTCGCCGCCGGAATGAGCCTGCTCGACACGATCGACGGCATCTTCATGAACTTCGCCTACGGCTGGGCGTTCGCCCGCCCGGTCCGCAAGGTCTTCTACAACATCACCATCACCGCGCTGTCCGTCGCGGTCGCCCTGGTCATCGGGACGATCGAGCTGCTGTCGGTGATCACGGAGCAGGCGGGGATCACCTCCGGCCCGCTCGCGGCCGTCGCCGCGATCCCCCTGGACTACGCGGGCTACGGCATCGTCGCACTCTTCGCCCTCGCCTGGCTGGTCGCGTTCGCCATCTGGAAGTTCGGGCACGTCGAGCAGCGGTGGTCGACCCCAACCCCGACCCCGACCCCGGACGCCCGCGAAACTCCCTGACCCCGCGAGTCGCCCGTTTCTGGTGCGCGAGTCGCCCCTCTACCGAGCCGTCAGTGGCTGGATCAGCCGGTTCATGCGCTGCGACGGCGTGACGCCGAGCTCGCGCTGCACCAGCCCGCGGTAGCGCTGGTAGTGCTTGAGCGCGCAGGCGCCGTTGCCCTCGGCGATGTAGACCTCGATCACGGCGCGGTGGGCGCTCTCCCGGACGGGCTCGACAGCGACCGCGGCCGAGGCCGCCTCCAGTGCGAGGAGGTACTGGCCCGTCGCCATCAACTGCTGGGCGAGGCTCTCCAGGGTGTGCGTCCGTACCTGGTCCCAGCGCTCGCGCTCGAGGCGGAGCCACTCATCGGACCAGTCCGGTAGCAGCTCGCGCGACAGCGCCGCGATGATCGTCTCGGCCTCGTCGGAGAGGGCGCCGAGGCCGCCGCCGTCACCGATGTGCCGGATCTTCTCCAGGATCGAGCGCAGGTCCACCTCGATGCCCGGCTCCAGCCGCAGCCGGGCCCCGGTGGACTCGATGGCCACGACGTCGCCGATCCGGCTCGCCTTCCACAACGCCGAGCGGAGATTGGCCGGCGCGCGGTTGCGGAGACTGTCGGGCCAGAGTCGTTCGGCCGCGGTGGACCGGTGTATCCAGCCGTCCTGGAGGGCGAGCAGCGCCAGCAGTCGCTGGGCGCCGAGCGGAAGGTTCAGGCGTGCGTGGTCACGGCCGATCTCCAATCCTCCGAGCAGGGAGAGCCGCAATGCGTTGTCCTGCAAACTTGCCCCCTTGAGCGGGTCTTTCGTGAGCCCCCGACCCGAACCCGTTCGATCCTGCCCAATTGATGTCGGGAGCACATCCACCACACGGTGACCGAGTCGTCACCGCATAGCCCACGCGGCCCACCCCCAACGGACGCTGTTGCGTCTCCGAGTCATCTCTGAACCGCCTACGGCCCAGGTCAGAGGGTGGGAGCGCGATGGGTGGGGCGGATGGCGCCCCGCCCCCGGGCGCGACCAGGTGAATGGGCCGGCGACGTTCTGTGCACACCGGCACCACCTGCGCGGAACGCGGCTCGCCGACGCTCTCCGCAGTGAACAGCTGAAGGTAGTGGCGCCAATGGTGATCATTCGCCGCCGGCCCCGTGCCAGGTCGGCACACACCCGGAGAAGGGATCAACGAATGACCAGGCGTGCTCTTCTGGTGGGGATCAACAACTATCCGGATCCACGCAACAATCTCAACTCCTGCGTGGAGGACACGCTGGCGTTCCGGTCGTTGCTGCTGCAGACGTACGGGTTCGACTCGGCAGCGGTCCAGCTCCTGCACAACCAGGACGCGACGTTGGCGAAGGTCCGGGCGGGGCTCGACGCCCTGTTCGCGGACGTGCAGGCCGGGGACCAGATCGTGTTCTTCCAGTCGTCCCACGGCTACCGCTACCCCGAGGGCAACACGATGGTCGAGGTCCTGTGCCTCTACGACGGGTTCCTCAAGGACACCGAGTTCGCCGGACGCACGCAGACCCTGCCACCGGACGTCCTGACGGTGGTGCTCGACTCCTGCCACTCCGGGGGCATGAACAAGCTCTTCTTCCCGGCAGGCGACGTCCAGGTGGCGCGGGCCAAGGTGTGGCAGCCCAGCGCCGAGGAGGCGGAGCGGGACGCCCAGCTCTACGCCCAGGTCACCAACTTCAAGTTCTTCGGCCGCCGCTCCACGGCCGACAGCGGAGCGGTCGCGAAGAACCTCCTGCTCGACCCGGTCGGGGTCGCTCCGAGGAAGGACATCGGCCAGGGCGCGGTCGACCTCAACGGTGCGATGTTCGCCGCCTGTCTCGCCGACCAGACCGCCGCCGCGGGCAGCGCGCCGACGCAGAACCTGTCCGCCTTCACCTACGGGCTGGTGCAGGAGCTGAACCCGGCGATCTCGCTCGCCGAGCTCAACCTTCGGGTCGGAGCCCGCCTGGCGCGACTCAACATGAGCCAGACGCCCACCGTGGAGGCGCCTGCGCTGCACCCGGAGCTACTGACCGAAACCTTCATCACGATGCAGCAGCCCACGGGGCCGCCGACCGACGGCAACGCGGGCCCTGTCGCGCCGGTCGTGAACGGCTTCGACCCGGACGCGTGGCTCCGCGCCCAGCTCGGCATCCCCGCCTGACCCCCGACGACCCACCGATCTCGTCTCGCAGGCCGGCGCCGGTCCGGCCGGATCTCACAGGAGGAACCATGACCGCGGTACTCGACCCGAAGTTGGAGCAGGTCAAGAAGCAGATCGAGGGCGCATTCGCCGGCGCCCCCCTACCGGGGAAGGACTACGCGCCGGGCATCGCCGTGCACGACGCCTCGTCGATGGCCTGCGCGATGCTCGCCGCGTACCACACGGCCGCGGAAGTGAACCCGGCGAAGGCGTTCCGGAGCAAGGCGTTCACGCCGCACGTCCGTCTGGCCGACCCGGCGCAGCTGCAGGACAAGGCCTGGTGGAACACCGTGCTCGACGTCATCCAGACCGTCGCGCCGGTCGTCATCAACGCGGTGAACAAGGACTACACGGCCCAGCCGCCGCAGCTGGCGAGCATCATCCAGGCGTTGCCCGCGGAGCGGCGCAACGACCCGGGCTTCGTGGACTACGCCACCTCGGTCCTGCTCAACCTCGGACAGGCGACCGTGCAGGCCATGTCGGGTCAGAAGGACTTCCGCGACCCGAACACGCAGATCCCGATCCCGCAGCCGCCGCCGGGGATGGACAAGGGCTGGTTCGACGACGTCTGCGATTTCGTCAGCGACGCGGCCCCGATCGCGCTGCCGATCATCATGAGCCTCCTCTAGCTGCGCCTGTGCCGGAGAGCCCGCCCCCCACACCCGCCGGTTCGAGCACCGGTCCGGACCCCGATCCGGTGCTCGAATCGGCGGCCCGGGCCCTGGCCGGTCTCGTCCAGCCGGACCTGACGGCGTTCCCCGAGCCACGGGTGTGGGTGGCGATGACCTCCGTGCTCGGGGACGGCGGGCAGGCGGGCGAGGGACTGGGGCGGCTGCGCGCCCGGATCCACGAGCTGAGCGGGGCGATGACGAGGCTCGAGGACGCCGACATGACGGAGTTCGGCTTTCGGAGCAAGGAGTTCGGAGCGATCTACCAGCGGTTGGTGGGGCTGTTCACCGCGCGGTTGCTGATCATCGGCCGGGGGAGTCCGCAGTTCCTCTTCGTCCCTCCACGGACCGACCAGTGACGGGTGAGTCAGATGAGCGCGCGTACGTATCGGGGTGCCTCCGCGGGTCCGGGCGCCGGTCGGTGCTGGTCGGCGAGCCCTCTCCTGGTCGACGACGACGTCCCCGGCGAGATCGTGCGCGACGTCGTCGAGACCCGTTCCTCGGACGAGGGTGAGCTGCTGGGAGTGCTGGTCGAGCTCAACCTGACCGCCGGAGCAGTGCCGGACGAGACGCTGGAACGGTTCCTGGTCCGGCACGCCGAGGTGCTGGACGCGCCCTCGTCGGCACGGCCCACCCCGCGCCCCGTCGCCGCCGCGTACGTCCGGTGCCTGCTCACCCGCACCGAGATCCGGAACCTCCTGCGCGTCGACGACTCCCGGACGCCACGCACGATCTTCCGAATCTGGCCCGACTACGTGATGCACGCGCAGATGGACCGTTCGATCAGCACGATCAAGGCCGACGCCGCGGCGCGGACGTACGGCACGACGGGGGCGGGCATCGTCTGGGCGGTGCTCGACAGCGGCGTGGACGCCGAGCATCCGCACTTCTCGTGCGGGACACTCACCGACCCCTCGGTGCGGGACCTGCACCGGGACTTCACATGGCTCGTCCGCGACGATCCGTCCCCGCCCGCGGCGGCCCCCGGAACGGCGCTGATCGACGAGCACGGCCACGGCACGCACGTCGCGGGCATCATCGCCGGCGCTGCACCCCCGGATCGGCCGCCCCACCTGGCTGTGCTGGCGCCCACGACGGGTGACGACGGCGACCTGCCGCGGTGGACCGTCCGGGGGCTCGAGCCGGGCCGCGCCGTCAGCGGGATGGCGCCGCTCGCCCGCCTGGTCAGCCTGAAGGTCCTCGACAGCGCGGGCGGCGCTGCGCGGACCACGTCCAGCGCGGTGATCGAGGCGCTCGAGTACGTGCGCACGGTGAACGCGGGCGGCCGGCTGCTGCGGATCCACGGCGTGAACCTCAGCATCGGCTGCCCGTGGTTCTTCCGCGACTACGCCGCCGGCCAGAGCCCCCTGTGCCGCGAGCTGGACCTGCTGGTCGGTACGGGTGTGGTGGCAGTCGTCAGCGCCGGCAACGGCGGGTACGGAAGCGAGCGGGGCGGCGGGCCGCACGGGGTGCTGTCGAGCATCACCGATCCCGGCAACGCCGACCGCGTGATCACGGTCGGCGCCACGCACCGGGACAAGCCCCATACGTACGGGGTGTCCTACCTGTCCTCGAAGGGCCCCACGCTGGACGGCCGCCTCAAGCCCGACGTGCTGGCGCCGGGGGAGCGGATCACCTCGTGCGCCAGCGGCCGGTTCCGGGCGGCCATCCCGGCACTGCCCGCCGGTCGGGATACGGCCTGCTACGCGGAGGACAGCGGTACCTCCATGGCTGCACCGCACGTGTCGGGTGCCATCGCCGCCCTGCTGTCGGTGCGTCCCGAGTTCGTCGGCCGGCCCGACGACGTCAAGGAGCTCATCACGACCAGCGCGATCTCGCTGGGCCGCGACCGGTTCTTCGAGGGGCACGGGCTCGTCGACCTCATGGGTGCGCTCGCGCGGATCTGACCCGGATCCGAGACAAGATCTGAAAGGACACGCAGATGGCCAGTCCGATCGGCGGTTGCCGGCACTGGGAGATCAGGTTCGAGAAGGACGGCCGTGCGCTCACCGACGACGGCCTCGCCGCCGAGATCGGTCCGGGGCCGGTCACCGACGTGGTGGTGTTCAGCCACGGGTGGAACACCTCGGAGAGCAGTGCCCGGGACCTCGGCAACGGCCTGTTCGAGATGGCCGTCGCCGAGCTCGCACCCTCGCGGCGGCTCTCCACCGGCCTCGTCACGGTCCTGTGGCCGTCGCTGCTCTTCCCCGAGGACGAGCCTGCCGCCGACGGTCCTGTCATCACGAACCCTGGAGACGCGCAGGGCGCCGAGGGCCCGCCGCCGATCCGCCCCCCGTCCGGCGAGCCGTCCACCGGGGCCGAACTCGCGGTCGCCCTGTCGCCCGCGTTCCCCGGCCGACACTCGGAGCTGGCCCGGATCGGGCAGCTCCTCGACGAGCGGCCGCAGGACGCCGGGCGGCTGGCGGAGCTGCACCGCCTGGCCACCGGGCTCGTCACCACCCCGAACGACGCGCCGGAGGACGCCGGGGAGGTAGCGGCATGCGGCGCGCCGACCTCGGTGGTGCTGGACGCCATGGCCGGGCTCGCCCCGCGCGCCGGGGACGCGCAGGGCCTCGGGGTGTTCGACACGCTCTGGGACGGCGCCCGGGAGCTGGTGCGCGTGCTCAGCTACTACGAGATGAAGAACCGCGCGGGAACGATCGGCCGGCGGGGCCTCGGCCCGCTTCTGGCCCGGCTGCAGGGGCTTCGGCCGGATCTCCGGGTGCACCTGGTCGGGCACAGCTTCGGCGCCCGGCTGGTGGCGTTCTCCCTGCTCGGGTTGCCTGCCGCGCCGGCGACTCCGGTTCGGTCGCTGCTACTCGTGCAGGGTGCGTTCAGCCACTTCTCCTTCGCCGATCCGATGCCGATCGACGGCGCCCGACGCGGTGCGCTGGCCGGCGTCGCCGATCGCGTGGACGGACCGCTGCTCGCCACCTTCACGGCAGCCGACCGCGCCGTCGGCTGGTGGTACCCGAACGCCAGCCGCCTCTCGCGGGAGGACGACCAGGCTGCCGACGTCCCCGGCTACCGGTGGGGCGGGATGGGATTCGACGCCTTCCAGCAGGCCCGTACCGTCGACCAGCGCCTCGAACCGCCCGGCACGCCCTACGGGTGGAAGGCCGGCACGTTCTACCGCCTTGACGCGACGCACGTCGTGAACCGGCAGCTGTCGTGGTTCGCAGGAGCCCACAGCGACATCCGCAAGCCCGAGATCGCCTGGGCCGCCGTCACCGCGGCCGGGCTCGCGGACGGCTGACCCGGGGCTGCTCCGTGCGGTGCGACACGGAGCAGCCGGGTGTTCAGGCCGGGACGATCAACCCGGCGGTCTGTGTGCGGGCCGCGTCGAAGCGGGCCTGGGCGTCCGCCCAGTTCACGACGTTCCACCAGGCCTTGACGTACTCCGGCTTCACGTTCTTGTACTGCAGGTAGAACGCGTGCTCCCACATGTCGAGCATGACCACGGGGATGAGCCCGATCGGCACGTTGCCCTGCTGGTCGTACAGCTGGACGATGTGCAGCCGGCTGCCGAGCGCGTCCCAGGCGAGGACGCCCCAGCCGGACCCCTGGATCGTGGTGGCCGTGGCGGTGAACTGGGCCTGGAACCCGTCGAACGAGCCGAACTGCTCGTCGATGGCGGCGGCCAGCACCCCGGTGGGCTTGCCGCCGCCGTCGGGGGACAGGTTGTGCCAGAAGACCGAGTGGTTGATGTGGCCGCCGAGGTTGAACGCGAGCGACTTCTCCAGCCCCACGATCGCGCCGAAGTCGCCGGACTCACGGGCCGCGGCGAGCTTCTCCAGGGTGTCGTTCAGCCCGTTGACGTAGGTCTGGTGGTGCTTGCTGTGGTGCAGCTCCATGATCTCGCCCGCGATGTGGGGCGCCAAGGCGCCGTAGTCGTAGGGGAGGTCGGGAAGCGTGTACTCGGCCATGGTTCTCCTCCGCTGATGATGTGCAGTCGCCAGTATCTTGCAACAGAGAGGTCCTGGTGGCAGTGTGAGGTTCTCCGTTCCGGTGGTCGTTCTGGCAGCTCGACATCGGGATCGGCCGCGGGGCCCGACGCCGGGTGTGTCGGGCCCCGCGAGTAGCCGTGACCCGATCTTTCTGTGCCGTTCATCCGATCGTGCGAGCATGATCCTCTTGTGGCGTTCCGTCGCATCTGTGGACGACAGGGGGAGGACCTCGCATGCCTCGCACTTCCGCTCCGGTCCGGCGGACAGTCCTCGTGGGGGCGAGCGTCGTGCTCGCCGTCACCCTGACCGCCGCCACCACCGGTGGGGGTGACGGCCCGGGGGACGGCACTGCCGGCCGGCCGGTCGCGGTCCAGCTGTTGGCGCTCAACGACTTCCACGGCAACCTCGAACCGCCGTCGGGATCCAGCGGGACGATCGCCGGGGCGCCCGCCGGTGGCGTCGAGTACCTCGCCACCCAGCTCGCGCAGCTCGCAGGCCAGGTGCAGCGGGAGAACACGATCACGGTGGCCGCGGGCGACCTGATCGGCGCGTCCCCTCTGCTGTCGGCCGCGTTCCACGACGAGCCGTCGATCGAGGCGCTCGGGCTGGCCGGGCTCGATCTCGCGAGCGTGGGCAACCACGAGTTCGACGAGGGTGCCGACGAGCTGCTGCGCATCCAGAACGGCGGCTGCCACGCCGACGGCTGCGCCGACCCGGACCAGCCCTACAAGGGCGCCGAGTTCCAGTACCTCTCGGCCAACGCGTTCGTCACCGACACCGGAGAGCCGCTGCTGGCGCCGTACGCGATCAAGGAGGTGGCGGGTGTGCGCATCGGGTTCATCGGGATGACCCTGGAGGGCACCCCCGACATCGTGACGCAGTCCGGCGTGGCCGGACTCGAGTTCCGCGACGAGATCGAGACGGGCAACCGGTACGCGGCCGAGCTGCAGAAGCAGGGCGTCGAGGCGATCGTGGTGCTCCTGCACGAGGGCGGCACACAGGCCGCGAACGCCGGGATCAACGACTGCACCGGCCTGCAGGGCCCGATCGTGCCCATCGCCGAGGGCTTCTCCCCGGCCGTCGACGTGGTCGTCAGCGGCCACACCCACCAGGCCTACAACTGCGTGATCGGCGGCAAGGTCGTCACCAGCGCCAGCTCGTTCGGCCGTCTGGTCACCGACATCGACCTGCAGATCGACCCCGCCACCGGCAACGTGCTCGCCGCGACGGCCACCAACGTCGTGGTCGGGCGCGACGTGGCAGCCGAGCCGGCCGAGACCGCGCTGATCGCGCGCTACCGCACGCTGCTCGGCCCGATCGCCTCGCGGCAGGTCGGCGAGACCACCGCAGCCGTCACCCGCGCCGCGGCGCCGTCCGGGGAGTCGTCGCTCGGCAACCTCATCGCCGACGCCCAGCTCGCCGCCACCGACCAGGAGCAGGGCGCGGTGGCCGCGTTCATGAACCCCGGAGGGGTACGCGCCGACCTGGACGCCGGCCCGGTCACCTACGAGGAAGCCTTCACCGTCCAGCCGTTCAACAACTACCTGACCACGGTGGACCTCACCGGGGCCCAGTTCGACTGCCTGCTGGAGCAGCAGTTCGTCGCCGGGCGCACGCTGCAGCCCTCGGCGTCGGTGGCGTACACGGTCGACCCGAACGGCGCGGTGGGCACCGCGGCCGACCCCTGCTCGGGCACCCGCGTCGGCGCCCTCGGCATCGGCGGCACGCCGGTCGACCCCGCGGCCACCTACCGGATCACCGTGAACAGCTTCCTCGCCGACGGCGGCGACGGCTTCTCGGTGCTCACCCAGGGCACGAACCGGGTGGTCGGCGGCCTCGACATCGACGGCTTCGCCGACTACCTCACCGAGGTGAGCCCGGTGGCGCCGCCCGCCACCGACCGGATCACGGTCGCCTGATGCCGGGGAGGCACCTCAGGTCGGGTACGACCCGCCGTCGAGAGCGATGACCTTGCTGGTCAGGTAGCCGTTGCGGAGCATGGCGAGCGAGAGGTCGGCCACCTCCTCGGTGGTGCCCAGGCGGCCGACCCGGATGTTCGGGGGCACCGGGTCGTCCGGCCCGAACGGCAGCATCCGCGTGCCGGCGATCAGGGCCGGGGCGATCGCGTTGACGGTCACCCCGGAACCGGCGACGCGCGCCGCGAGATGGTGGGTGAGGCCGTGCAGCGCCGCCTTGCTCGCGGCGTAGTGCGGCCCGATCACCCCGCCGGTCAGTGCGGCCACCGAGGAGAACAGCAGGATCCGGCCGAACCCGCGCTCGATCATCCGGGGCAGCACCCGCTGGGCGAGGAAGAACGGCGCCCGGACGTTGACGGTCATGGTCTCGTCCCACAGCGGGCCGTCGACGTCCTCCACGACGTCTGGGTGCCGGCCCCTGCCGCGGCGACCAGTACGTCGACGCCGCCCAGCCGTTCGGTGGCCGCGTCGACGACTCGGGCAGGTGCGTCGGGGTCGGCGAAGTCGGCTTGCACCACCTCGGTACGGCGGCCGATCGTGCGCGCGTGGTCCGCCGCCTCCTCGGCCTCCGCGGCGTGTCCGCTGTAGGTGAGCAGGAGATCGGTGCCGCTCTCGGCGAGCCGCCGGGCGAGCTCCTGGCCGATGCCGCCGGACGCTCCGGTGACCACGGCCACGCGGTCGCGCAGAACCGTGTCGATGCCGCTGTCGGCCACGTGCTTCCTCCCGGGTCGTCCTGTCGAGCCACCGGACCTCGACGGTACGACGTGCGATCGGGCTGCGCGACGGCACCGCCATGCGCACGGTGATCCTCCCGCAGGCCGTCCGGCTGGTGGTCCCCACGCTGGTCACCCAGCTCGTCGCGCTGCTGAAGGACTCCACGCTCGGCTACGTCGTCAGCTACCCGGAGCTGATGAAGCAGGGCAACAACCTCACCGTCTACACCCACCTGCTGATCCAGACCTACCTCATCGTCGCCGCGATCTACGTCGTGGTGAACGTGGCCCTGTCGCGGCTGGCCGTGTGGCTGGAACGCAGGCTCGGCACCCGGGTGCGCCGCAACGCCGCCCGCGCCGAACCCGCCGGAGCCGCGCCGCCGACGATGGCGTGACCGCCGGGCGCGTTGCAGCAAAGCCACGTTCATGCCAGCAGGTTGCGTGAAAGTGGCTTTGCTGCAACTGCTGCGGCGGCTGATGCGCCACGGTCCCGCCGGACCGAAGTCCAGCGGGACCGTGACTGGCCGCTCGGCTCCCGGGGGGATTGGCGCCGAGCGGTTCTCTCAGGGCTCGCGGGACGGCGTCGAACCGTTAACCGCGCCCTGCGGGAACCCTGGACAGTTGTCAGGCTTCCCGGTCGGCGCCGCAGCGACGACGTCAGGGGCAGAGGGGGTGCTCGCCGGAGTGGCAGAGCCGATCGACGTCGTCGGTCCGCCGGCCGGACCGACGCCCCGATAGGGCTCTGACCAGCAGCTTCACTGGCGGAGTGATCGACCTGGGTTCGGCGAGCAGCGTGGCCGCCGGTCCGGGAGGTGAGGACGTCGGCTCTGTCGGAGTCCCCGTTCTTCCGGCCCGGACGATCCGTTCGGCGGGGAGACCATGTTCACCCGGATGGGGCTCGGCGCTGCGCGGCGTCCGGAGGCCACCGATGCCGTCGACAGATGCAATGCCCGGTGCTCATCAGCTCGTGCGGCGCCGGTTCTTCTCTGCCGAGCACATGTGGGTTTCACTGATCATGTTGCTGACGCCTCGACGAGGAGGGGGTCCGGATGCTGGCCGTGGATCTGATGCGCCGGGGGGCGGCGCGGCACCGGGGCCGCACCGCGGTGATCTCCGGAGCGGAGTCGCTGACCTTCGCGGAGGTCGACGCCGCTGCCAACCGGCTCGCCCACGTGCTGACGGGTCTCGGGGCCGGCCGGGGCGCGCGGATCGGGTTGCTGGTCGACAACGGTCTGTGGTCGGTGCCGATCGACTTCGCGTGTGCCAAGGCCGGTGCTGTCCGCGTACCGCTCAACTCGCGGCTCGCCGTCGATGAGCAGGCCCGGATGCTCGCGGCCACCGACGTGCGGCTGCTCGTGCACAGCGCCGCGCTGGCGGAGCGGGCGGGCGAGCTGGCGGCGGGGCTCGACGGGCTCCGGCTGGCGAGCCTGGGGCCGGCCGGCGCCGTCGACGCTCCCGATCTGCTCGTCGAGATGGAGTCCGCCTCGGCCGCCGACCCGGTGTTGCCCGCCGCGCCCGCCGACCCCCTCCTGGTGATCTACACCTCCGGCACGACGGGCGTGCTCAAAGCCGTGGTGCACACCCAGGGCAGCTTCGCCGCGATCACGGCCAACATCCTGGCCAACCTCGTCTCGCCCGGGCCCGGCTCGGTGATGCTGCACGCGGCGTCGCTGATCCACGCGAGCGGCACGTTCGTGCTCCCGTACTGGGTCCGGGGCGGCACCGCCGCCGTGCTGCCCGGCTTCGACCCGGCCGCCTACCTCGACGCCCTCGCCGCGCACCGGGCCACCGAGATCAACCTGGTGCCGACGATGCTCGGGATGCTCGTGGCGTCGGGCGCCGCCGAACGTGCTGACGTCTCCAGCCTGCGCACCGCCCTGTACGGGGCGAGTCCGATGCCCGGGCCGCTGCTGGAGCAGGTGCTCGACCTGTGGGGGCCGCGCCTCGTGCAGTACTACGGCCAGACCGAGGCGCCGCTCGCGATCACGGTGCTCGACGCGCTGGACCACACCGATCCGATGCTGCGGGGCAGCTGCGGGCAGCCGTCGGTGGATGCCGAGGTGCGGGTGACCGCCCCCGATGGCACCCCGCTCGCCGTGGGTGACGTCGGTGAGCTGCGGCTGCGCGCGCCCTTCGCGATGGCCGGCTACCACGACGCGCCGGAGCTGACGGCCGAGACCGTCACCCCGGACGGCTGGGTACGCACCCGTGACCTCGGGTTCATCGACGATCGCGGCTACGTGACCCTGGTGGACCGCACCAGCGACATGATCATCACCGGCGGGTACAACGTATACCCGCGGGAGGTCGAGGACGCGCTGCTGGCGCACCCGGCCGTTGCTGCCGCCGCCGTGGTGGGCGCACCGGACGACACCTGGGTCGAGGCGGTCACGGCGTTCGTCACGCTCCGGCCTGGTGCGCCACCGCCCCCGCCCGACGAGCTGCGGGCCGTGGTCCGGTCCCGGCTCGCCGGGTACAAGGTGCCGAAACAGGTGCACGTCGTCGACTCGCTCCCGGTGTCGCCGGTGGGCAAGGTGCTGCGCCGGGCGCTGCGCGACCCGCTCTGGGGGCGGTCGTGACCGCGGTCCGGGTGGAGCGCGACGGGCCGGTCACCACGGTGTTCCTGCACCGTCCCGGCCGGCGCAACGCCGTGGACGGCGCCACCGCCGCCGCGCTGGCCGACGCGTTCCGCGCGTTCGACGCCGACGACGGGGCCGCGGTCGCCGTGCTGCACGGAGAGGGCGGCGTCTTCTGTGCGGGTGCGGACCTGACCGCCGTGGGCACCGAGCGCGGCAACCGCGTCGCCCCCGACGGTGACGGCCCGATGGGCCCGACCCGGATGCGGCTGTCGAAGCCGGTGATCGCCGCGGTGTCCGGCCACGCCGTCGCCGGCGGGCTGGAGCTGGCTCTGTGGTGCGACCTTCGGGTCGCCGACGAGACCGCCGTGTTCGGTGTCTTCTGCCGCCGCTGGGGCGTCCCGCTGATCGACGGTGGCACGGTGCGGCTGCCCCGGTTGATCGGCGCCGGCCGCGCGATGGACCTGATCCTCACCGGGCGGCCGGTCGACGCGGCGGAGGCGTTGGCGATCGGGCTGGCCAACCGGGTCGTGCCGGCCGGGGAGGCCCTCGCCGCCGCCCGGGAGCTCGCCGCGCAGCTGGCGGGTCTCCCGCAGACCTGCCTGCGGCACGACCGGCTGTCGGTGCTGGATCAGGAGGGGCTGCCGGAGGCCGATGCGCTGGACGTGGAGTTCGCGCACGGGCAGGTGTCGCTCGCGGCCGACGCGCTGGCCGGAGCCGCCCGGTTCACGAACGGAGCGGGCCGCCACGGCACGTGAGGCGACCGCCCCAGGTTCAGGAAAGCCACTTTCCGGAACTCTCAGGGCAGGAAAGTGGCTTTCCTGAACTCGACGGGGGCTCGCAAGCCCGACGGGGTGGACCCGCACGGGCACCGGACAAAACGGACCAGCCGCCACGTACGATCGGATCATGACCCGCCGCGCGACCGCGCCCGTCCTGACCGCCCTGATCGCGCTCGTCCTCGTCGCCGGATGCGGGGGCACCGGCTCGCAGACCGACTGCGGGCTCGACGGCTGCACCGTCACCTTCCCGCGCGACGGTGCCGTCGCCGTGTCGGTGCTGGGCATCGAGGCCAGGGTCGTCGGTGTCGAGGGTGGCACGGCGCAGCTGGAGGTCGCCGGGCAGCAGATCTCCGTGCCGGTGGGCGGGGAGACCCAGGCCCAGGGCTTCACGGTCGGTGTGGAGCGGGTCACCGACGCCGAGGTCGTGGTGCGCGTACGGCCCTGAGCGGGGCTCAGCCGAGCGCGGCGTCCAACAGCTGCTCGATCGGCAGCGTGCGGGCGGCCGGGTCCTTGGCCCGGTCGTCCCACCGTCGCAGGTGCATCGCGTCGGCGGCCAGCCGGTGGCGCAGGAAACGCTCCACCTCGCCCCCGCTCGCGGGCCCGCCCTGCTCGGCGAGTGTGCGCACCGAGGTGGGAGAGAGCAGGGCGAGGTAGGCGGGGTCGGTGGCCACCAGCGCCCGCTTGGCCAGCACGTGCGACCCCACCAGCCAGCCGGCCTCGGCGCCCAGCAGGCCGGTGACGTACGCGGCGCCCGCCCGCTCGTGCGGGGCGTGTGGCAACGTGGCCTCCACGTGCGGCAGCCTGCCCACGTCGTGCAGCAGCGCGGCGGCCACCAGTGCGGGACGGCTGCCCGCTGCCACGGCGAGGGTGCCGGCCTGCAGGGCGTGGGCGAGCTGGTCGACGTCCTCGCCGTCGTAGGGCAGGTCGGCCATCGCCAGCAGATCGCTGCGCATGGTGTCGCGGGTGGTCATGGAAAGCGTCCTTCCTCGGGAACTGGTGGTCAGAACCGGTCGCGCCGCCAGATCGCCAGCAGCTCGACCAGCATCACGGTGGCGAAGATCATGATCAGGATCGTCGGCGCGGGCGGGCAGCAGTGGCGGGAAGTCCAGCGGCAGCGTCCGGTGGACGAACGCCACCGCCTGGTGCGAGCCGTCGACGAACGTCGCGACGTTGATGCGTAGCTCGGTGAACGACCACAGCGCCGCGGCCAGCAGCACGAGCAGCACGAGCGACGCGGCCGCCGTCCCCGCCGACGGCCGCGTCGCGAGCCGCACGCGCGTCGGCGGGCGGGGCGCCGGAGCCGACGGCGCGCGGACGGCCATCAGCCTGCGGTCGCCAGCAGCGCGCTCGCGTCGGCACCGACGCGCGAGTACACGGCCATCACCTGGTCGCGGTCCAGGCCCGCGGTCGGCAGGTCGAGCACGGTGCGACCGGTCCGCAGGCCGATGATCCGGTCGCCCCAGCCGAGGGCGAGATCCACCTGGTGCAGGCTGCACACCACCGTGAGCGAGTTCTCCCGGCTGATCGTCTTCAGCAGGGTCATCACCTGCGCCGACGACTCGGGGTCCAGCGACGCCACCGGCTCGTCGGCCAGCAGCACCTCGGGCCGCTGCATCAGGGCGCGGGCCACCGCCACCCGCTGCTGCTGCCCGCCGGACAGGGTGTCCGCCCGCTGGAACGCCCGGTCGGCCAGCCCCACCCGGTCGAGGTGTTCCAGCGCCTCGCGGCGCAGCGCCCTCGGGTAGGTCGACAGGCCGAGGCGGGGCCCACGGAGGCGACCGAGGGCACCGGTGCACACGTTCTCGAGGACCGTGCGGCTGCCCACCAGGTCGAACTGCTGGAAGACGAAGCCGATGCGGCGGCGCAGCGCCCGCAGCGCACCCCCGCGTGCCGACTCGACGTCCACGCCGAGCACCCGCACGCTGCCCGAGGTGGGCAGGTGCAGGCCGTCGACGTGGCGCAGCAGGGTCGACTTCCCCGAGCCCGACAGGCCGAGCAGGACGACGACCTCACCCGCGTGCACCGTCAGGGAGACGTCGTCGAGACCGAGCACGTCCGGACCGAACTGTTTCGTGACCCCGGCGAACTCGACCACCGGCGGGGTGGCTGCGTGTCGCGTGCTGCCGTTGGTCCTCCCCCTGACCGTCACGACGCGGAGGTGCAGTTCTTGTTCTTGGTCTCGTCACAGACCTTGCGGATCGGGTCGTAGAACGCGTTGTTCACCGGCGCGTACCCCCAGTAGCCGCCGTCGCCGACCGTGCAGGCGCCGGAGCAGTAGCCGTTCGCCTTGAGGTAGTCGGTGTTGGTGGTGATCTGCGCGCCGACCGGAGTGATCGCGGAGCCCTTGGACTGGGCGAGGGAGAGGCGGAGGCGGCGCTCTCGCCGCGGGCGGCGAGTGCGGTCGTGAGGAGCACAGCAGCCACGGCGGGGAGCACGCGGCGGAGAGTGCGGTTCATGGCAGGTCGGGTCTCCCTGTCCAGGGGCGCGATACGTCGGACCGTCCGGCTTCCGACATCACAACTCAGGCTCCGAGACAGCGATGCTGACGGCCGGTCCCCCGGGTGGCGGCAGGCTGAACGCGCAGCAACGGTTCCCCAGTCATGGCCGCTCAACTCCCGGCTGATCCCGTTTGCCCACCTGGTCGTGACAACAGCCGTCGGGGTTCACCCAGCGACCTTCTGCCGTTCGCGTCGGTGGAGTTGTCCGGACAAGTCGGCGGGGCAGCGTCAGGTCGCGGAACGTCACCTCGGAAGGGACGTGAACGTGGGTACGACCATCACCTCGCGCGGAACGCGCTACCTGGACATCGCCGAGCAGCTCGCCACCGAGCTGGCCGACCTGCCGACAGGAGCGCGCGTCGCCGGGGAGCACGACATCACCCTGAGGTTCGGCGTCGGCAGAGCGGCGGCACGTGCGGCACTGCAGGAACTGGAGCGCCGGCTGCTGGTGCGCCGGATCCAGGGCGCCGGCACCTTCGTCAACCGGCGGATCGACTACGTCATCTCCCACGACCGGCGCCCGTCATGGCACGAGACGGTCGCCGCCGCGGGGGCACAGCCCCGCACGGTGGTTCTCGGCGTCGACGTGGTGGCCCTGCCGGAGGAGCCGGCGGCTCTGCTCGACCTGCCGCCCGGCACGCCTGCGCACCGGTTGCGCCGGCAGTCCTACATCGACGACCTGCTGGCCGCCACGTCGCACGAGTGGATCCCGGTGGCGACCGTTCCGGAGCTGGGTGCGGCGTTGCACGCGGCCGAGTCCGTCGACCTGGTCCTGCGCCAGGTCGGCCGGGTCCAGCCGGTGCGGTCGTGGAGCCGGGTGAGCCTCGACGTGCCACCCGTCGACGTGATCGTGGGCCTGCGGATGGAGTCGACGGCACCTGTGTGGCTCGTGGAGAGCCTCAGCCGGGACGGCGAGACCGGCCTCCCGGTGATGTGCAGCAGTTCATGGATGCGCGCGGACGCACTCCGCGTGGTCGTGGAGCTCGGGGAAGGACGGGGATGAGTCACGCCGGTACCGCGGTGCGGTGGACGCTCGGGGCGCCCCCGCTCGACTACGTGCTCGGCCACGTCCGGGCCGTGCTGCCGGACCGGGTCGTCGACGACGCCCGGGTCGCCGTCCGCGACGGCAGGATCGCCGAGGTCGGGCCGCATCCGCCCGGGTCGGAGGCCGATGTGGACGGGGCCGGCCTGCTGTGCGTGCCCGGCGTGGTGGACGTGCACTCCGACGGACTCGAGCGGGAGGTGCTGCCCCGGCCGGGCGCGCGGCTGCCGTGGGAATTCGCGATCCTGTCCTTCGAGGGCAAGCTGCGCGCCGCGGGGGTCACCACGGTGTTCCACGGCGCGTCGTTCGAGGAGGGCACCTCACCGTCCACCGTCCGCACGGTCGCGACCACGCGTGAGCTGTGCGCCGCCGTCGCGGAGCGCGGGGTCGCGGCCGTCGACCACCGCATCCTGCACCGCCTCGACGTCCGCTCCCCGGAAGGGCTGGCCGCGCTGCAGGAGCGGCTCGCCGGGGCGTCCCCGGGTGACGTGCCCGCGCTGGTCTCCCACGAGGACCACACCCCGGGGCAGGGGCAGTACGTCGACCGCACCCACTACGAGCGGTACGTGGCGGGCACCCGCGGCCTGTCCGACGGTGAGGCGAGGGAGCACGTCGACCGGCTGATCGTCGAGCGTGACGACCGGCTGCCGATCCGCGCGGAGGCCCTCGACTGGCTCGGTGGGCTCGCGCGGTCGGGGGCGATCCGGCTGCTCGGGCACGACCCCGCGACTGCCGCCGAGATCGACGGCCTGGTGGCGAGGGGCGGGGCGGTCGCCGAGTTCCCGACCACCCTGGAGGCCGCGGCGGCGGCACGGGAGCGGGGCCTGCCAGTGGTGGCCGGGGCGCCCAACGTCCTGCGTGGCCGGTCGCACGCCGGCAACGTGTCGGGGGGTGAGCTCGCGGCCCGCGGCCTGCTCACCGCGCTGGCATCGGACTACCTCCCGTCCGGTCTCGTCCCGGCCGCGTTCCTGCTCGCCGCCCGCGGCGTGGTGTCGCTGCCTGCCGCGGTGGCGCTGGTGACGGCGGGGCCCGCGGAGGTGGCGGGGCTCGACGACCGCGGCCGGCTCGGCGCCGGGACACGGGCCGACCTCGTGCTGGTCGAGTCGGGAGAACCGTGGCCGGTTGTCCGGTCGGTGCTGCGCGCGGAGACGCCCTAGCCACCGCGCACACCTCGTGGCCACCGTGCACACGTCCTGACGTGTGCACGGTGGCCGTCCGGTGTGCGCGGTCGCCCTAGGATCCCCGGGTGCCCTCGATCACGCGACCACGCCCGCAGGGGCCCGGCCGTCGCGCTGCCGTCGGGGCCCAGGTGCTGGCCGCCACGGAGAAGCTGCTCGTCGAGGGTGCCCCGTTCACCGAGCTCGGCGTGTAGCGCATCGCCACCGAGGCCGGCATCGCCCGCTCGACGTTCTACCTCTACTTCCGCGACAAGACGGAGCTGCTGGTGCGGCTCGCGGGGTCACTCAAGGAGCAGCTGTTCGACCTCGGGGAGGACTGGCGCCCGATGGGGCCGGGCGGCGGCCCGGACGAGCTCACGGCGCTGTACGAGCGCATGATCCGCTACCACCGCGACCACGGCGCGGTGCTCGCCGCGATCAGCGAGACGGCCGCCTACGACACGGTCGTGCGGGACTACTGGACCGAGGAGATCGACCGGTTCTCCAAGCGGGCGGTGGCTCACCTGCAGGAGGAGCGGGAGGCGGGCCGGCTGGCGCCGGACGTCGACCCGGTGGTCGCGGGCTGGACCCTCTCGGTGGGCGGTGCGCAGGTGGTCTCCCGGCACGTCGCGGGCGGAGATCCGAGCACCGACGCGGTGATCGCTCGGGAGCTCGCCCTCTCCCAGTGGTACGGGGTCTTCCGCCGCCCGTCGGGCTGACCACGGAGAACCGCCCGCACAACGGGCGACTCGCGGGGTTGGGACGGGCGACTCGCGGGGCTGGAACGGGCGACTCGCGGGGTTGGGACGGGCGACTCGCGGGGGGCGGGGGCGGGTCAGGCGGCGTCTGTCCGGGAGCGGAGGTCCGCGACCCGCTGTTCCACCTCGGCGGCGGAGAGGGTGCCGCGACGGACCGCGCCGACGGGCACGGCGGCGGCCACCACGGAGTCGGCGAACAGGTCGATCCGGCTGACGGTCTGTGCGTCGAGCGCCCGCTCCTCGCCTGTCGGGACGAGCGCGTCGGACACGTACGACGTGGCCCCACCGGTCCACACCGGGACGCCGGCCACCGCGCCTGCGCTCACGAGGTGGGTGTGGCCGGCGAGCACGATGCGCACGTCGGTGCCGGAGATGACCGCGCCCAGCGTGGTGCGGCGCTGCAGTTCGATGGCCGCGGTCAGCCGCGACGGTGACGGCAGCGGCGGATGGTGCAGCGCCAGCACGGTGCCTGCCGGCGCCGGCTCGGTCAGCTCGCCCTCCAGCCAGGCGAGCTGGTCAGGGGTGAGCTCGCCGTGGGCGTGTCCGGGCACGGTGCTGTCGAGCACGATGATCCGCAGGCCGCCGATCCGGGTGACGTGGTCGAGCGGGGCCGTGTCGGCCGGTCCGCCGGTGGGGCGGATGCCCAGCAGGTGCGTCCGCAGCGCGGCGCGGTCGTCGTGGTTGCCCATGACGAACAGGGCGGGCGCACCGAGGCGTGCGGCCACCGGCTCGACGAGCTCCCGCAGCCGCTCGTACGCGGCGGGCTCGCCCTCGTCGGTGAGGTCGCCGGTGAACAGCAGCGCGGTCGGTGCCACCCCCGACTCCTCCACGGCGGCCAGGGCGCGGGCGAGCGCTGCGGCCGGGTCGATGGCGTGGCGGACGCCGTCGGCCACGAGATGCAGGTCGGTGAACTGGATCAGCGTGTGCTCGGGCGCCGGCGTCACGGCGTCGATCCTCGGCCGCGGTGACGAGCGGGGACAAGCGACTCCGGATGAACTCCCGGCGTCCGCCGCGTGCCCCGCGACAGGCGCGCAGTGACCGCACACATCCGGTGGCCACGGCGCACACCGCAGGACGTGTGTGCGGTGGCCACGGGGTGTGTGCCGTCGGGGCTAGCGCTCCGCTTCCGCCCAGCGCTCGACGAGCACCTCGTCACCCACCGAGAGCTTGCCCGGCCGCAGCACGGCGAACTTCGCGCCGAAGGTCACCCCGCCGCCCTCGGCGCGGCGGTAGCCGGCGAGCGTGCGCAGCGGCTCCGGGCCCACCGGGGTGCCGGTCTCCTGGTCCACCGTCGTGACGGCGCACCGGACGGCGAGCTTGGCGTAGCCGAGCAGCGCGTCGCCGATCGCCACCTGCCGGGCCTGGTCCTCGGTGTGCGGCTCGTCCCATCCGTCGACCACGATGTTGGGCCGGAACCTGTTCATCGGCACCGGCTCCCCGCCCTGCTCGACGAGCCGCGCGTGCAGCAGGTCAAACGACGCGAGGCTGGTCATGAGCAGGGCTGAGCTGTCGGCGTAGCCCGCGGTGCCCGGGGTCTCCCCGCCGGTGACGCGGCCGTGCTCGGGCGGCACCCGCACCAGCCGGCTCGGGGCACCGAGCACCGCCGTCACCCACTCGGCAGCTCGCTCGCCCTGGTCGATGCCCGTGTACGGCACGCCGAACAGCTCGACGGCGGTGCGCGGCCCGTCGGTGCGCACCTCGACGGGCAGCGCGTCGATGCCGGGGCCGCTGAGCGTGAGCAGGTCGACGTCGCCGTCGACCTCCGGCCGGATCTGCGCAAGGCGCGGTTCCCGGCGCTGCGAGCGGAAGACGCCCTGAGCGTCGACGATCATGAAGGACCGATCGTGGGCGATCCCCGCGGCGGTCAGGACGGACTCGTGCGCCGCCGTGCCGGCACAGCCCTTGATCGGATAATGCAGCAGCGACGCGACCCTGGCCACCCCGACCACGCTACCGTCGCGGAGCCGCAGGGACCTGGGCCCATACGAGGAACGACCGGCGGGTGCGCTCGCCCGTTGCCGGGGCGGTGATCTGTGTCCGGGCCGTGACGAACCCGGCCTCGATCGCGATCTCGGCCGCGGCTCGATCGTCCGCGGGGATGGCCAGGTGGCCCTCGACCACGCGGCGGAACTCGGGAGACGGGTGGAAGTCGGCCGCCATCGGCACGCTGAACGCCACCTGCCCACCGGGACGCAGCACACGCCGCCACTCGTGCAACGCGTCGCGGCCGACGATGTGCAGCGCCGACGCGCAGAGCACCACATCGGCAACGCCGTCACCGAGATCGAGCGGCACCGCCGGTGAGTGTCGCCACTCGATCCGGCCGTCGGGATCGTCGTGCACGGCCTTCGCCCGCGCCCGTTCGAGCATGCCCCGTGAGATGTCGACGCCCACCACCCGGCGCGCGTCGAGCAGGGCCACGGCGGCGAAGGCGGCGAACCCGGTGCCGGTGGCGACGTCGACGACCAGGGCAGGCGGGGTGGCCGGCTGCAGTCCGCGCACCAACCGGTCGGCGATCGTGACGTGGTGCAGGTCGTCGTCGTAGGTGGGGGCAGCGGCGTCGAAGGCGGCAGCCATGTCGGTCACCGGCGGGATGGTAGGTGACCCTCGGGTTCATGGTCGCCTCGATATCCTGCGCCGATGTCGTCCGTACGGATCGAGTCCGTCGCCCTCGACGAGCCGGTGGTCCGGGAGCTGATCGGTGAGCTCGACGCCGAGTTGCATGACATCTATCCGGAGGAGGGTGCGGTCCACGACCGTCTCGACCCGGCCGAGGTGGCGCCGGGCAGCGGGGTGCTCCTCGGCGCGGTCGAGGACACGACGGGCGCCCTGCTCGGGTGCGGAGCCGTGCGGCTGCGCGAGCCCGGCGTCGGCGAGATCAAGCGGATGTACGTCCGGCCGGAGGCACGGGGCCGCGGGGTCGGCAGGGCGCTGCTGGCCGCGCTCGAGGCGGAGGCGGCGGCGCTGTTCGCCGACCGGGTGGTGCTGGAGACCGGTGCGCGGCAGGTGGAGGCCGTCGAGCTCTACCGGCGCGCCGGGTACGCCGAGATCGAGTGTTTCGGGGAGTACGCCGACTCGCCGTTGAGCCTCTGCATGGCCCGCACGCTGGGATAGGCAGGTCCGGTCGAGCGTCCTGTCGGTGCCCCGTGCTCCACTGGGCAGGGAGGTGATGACCGTGTCGTTCGTCCACGGGCACGCGCGGGCCACCGGCTGGGTGGTCGCCCACGTCCGGCGCCCCACCATCGCCGAGGACGGTCAGCTTCCGCTGCTCGCCGTGGTGCCGCCGCCGCGGCCGGCGGAAGCCCAGGAGCCCGAGGAGCCCGACCCGGAGGGGTCGGGCAGGCCCGGCACTCCGTGGTTCGCCCGCAGCTGAGCTGTCGCCGGGGAACGGCATGCTCGCCCGGTAGGGGACGGGCGAGCATGCCGTAGCTCGTCAGCTCGCGTCGGCCACCGCTGCGGCCTGCGGCACCGGGAACCCCCCGACCGCCTGCTCGAAGGTGTGGGCCACGCGCAGCACGGTGGCGTCGTCGAAACGCTTGCCGATGATCATCATCCCGGTCGGGAGGCCGTTGGCCTGCCCGGCGGGCACGCTGCACGCCGGGTGCCCCGAGACGTCCAGCGGCGCGCAGTTGGTCACCATCTCCAGCGCCCGCGCGATCTGCTCAGCGCGCGGGGCGTCCCCGGCCGGGATGAGCGAGGCCTGGATCGGTGTGGTGGGCATGACCAACACGTCGTAGCGGGCCAGCGCCTCGTCGTAGGCCGCGCGCAGCCGGGGGGCCAGGTTGCGGGCCATCGCGTAGTGCTTGCCGCGGTGGCGGTCGAGCGCGTAGCGGCCGGAGAGCAGCACGAGCTTGACGGTCTCGGAGAACCGGCTGCCGTCCTCGCGCCACTTGTTGCCGTAGAACTCCATGAGTTCGGGGTCGTAGCGGCCCTGCCAGTTCAGGCCGTAGCCGTTGCCGTCCACCATCTGCGCCGTGGCGCCCTCGATGGAGATGACGTCCCAGATCTTCAGGCCGTGCAGGTGCCAGGGGATCGAGACGTCCTCGGCGGTGAGGCCCGCCTCGCGCAGCGTCTCGACCGCCGCGCGCACCGCGTCGTCCACGGCGGGGTCGGAGCCGGGGTGGCCGAATCCCTCGCCGACCACACCGACCCGCAGCCCGGCAGCCGGCTGCGCGAGCGCGGCCACGTAGTCCTGGACGACGAGGTCGCCCGGCTGGCGCGGGTCGTGCCCGTCGGGTCCGGCGATGACACCGAGCAGCAGCGCGGCGTCGGCCACCGTGCGGGTCATGGGGCCGACGTGGTCGATCGTCTGCTCGATGGGGAACGCGCCGGTGTAGGGCACGAGACCGTGGGTGGGCTTGTGGCCGACGATCCCGCTGAAGGAGGCGGGCATGCGGATGGATCCGCCCTGGTCGCCGCCCGTGGCGAAGTCGACGACGCCGGACGCGACGAGCGCGGCACTTCCGCTCGACGACCCGCCCGACGTCCGGCTGGGGTCCCACGGGTTCTGCACCGGGCCGGTACGCGAGGTGTGCGAGCCGCCGGAGAAACAGAGGTCCTCGCAGACGGCCTTGCCGGCGATCGTGGCGCCCGCTGCCAGCATCCGGGACACGATCGTGGCGTCCCAGGAGGGGACGAAGCCCTCCAGGGTGGCGGAGCCGTTCATCATCGGCACACCGGCCACCGCGGTGTTGTCCTTGACCGCCACGGTGCGGCCGGCGAGCGGTCCCTCGCTGTTCTCGGTGACGCTGCAGGTGACGTACCAGGCGTTCAGCGGGTTGTCGGCGGCCTCGGGCCGCGCCCAGGCCCGGTCGGGCCGGACGGGCTCCACCTCCGCGTGGAGCGCCTCGACGGCGTCCCACGAGGCGAGCACCCCGTGCACCAGCGGGGCGAACGACTCGACGTCGGCGTCGGTCAGGCCCAGGCCGTAGCCCGCGGCCACCTCGGCGATCTCCGACTGGTCAGGGGGCTGAACGGGCATCGGCGGTCTCCTCGCGGTCGGTGGCCTACGCACCGTAATGACCGGGAGATCAACTCGTCAACGAAAGGTGGCACGTGATCGGGCAGGGTGGGTCACGCGGTCGTCACCGCGGGGGATCCACGAGGAAACCGCCGGTCGTGGCCTCGGCCAGGAACATGCGCTGCGCCTCCGGGCCGGCGGCGGTCTCGCCGCGGGGGAAGTCCTCCCGGCCGTTGCGCAGCTCCCGCGCCGTGGTGTCGAGATGGTCGGCACCGGTCCGCCGGACGGCCGCCGCGTAGAGGTGCATCGCCTCGTAGACCGACTCCGAGATGCTCGAGACCGGCGGCGCGAACTGCCCGAACGTGGTGCGGTAGCGCTGCAGGAACGCCTCGTTGACGGGGCCGGGGAGCTGTTCGAAGTAGCCGGAGACGCCCCACATCCCCGCTGCGGCGTCGTCGCCGATGCGTTCGCGGGTGGGCTCGTCGAGGGCGAGGGCGAGCGACCGGCACCGGTCGCGGACCCCCATCGCGTGGCACTGCCGCTCGAAGTGCACGAGATCGGCACCCACCAAGGAGGACAGGACGACGTCCGCACCCGAACGCAGGATGCTCTCGATCAGCGGCGCGAAGTCGCGGGTGCCCAGCGGCGCGAAGCCCTCGCCCACCACCGTGCCGCCGTCGTCGACCAGCACCCGCCGGGCTGCCGTGTGCACCGCGCGCGGCCACACGTAGTCGTTGCCGGCGAGGAACCAGCGCCTCCCACCTGCCACCTGCATCATCGGGCCCGCCGCGGCGCGCAGCTGGTGCTCGGGGCGCTCCCCGAGCTGGACCCGCAGGCCGCCGCCGATGCCACCCTCGTTCATGACCGGCTGCACCATCAGCACGCCGGAGTCGCGCAGCTCGTGCGCGGCGCGGGCGAAGGTGGCCGACGTCGTGCTCGCCATGATCACCCGGCAGCCCGCGTGCACCAGCCGCCACGCCTCGATGGTGCCGAGCCGGGGGTCGGTGGCGTCGTCCCCGACCATGAGCCGCATCGGCCTGCCCTCGATGCCACCGTCGGCGTTGATCTCCTCGACGGCCATCGCCGCGAGGTTCTCGGTGGCCGAGGCGAACACGCTGGCCGAGCCGGACTTGCTCGTCAACAGGCCCACCGGATGGGTGCCCGCCACGGGCCCGTCGGGCACGGGGAAGCCGCGGCGGCGCATCAGCCAGTGCAGACCCGCATCGTCGAGGTCGGCGATCAGGCGCACCCTGGTGCCGCCGTCGTTCGGGTCGATGTGCACCCGCAGGCGCCCGCGCCACGGCTGGTCGTGCCGGATCTCGATGCGCGACGGCGAACGGACGGCGGAGATCCGGCCGAGGATCTCCACGGGCCCGGCGGTCGCACCGAACATCGGCGCGTTCAACGTGACGACAGCACCCACCCCGACCCGGTCGCACACGGCGTCGAAGACCCACCCCGCGCCCGTGCCCGCGCCGAACAGGGCGAACACCGCCTCGGGCGCTGCGTCGACGTGCTGTTCGGCCGTGAGGGCGAGCTGACTCATCACATGGCTCTGCGAACAGGCCCGTCCGCGGCGGTACCGGTGTCCAGATCGTTCGCCGCGCCCAGTTCCGCGGCGGCCTTGGTGGCGTCGAGCGACCCCTGGAACAGCTCCTGCAGCAGCTGGATCACCTCCTGCGCGGGACCGGTGGCGTCCACGGAGTAGTAGCGGAAGCGGCCGGTGCGGCGTTCGGTGATGAGGCCCGCGGTGCGCAGCACGCGGAGGTGGCTGGACACGGCGGTGCGTCCCACCCGGTTGATGTGCTCGGACAGCTCGCCCGCGCTGCACTCGTCGCGCTGGGCCAACAGCGTGAGGATCTCGCGGCGAACCGGATCCGCGAGGGCGTCGAACGCCGCGTCAGCACCCATGTCGGTCGTCCCCCCTGGCCACTACCGCACCCCCTGAGCGCTCCCCTGATGTGGTGCCGTGGAGCGAGCGTCCGCCGGCCCCGCCGGATGAGGGTAGCCCGATCGGGTCCCGGTGGCCTCCTCCCAGTCCGATCGGACCGGACGACCGAGCCGATCTCAGCGTTCGACGAGCTGGAACCGGCCGCCCTGGTCGTCGGCGCACTCGGCCGCCCTGCCGAACGGGCGCCGCTCGGGTTCGGCGCCGGTGCCGCCCGCGGCCCGGACGGCCTGCACCGCGGCGGCGAGATCCGGAACGGCGAACGACGGCACCACCACCGCGGGCTCGGACCGCCCGCCCCAGATCGACGTGCGGGGTCGCGGCTCACCTGCCGCCGTGCGCACGTTCCACCCGTTGGCGACGCGGGCGGGCGCGAACCCCCAGCCGAGGACCGTGCCGTAGAACGCCCTGGCCCGGGCGGCTTCGGGCACCCGCAGCACGAGGTGGGCGATCGCGCCGTCGGCCTCGGGCGGGGGACCGGGCGGTCCGCTCCAGAGCGCGAAGGGCACCTCCAGGTCGTCCACGCAGTCCGCGACGCGGCCGTAGGGCTGGTCCTCCGGTTCGCCCGCCGTGCCGCCCGCCGCGCGAACCACCGCGACGGCGGCGTCGACGTCGGGCACGGCGAAGCAGAGCATGAGCGTGCTCCGGTCGTGGCCGCCGGACAGTCCCAGCCGGGTGCCCGCGTTCGTCACCCGGCGGTGCTGCGGCCCGGAGCCTGGCTCCACCGTCCAGCCGAGTACGGCGGCGTAGAAGCGTTCGGCGCGCTCGACGTCGACCGTCCAGATGCTGGCGTGGACGACGTCGCCGGTACGCGGTCTCGCCGGTTCCCGCGACACCATCCACCGGTGCCCGAACGGGTCGAGCACGACGCCGCCGCGGCCGTAGGGCGAGTCGGTGACAGGACGCTCCAGCACGCCACCGGCCGCGAGCGCACGCTCGACCACCGCGTCGGGGTCGGTGACCTCGAGGCGCAGCGACTGGGTGGAACCACCGCGCGTCACCGGGGCCAGCAGATCCAGTTCGGGGAACTCGTCGGCCATCATCAGCACGCTGTCGCCGAGCATGACCTCGACGTGGCCGATCCGGCCGTCCGGCATCAGCACCGGCTCGCCGCGGCGTGCCGCTCCGAACGCGCCGACGTAGAACTCCACGGCGGCGCGCGCGTCCGACACCGCCAGGTAGGGCGTGACGGTGTGCAGCGGCAGGGCCGCGGCCTTGCCGGCGGTGGTGTCGGTGATGGTGGTCGGCTCGGGGCCGGTCGCCTCGGTGATGGTCGCTCCGCCGGCGGTCGCCTCGGTGGCGGGGACGGTGTCCTCCGGCTGGTCCAGCATCGCTCGCTCGAGGTGGGTGCGCAGGCCGTCGGCGAACTCCGGGTCGGGGGTGGCCGGGGCGTCGGGGATGCGGAGGGCGTCGAAGGCGTCGGTCATCGCGGGCCGTCCTCCCCCCGAGTGGAGTAGCTGCGGCGGAATGCCGCTCGGGCCCGCACGAGCAGCGCCTCGGTGGCGTGCACGGTGCGTCCCAGCACCTGTGCCACCTCCGGCACCGGCAGCCCGTCAAGGTACCGCAGGGTCAGCACGGCGCGGTGGGTGCCGGACTGCGCGTCCAGCACCTCGTGCGCGAGCATCGCGTCGAGCCGTTCGTCCCACGGGTCGTCGACCGGTGTCGGCCCGCCGTCGACGGAGCGCAGGTTCCGCTGCTCGCGTTCGGCCGCGCGCCAGTGGTCCGCGAGCTTGTGCCGGGCGATGCCCACCAGCCATGCCGTGCTGGGCGTCGGGGGCCGGTCGCCGAGGCAGGCGGCGACGGCGCTCAGGAACGTCTCGGCCGTCAGGTCCTCGGCGAGGGCCTGCCAGCCGCAGCGGGCGAGCAGATATCCGTACACCTCGCGGAGCGCCTCGTCGTACAGATCGAGCAGCGCGGAGCCGGCGTCCGGCCGGGTCCTCCCGCTGCTGTTCTGCACACCTCTTCATCGGCCGAAGCGCCGGTTCTCCGACGGTGTTTCACCCCATCGGAGCAGCAAGAAGAGGCGACTCGCGCGTGCAGAACGGGCGACTCGCGGGTCAGGCGGACGTGAGGAACTCGGCGAACACCGCCAGCCACTTCTCGCGGGAGTCGAGGTGGGGGCCGTGCCCCGCGCCGTCGAAGATCTCGGTCCGCACCACCCCGCCTGCGTCGGCGTAGCGCTGCAGCACGTCCCGGATCTGGGTCACCATCGGCTGCGGGGGGAACACGTCCGGCCCCGGCCACCCCGGGACGGCACCCGACGCGCCGAGGGTGCCCAGCTCCAGCGGCGATCCGTCGGCCACCACGAGGTCGGCGCTGCCGTGCGTCCACAGGACGGGTGGCTTGGGGTCGATGTCGACGATGCCCGTCCAGTCGCAGTACTTCGGCGACAGGGCGTTGATGAGGCCGGAGGTGCCGGGCGCCATGCCCGGCCAGTTCGGCGAGGCGGTGGAGTCGCCCGGGAAGTTGGCGTCCCCGGTGACGGTCTTCAGGATCTCCGCGACGAGCAGGTCCTCGCGTTCCGGCGGCTCCCGGTGGGTCGGTGCGAAGTAGAAGGTGTTCAGCACGTTGCGGATGGAGAAGGGACTGTCGGCGGAGTCGTCGCCCGCGGCGATGCGCCGCGCGATCTCCGGCTCGACGGTGCGGCCGCCGGACCCGGCGAAGTCGGGGAAGCACGGTGTGCCGTCGGCGCGGACACCCCCGTAGCCGTGGGGCGGGACGGGGTCGAGGAACGTCAGCGACGCGACCGGCCGCTCCATCGCGTACCGGGCGATCGCCGCGGCCGCCGTCGACCAGCCGACGAGATGCGGTGGCCGGTCGATCCGCAGGGCGCGGGTCAGCGCGACGAGGTCGTCCGCCCAGTCGCCGAGGCCGCGGGTCGCGTCCACCGGAGCGGGTTCGGAGTCGCCGAAGCCCCGCATGTCCGGGGCGATGACGCGGTACTGCGGCAGCTCCGGCATCAGGTGCTCGAAGAAGCGGCCGGTGGAGAGGTTGCCGTGCACCATCAGGATCGGCGCGGCATCGGCCGGGCCCGACTCCAGGTAGTGCGTCCGGATGCGGCCGGTGTCGACGGTCGCGGAACGGACGCCGGGGAGCAACGGCACCGGGGACTTGGTCATGTCCGGATGCTCGTCGGTCCCGGCGCCCCCGGCAAGGTCGGGAGCGGCCGGTGGCGAGGGCGGCCGGTCGTGTCAGGCTTGTGCACGCTGCCGTGGTCGGCAGCGGTGGTCCGAACGGGAGGTGGCAGGTGCAGGATCGGCTCCGGGTCGCGGTGGCGACACCCCTGAGCGAGGAGCTGTGCGGGCTGATCGAGCAGCTGGAACCGCGCATCGAACTGGTGCGCGACCAGGAGTTGCTGCCGCCCGTCCGGTACCCGGCCGACCACTCCGGCGACCCGTCGTTCGTCCGCACCCCGGAGCAGCAGGAGCGCTTCGAGAAGATGCTCGCCGAGGCGGAGGCGCTCTACGGGATCCCGGACGACAAGCCCGCCGAGCTGCGCCGGGCGGTCGAGGCCAATCCCGGCCTGCGGTGGGTGCAGACGATGGCCGCCGGAGGCGGTGCCCACGTCAAGGCGGCAGAGCTCACCCAGGAGCAGCTCGACCGCGTCACGTTCACGACGTCGGCGGGGGTCCACGCGGCCCCGCTCACGGAGTTCGCCCTCCTCGGGTTGCTGGCGGGGGCGAAGAACCTGCCGAAGCTGCTCGCCGACAAGGCAACGCGCCAGTGGGATCGCTGGCCGATGGGTCAGCTGCGCGAGCAGACCGTGCTGCTGGTCGGGCTCGGCGGGATCGGCAGCGAGGTGGCCAGGGTGCTCGCGGCGCTGGGCGCCACGGTGATCGGCACGAGCAGGCGCGGCGAACCCGTCGACGGCGTCGACGAACTGGTGCACCCCGACGAGCTCGCCACCGTCGTCCCGCGGGTCGACGCCGTCGTCGTCACCCTGCCCGGCACGGCCGCCACCGAGAAGCTGGTGAGCGCCGAGGTGCTCGCGGCCGTCCGGCCCGGCACCACACTCGTCAACGTCGGGCGCGGCACGGTGATCGACGAGGACGCGCTGGTCGAGGCACTGGATGACGGTCGGATCGGCTTCGCGGCGCTCGACGTGTTCGCCGCCGAGCCCCTCGACCCGGCGAGCCCGCTGTGGCACCTGCCGAACGTGCTGATCAGCCCGCACACCGCCACTCTGACACCGGCCGAGGACCGCCGGATCGCCGAGCTCTTCGCCGAGAACGCCGGCAGGCTGCTCGACGGGCGGCCGCTGCGGAACGTGGTCAACACCGTCGAGTTCTACTAGGTGCTCCACGGCGCGACCGGGGGCCACCGTGATCGCTACGGCCCCGGCCGCGCACCCCTCTGTGCGCCGTCCCGACCCCCTGACCGGCGGTTTGTTCCTGTTGTCCGGACCGGACCGGACGTCTGCGCGCTACGTGGCGCTGAACACTCTCGTGCGGTCCCGCCCCCGATTGAGGTTTGACGGTTGATAGCGCACAGTGACAAGTCACTCGTCTGAGGGGTCTTTCCGCTCGTTCCCGGGCGGGACTGGGGGGCATGCGTGCGGAGAATTGTGACGATCATGGCGGCTGTCGGCCTCGTGCTGGTCGGCGCGGCCATCGCGCCCACGGCGCGTCCCGATCTGACGGCGCATGCCGTGGCGGCCCCGGTCACGGAGGTCGCGGCCGCCGCCGATCCCGAGCCCGACTACACGCCCCCGCCCATCGCGTGGGGCCCCTGCTCCGCGGTCCAGCTCCAGGCCGTCTCGGCCCAGTGCGGCTTCGTCGAGGTTCCGCTCGACTACTCGGCACCCCAGCAGACGAAGATCAAGCTCGCGGTGTCGATGGTGAAGCACACCACCCCGCAGAGCCAGTACCAGGGCGTCATGCTCGTCAACCCCGGCGGGCCGGGCGGCTCCGGGTTCGGGCTCTCCCTCCTCGGTTCCGCGGTGCCGGACAACGTCGGCGCGAGCTACGACTGGATCGGTTTCGACCCGCGCGGCGTGGGTTCGAGCCGGCCGGCCCTGAGCTGCGTGCCCGACTACGCCGGCTACAACCGTCCGGACTACGACCCGGAGACCCCCGGCGCCGAGTCCGCCTGGCTGAAACGCGCCGAGTCCTACGCGAAGGCGTGCGGCGCGAAGGGCGGCGATCTCCTCAAGCACATCACGACCGTCGACACCATCGACGACATGGAGAGCATCCGGAAGGCGGTCGGCGCCGACCAGATCAACTACTACGGCTACTCCTACGGCACCTACATCGGCCAGGTGTACGCCACGCTGTTCCCGGACCGGGTGCGGCGGATGGTCCTCGACGGCGTGGTCGACGAGCGGAACGTCTGGTACCAGGCCAACCTCGCCCAGGACGTCGCGTTCGACCGCAACATCAAGATCTTCTTCGACTGGATCGCCAAGCACGACGACATCTACCGGCTGGGCAACAACGGCGAGGACATCGAGAAGCTCTTCTACAGCGAGAAGGACAAGCTGCGCCAGAAGCCGGCCGGTGGGCTGATCGGGCCGTCCGAGTGGACCGACCTCTTCCTCGCCGCCGGCTACGACGTCCGCAACTGGGAGAAGGTCGCGAGCGCGTTCTCCGTGTGGGTCAAGAGCGGTGACCCTGCGCCGCTCAAGGCCGTCTACGACGGGTCGGCGTCGCCGACCGACGACAACAACTACGCCGTCTACCTCGCCGTGCAGTGCACCGACGCTCCGTGGCCGGCCGACTGGAACCAGTGGCGCGAGGACAACGCGAAGGTCGACGTGCAAGCGCCGTTCGAGACCTGGGCCAACGCCTGGTACAACGCGCCGTGCGCCTTCTGGCCCGTGAAGCCGGGCAAGCCGGTGCAGATCGACGGCAGCAAGGTGAAGAGCCTGCTGCTGATCAGCGAGACGCTCGACGGCGCCACGCCGTTCGAGGGCAGTCTCGAGGCGCGCCGCCTGTTCCCGAACTCCGCGCTGGTCGAGGGGGTGGGAGGCACCACGCACGCGGCGTCGCTCTCGGGTGACCAGTGCGTGGACAACCACGTCGCCGACTATCTCGGCAAGGGCGTGCTGCCCAAGCGCGTGCCGGGAGACGGATCCGACGCGCGGTGCGACCCGCTCCCGCAGCCGACCCCCACGGCGTCGGCGGCAGCAGGCCCCGCCTAGGGGTACCCCGGCCGTCGGGTGTACCCGGTCCCACACGCCGCTCGACCCGGCCCGGTGCCGGGCGGGCGGACACTGGAGTGATGGGACTGATCGACACCGCCGGCATCCACCATCTCCGGCTCACCGTCACCGACCTGGAGCGTTCCCGGGCGTTCTACTCCGAGGTGCTCGGTTTCGAGGTGGCAGCGGAGTCGGACGGCAGCCCGGACGATCCCGCGGTGCTGCGGGATCCCGGCCGGCTCTACGGCGGTGTGGTGCTCCGCTACCACGGGATGCTGTTCGGGCTGCGCCCCGTCGCGTCCGGCACCGACCGGTTCGTGGCCGAGCGGGTCGGGCTCGACCACCTCAGCTTCACCGTGCCCACCCGCGAGGCCCTGGTGGAGGCCGCGGACCGGCTGGAGGAGCACGGGGTCCCGCACGGCTCGGTCAAGGACCTCACCGACTTCGGGATCTCGATCCTGTCGTTCGACGACCCGGACGGCGTCCACCTCGAGCTCACGGCACCCCTCTAGCCCGGATTGCAGCAAAGCCACGTTCACGCAACCAGATGGCATGAACGTGGCTTTGCTGCAACGGGGCGGGGGTCAGGGGAAGTGCACGTACTCGTACTCGAAGGGCTTGTCGTTGATCCCGTGGGACGGCGGGGCGATCCAGCCGGCGATCTTGCCGGGCTCGTAGACCGGCCGCATCAGGGACCGGACGTGGGTCTTGTCGGCCTCGGTGGGCAGCCACCGGTCGCGGTTGGCCTCCCAGACGTCGGGGCCGACGAGGTCGCCCTTCGGCGTGATGTGGTGCTCGGAGAACAGGCCGACGTCCCGGTTGAAGCCGACGTGCGGCAAGGACAGCCGCCGGTCGACGCCGCCCTGTTCGAGCACCCGGTTCCAGCGCTTGAGCCCGCTCTGGCAGTCGGAGACGTACTCCGTGCGCAGGTCGTTGTTCAGCGCCAGCAGTGCCGGGAACTCGTCGGTGATGAGCTCGCCGTCGCGCACGAGCTCGATCTGGGCCGCGTCCTCGGTGAGGACGTGGTCGTCCTTGCGCCGCTCCTCCTGCCAGCGCCCCTTGAGGCCCGCGGTGAAGTAGTTGGCGGCGTTGGTGGACTGCTCGGAGCCGAAGAGGTCCAGCGACACCGAGTAGTGGAAGTTGATGTACTTCTGGATCACGTCGAGCGGGATGCCGCCGTGCGGGGCGATGTCCTCGGTGTCGTGCTCGCGCATGAGTTCGGCGCTACGCGCCACCACGCGGTCGACACCCGTGGTGCCGACGAACATGTGGTGCGCCTCTTCCTTGAGCATGAACTCGCAGGTGCGGCTCAGGGGATCGAAGGCGGACTCCTTCAGCGTGCCGAGCTGGTACTTCCCGTCGCGGTCGGTGAAGTAGGTGAACATGAAGAACGACAGCCAGTCCGGCGTCTCCTCGTTGAACGCCCCGAGGATCCGCGGGCTGTCGAGGTCGCCGGAGTTGCGCTGCAGCAACGCCTCGGCCTCCTCGCGCCCGTTGCGCCCGAAGTAGGCGTGCAGCAGGTAGACCATCGCCCAGAGGTGGCGGCCCTCCTCCACGTTGACCTGGAAGAGGTTGCGGAGGTCGTAGAGCGACGGCGCGGTCTCGCCGAGCCTGCGCTGCTGCTCGACCGACGCGGGCTCGGTGTCGCCCTGGATGACGATGAGGCGCTGCAGGTCGGCGCGGTACTCGCCGGGGACCTGCTGCCAGACGGGCTGGCCCTTCTGCTCCCCGAACGCGATGCGACGGTCGGCGTTGCGCTCGGCGAGGAACACGCCCCAGCGGTACTCCTCCATCGCGACGTGGTCGAAGTGCGCCCATCCCTCCCGTCCGACGGCGACCGCCGTGCGCAGGTAGACGTCCTCGGTCGGGACAGCGGGCCCCATCGTCTTCCACCAGGTGAGGAAGTTGGGCTGCCAGCTCTCCAGCGCGCGCTGGAGCTTGCGGTCACCGGCCAGATCGACGTTGTTCGGGATCTTCTCGGAGTAGTCGATTGACATGATTCGCTCTGCTCTCAGACTCGCTTGCGGTCGAAGTCGGCCTTGCGTCCCGTGCCGTACCTGCGCAGCGCGCCGTCGGGGCCCGATGCGTTGGGTCGAACGAAGATCCAGTTCTGCCATGCGGTGAGCCGCGAGAAGATGCGCGACTCCATGGTCTCCGGTCCGACGAACCGGTGGTTGGCCTCCATGCCGGTGAGCGCGTCGGGGGAGAGGGAGGCGCGCTCCTCCAGCATGATCCGGATCTCGTCCTCCCAGTCGATGTCGTCCGGCGCGTCGGTGACGAGGCCCAGCTCCATCGCCTCCACGGCCTCGATCCGGCGTCCGGTCTCCTGGTGGAGCTTGGCGACGTGGTCGTCATCGCCGTAGAACCGCGACCCGAGCCGGGAGAGCCCGTTGCTCATCGGGAACGCGCCGAAGTTGGACTCCGACAGGACGATCTGCGCCGGCTCACCCTCCTGCGCGTCCTCCTCGAGGAAGCCCTCCAACATGTACTGCCGGTCGCACGCGAGCGCCAGCTCCAGCAGCGCACCCGCGAAGCACGACCCCGGCTCGATCAGCGCGATCAACGACCGCGAGGTGACGTCGAGGCGCTTGAGCACGCGCTTGAAGTAGTGGCGGATCTCGTTGACCAGCCAGTCGCCGCGCGAGTGCTCGGCGATCACCCGCTCGAAAGCCAGCGCGTCCTCGACGTCACCCTTCGTGCGGATGAGCCAGGTGCCCAGCTCGAGCTCGTTGGCCCGCAGGCGCAGGACGAGGTCGTCGAGCTCCCTGGTCATGGCCAGCGGCCAGAAGCCGGCGCCGAGCTCGTGCACGCGCTCGACCGTGTCGGGCAGGTCGCCCTCGGGGCCGTGGACGGTGATCTCGACGACGCCCAGGTCACGGTCGAAACGGGCTTCGACGTGCCGGTAGCGGATGCCCTGCTCGGTCTCCTCCCGCTGCAGCGGGGGGAGGGAGATGCCCTGTGCGCCGGCGGGCCGGGTGGAGCGCGCCGCCGCGGCGGCAGCCCGTTCGCGGACGGTCTCGTCCCACACCCGCTTCGGGATCACCTCGTCGACGAGCTTCCACTCGACCGCCTGCTTGCCGCGCACACCTTCGGACCTCGTGGCGAACACGTCGGCGCGGTCCTTGCGCACCCGCCGCTTGTCGACGATGCGGGTGAGCCCGCCGGTGCCGGGGAGCACCCCCAGCAGTGGTACCTCGGGCAGCGACACCGCCGAGGAGTTGTCGTCGATCAGCAGGATCTGGTCGCAGGCGAGCGCGAGCTCGTACCCGCCGCCCGCCGCGGTGCCGTTGACGGCCGCGAGGTAGGTCTGGCCGGAGTTCTCCCCGGCGTCCTCGATGCCGTTGCGGGTCTCGTTGGTGAACTTGCAGAAGTTCACCTTCCACGGGTGCGAGCTCTGCGCGAGCATCCGGATGTTGGCGCCTGCGCAGAAGTTGCGGTCCTTCGCGCTGGTGACCACCACGGCACGCACCTCGGGATGCTCGAAGCGCAGCCGCTGCGTGGCGTCGTAGAGCTCGATGTCGACGCCCAGGTCGTAGCTGTTCATCTTGAGCTCGTAGCCCGGGACGATGCCGCCCGACTCGTCGACGTCGAGGCGCAGGTAGGCGACCTCGCCGTCGATGTCGAGCGCCCAGTGCCGGTAGGACGACGGGTCGGTGTCGAACGAGACCGCCGGGATCGCGGCCTGGTCGGGATCTGCGGTGGTCGTCATCGGCTCCTCCGGAGGTCGTCGATACTCTACAACATCAAGTCGAAGCGTGCTATAGCTGTAGAACTTGAAGAGGGTTACCCGAGGCAAGCGCTTGCACTAACGTGCAGTCACGGGCGGGACCCTCTCCCGCTCGTCGCAATGACGCGAGCAGGGCGGGGGCATGGCGACCATCCACGACGTGGCCAGCGCCTGCGGCGTCTCCATCTCCACGGTCTCGCGCGCGATCTCCCGGCCGGACCTCGTCAACGCGGCCACCCGGGAGCGGGTGCTCGCCGCGGTCGCCGAGCTGGACTACCGGCCGAGCACCGCCGCCCGGTCGCTGATGACGGGCCGATCCATGACGCTCGCACTGCTCGTCCCCGACATCACCAACCCGTTCTTCTTCGACCTGGTCCGCGGCACCCAGGCCCAGGCGGCCGCCGCCGGCTACAGCCAGATCCTGATCGACACCGACGAGTCGGTGGAGCTGGAGCACCACCACATCGCGACCGCGGCGAGGGGCACCGACGGGTTGGTGCTGGGTGCGTCGCGGCTGAGCGACGACGCGCTGCGCGAGGCGGCCAGGTCGGTACCCCTCACCGCCGTCAACCGCAGCACGCCCGGCGTGGCCTCGGTGGTCATCGACACCCCGTCCGGCATGGTCCAGGCCCTGCACCACCTGGCCTCGCTCGGTCATCGCGACGTCGCCTACCTCTCCGGCCCGCGTTCCTCGTGGTCCAACGGGCGCCGCTGGCGGGCCGTGCAGATGGCGGCGCGCCGGGACGGGCTGTCGGTCCGGCGCCTCGGGCCGTTCCCGCCCACCCGGGCCGCCGGTGCGGCCGCGGCCGACGCCGCCGTGCACGCCGGGGTCACGGCGGTGCTGGCCTTCAACGACCTCATCGCGCTGGGCGTGCTGCAGCGGCTGTTCGCCCGCGGGCTCGCGGTGCCGGACGACATGAGCGTGGTGGGGTGCGACGACACCTTCGGCGCCGACTTCTGCCACCCCCCGCTCACCACCATCACCGCCTCCATCGAGCAGGTCGGGCGGCTGGCCACGGACATGCTGCTGGAGCAGCTGCGGCCGGTGCCGCCCCCGCCGCGCGTGCACACCGTGCCCGCCGTGCTGACGATCCGCGGCTCGACCGGACCCGCCCCCACCCGGACGACACGACAGCAGTGACACCCCGGATCAGGATTCAGTGACACAGGAGGAACCTTGAGGTTCTCGGTCTTCACCGCAGCACTGCCGCAGTGGACGCCCCAGGAGGCCGTCGAGCAGCTGGCCGCGCAGGGCTGGGACGGCATCGAGTGGCGCGTGGTCGACCAGCAGGACGCCCTGCAACCGGGCTTCTGGGCCGGGAACCGCTGCACCTGGCCGCTGGCCACCCTCGAGGACGACGTGCCGCGGATCCGCGAGCTGACCGTTGGCGCCGGCCTGGCGTTCTCCGGGATCGGCGGCTACGCCCTGTGCGACGAGCACGCCGACGTCGACCGGCTGCTCGCCGCCACCGCCGCCCTCGGTGCCGGGCAGGTGCGCGTGCGCACGCCCGCCCTCGGGGCGGCGCCCTACCCCGAGCTGTTCGCCCAGGCCCGCCGCAGCTTCGCCGACATCGCCGTGCGCGCCGCCCGCCACGACGTCAAGGTCCTCGTCGAGCTGCACCACCAGACCGTCGTCTCCAGCTCCTCGGCCGCGCTGCGCCTGCTCGAGGGGGTGGACCCGGACGCCGTCGGGGTGATCCACGACCTCGGCAACCTCGTGATCGAGGGCGGGGAGGACATCCGGGCCGGCCTGGAGATGCTCGGCCCGTACCTGGCGCACGTGCACGTGAAGAACTGCGCCTGGCGACCGGCGGAGACGGAGGTGGACGGCACCGTCCGCTGGGAGCACGCGTGGGCGGAGCTGCCCACCGGCCAGGCCGATGTGGCCGACTACCTGCGGCACCTGACGGAGCTGGGCTACGACGGCTGGGTCACCGTCGAGGACTTCTCCACCGACCGGCCGCTGGCCGAGCGGACGGCCGCCAACCTCGCCTACCTGCGCGCCGCCCGGGCGGCCGTGCCCGCCTGACCGGGGCCGCCGGATTGCAGCAAAGCCACGTTGCCGCAACCTCGTTGCAGCAAAGTGGCTTTGCTGCGACGAGGGAGGGCGCCGCAACGCGGGAGCGCGTCAGCGGAACGGGATGTCCTGCTCGCGCAACAGCCCGGTGAACGCCGCGTGGGCCGTGGCGAACAGCTCCGGCCCGCTGAAACCGCCGCGGGTGTGGGCCTGCGCCAGGTGCGGCTCCAGCGAGAAGCACCCGTCGAAACCGTCGGCGCGCAGGGCCGTCACGGTCTGCGCCACCTCGCCGTCCCCCTTCCCGGCGGGCACCACCTCGCCGGTCGCGGCGATCGCGTCCTTGATCTGGATGTAGTCCACGTACGGGCGCAGCATCTCGTAGCCCTCGGTGAACGGCCGGACGCCGCACTGCACGAAGTTGGCGGGGTCCCAGGTGAGGCGCAGCGCGGGCGAGCCCACGGACTCGACGAGGTCGAGGCAGCGCTCGGGAACGTCCCCGTAGATCGCCTTCTCGTTCTCGTGCAGCAGCACCACGCCCTCCTGCTCGGCCGCTGCCGCCAGCGCCGACATGCCGCTCAGCACGGTGTCACGGTCGGCGGCGGGGTCCTTCGGGTCGCTCGGGTAGAAGGAGAAGACCCGCACGTACGGGGCACCGAGCCGGCGACCCACCTGCGCGCAGCGGCGGAAGCGGGCCACGTGCTCGTCCAGGTCGGCGGTCACCGGCACCTTGCCGATGGGGGAGCCGATCGACGACACCGCGATGCCGGCGCCGTCGAGGGTGCGGGCGATGCGCTCCACCTGCTCGTCGTCGAAGTCGGCGACGTTCGTGTCCCAGGCGCCGCGCAGCTCCAGCTGGGACATTCCCAGCTCGGTGAGCACGCGGACCTGCTCGTCCAGGTCGGGGGAGATCTCGTCGGCGAAGCCGGACAGGGTCCACACGGCTGGGCTCCTCTGGTCGGGGTCGGGGTTAGTGCGGAAATACCCCGGGTATGAGCTGCGGGCGGCGCCTTGCGAGGAACCACCTGGATCCCGCGATCAACCCGGCAACGTTCGTGGCCACCGCACTAGCTGACGGCGGCGGGCCGCCGAGGGGGTTCGGGGGCAGGCACGACCCGCCCCTCCAGGACGTCGGCGATCAGGACCGGGGCGCCGGTGCGGGCCGACTCGTAGACGGCCTGCACGGTGGCCAGCGCCAGCAGGGCGTCGGCCACGGTCACGCCGGGCGTGCCGCCCGTCCGGATCGCCTCGAGGACGTCGAGGTACTGGCGGTGGTGACCGTCGAACATGGCGCTGGTGCCCGGCCCGCCTCCGACGTGCCGCCCGGTCTCCTCCTCGGCGAGGAGCTGGGCCGCCTGGTTGCCGTCGCCGCCGACCCCGCGGTTGGGTCCGACGCCGGCGTCGCCCGCCGCCTCCTCGGTGGCGCGACGGGCGCTGTGGAAGTAGTAGAGCCGGTCGTTGTCCACGACCGCGGAGCCGGCGTCCCCCATCACCTGCAGGCGGACGGTGAGGCCGGGGTAGGCCGCCGTGGTGGCGTGCAGCGTCGCGAGCGCGCCGGACTCGAAGCGCACCACGGCGGCCACCGTGTCCTCCACCTCCACCCGCTCGTGGGCGAGCAGCGCCGTGTGGGCCACCACGTCGATCGGTGTGCCGAGGAACCACAGCAGCAGGTCGACGGTGTGGACGCCCTGGTTCATCAGCGCGCCGCCCCCGTCGAGCGCCCAGGTGCCGCGCCAGTCGCCCGAGTCGTAGTAGCCCTGGCTGCGCCACCACGACACCGTTGCGACGGCCGAGGTGACCCGCCCCAGCTCCCCGCGCGTGACGGCGTCGTGGACGGCGATGCTCGCCGGGTCGAACCGGTGCTGGCTGATCACGGCGGCGACGAGACCGGGGTGCCGCGCCGCGGCCTCGGCGACGTCGCGGCCGGCGGCCACGCTGACGTCGAGCGGCTTCTCCACCACGAGGTGGCGCCCGGACTCGAGCACCGGGATCGAGACGGCGGCGTGCGCGCCGCTGGGCACGGCGACGGCCACGGCGTCGACGTCGTCGCGGGCCAGCGCCTCGGCCAGCGACGTGGTGACGGCGGGACGCTCGCCGAACAGCCCCGCCACGTGGTCGGCGACGGCGTCGGCGGCAGCGAGGTCGGTGTCCACGAGCACGCTGAGCGCGGTGTCGTGCCCCGCGGCGATGACCTCAGCGTGCAGGCGTCCGATCACCCCGCAGCCGACGACGGCGAACCGCACGGGTGCAGGCACGGAATCGTTCACTTCAGCCCTCCGGTCAGGCCACCCACGAGGTAGCGCTGGAAGATCAGGTAAAGGACGACGACGGGCGCGGCGCAGACCAGGGCGGACGACATGACCTGCCCGTAGAGCGGGAGCGCCCCACCCTCCTGCGAGGCCCCGAACGCCTGCAGGACGACCGCCGCGGTGCGGGTGCGGGGCTGGGTGAGGACGCTCGCGAACAGCACGTCGTTCCAGCCCAGCAGGAAGGAGAAGATCGCGGCGACGATCAGACCGGGTGCGCTCAGCGGGAGCACGATGCGGCGGAGCACCCCGATGCGGCCGAGGCCGTCCAGGAGCCCGGCCTCCTCCAGCTCGACCGGCATGCCGCGGAGGTAGGTGACCATCACCCAGGTCGCGAACGGCAGCGCGAACGTCAGGTAGGTGATCATCAGGCCCCACGTCGTGCCCACCACCGTGATCCCGAGGTAGGTGGGCGCCGAGGCGTAGACCACGAACAGCGGGAGCAGCAGCAGCGTGCCCGGCACGCTCTGCAGGCCCACCAGCGCCCGCAGGAACGTGACGCGCCCGACGAACGTGAACCGGACGAGGACGTAGGCGGTGGCCACCGCCAGCAGCGCGGAGACCACGGCGACGACCCCGCAGACCAGCAGGCTGGTGCCCAGCCCCTGCGCCAGCGGCACTGTCGTCCAGATCGCGACCCAGTTCTCCAGGGTCACGCTGCTGGGGATCACCGCGCCGGAGGCCACCTCGATGTCCGGCATCAGGGAGGCCACGAGGATGTAGGCGCACGGCGCCAGCACGAGCAGCACCAGCACGGCGATCACCGCGCGGCGCAGGCCCGGCGGGAGGATCGCGGTGGCGTCCACCCCGGAACGCCTGCGTCCGCGGGTCTGCAGGTCGGCCGTCATGCCGGTGCCCCCTTCTCCAGGCCGGTGTCGAGCCGCACGGCGCGCAGGTAGAACAGCAGCGGGATCAGCACGAGCACCAGCGAGGCCACCGACATCGCCGCGGCCAGGCCGAAGCGGAACGTCTGGAACGAGGCCGAGTAGATCGCGATCGGCAGGACGTTCACCTGGTCGGGGGCGGGCGAGCCGAACAGCACGAACGGCAGCGTGAAGTTGTTGAGGTGGTGCAGGGTCGCGATGATCACGGCCAGCAGGAGCGGACCGCGCAGGCTCGGCAGCACGATGTGCACGGTCTTCTGCCACCACGTCGCCCCGTCGACGGCCACGGCCTCGTGCACCTCCCGGCCGATGGACTGCAGGCCTGCCAGGCAGAGCAGGTACACGAACGGCCACGCCGCCCAGGTGTCGACCAGCACGAGGGTCCAGAAGGTGCGGTCGCCGATCAGCCAGTTGCCCCCCTCGATCCCGACGGAACCGAGCACGGTGTTCACGGCGCCGTCCGGCCCGAGCGCGATGCGCCACACGGTGCCGACCACGAACGTCGGCAGCACGTAGGGGATGAGGAAGATCGAGCGCACGAGCGCCCGGCCCCGGAACCGGTCGTGCGCGGCGAACGCCGCGGCGAGCCCGAGCGGCAGCGTCAGCACGGTGGTCAGCACGCTGAACGCGACGCTCAGCCACACGCTGTGCAGGAGTGGGCCGGTGGTGACGGCCTCGGCGTAGTTGCCCAGGCCGAGGAACGGCGCCCCCGCCCACTGTCGCAGCGTGTACTGGTCGAGGTCGGTGACCGACATCCACAGCGCCAGCACGAACGGCACGACGACCACCACGAGCAGCAGCAGGCCGCCCGGAGTCAGCAACCAGAGTGGTCCCTGGCGGCGCCGCGCCGGGCCGGCCGGACGGACGCGGGCCCGCGCCGGCCCGTCCGCGTCACCGGTCGGTCCGGTCCCGGTGGGCCGGCGGTCCGTCGGGCTGGTGAGGCTCACCGGGCGGCCGCCGCCTTGTCGACCGCCGTCTGGGCCGTCTGCTGGAGCTCGGTGAGCTGCCGCTGGACCTGGTCGGGGGGCACCGAACCGGAGCTCAGGCCGGCGAGCGCCTGCACCGTGATGTTCGTCAGGCCCAGCTGGATCTCCGACCACGCACCGGTGAACGGGGTGGGCTTGGCCTGCTTGCCCGCTTCCAGCACCGGCGCGTACTGCTCCTTCCCGCTCGCCACCGCGCCGGCGGCCGTGGCGTTGACCGGCAGCACCCCGAACACCTCAGAGAAGTGCTGCTGCTCGGCCTCGGAGGTGACCAGGTCGACGTACTGCAGCGCCAGGTCCTGCTGCGTGGAGTAGGAGGCGACCACCAGGTTCTGGCCGGACACGATGGTGGTGGCGGGCACTCCGCCTGCGGGCAGCGCGCTCTCACCCGGCGGGACGGTCGGCATCGGTGCGAACGCGTACGAGCTCGCCACCGGCGACTTCGCGAGCGTCGGGATGACGCTCGCGCTGGTCATGGTGAACATCGCGGACTTGCCGGAGGCGAAGTTGGCTGTCGCGTCGGCCGATGCCCAGTTGACCGCGTCCGGGTTCACGATCTTGTCCTTGGTGAGGAACCCGAAGTAGGCGTCGTAGGCCCAGGCGACCGTGGGGTCGTCGATCCGGGCGGTCGTGCCCTGCACCAGCGGGTTGCCGTACTGCTGGGCGAACATCCAGATGTACTTCCAGGGCGAGAACGGGTCCTTGTAGTCCATCGCGAGGCCGTACGTGTCGCCCTGGGTCAGCTTCTTCGCATCCGCCACCAGCTCGTCCCAGGTGGACGGGGGGCCGTCGATGCCGGCGGCGGCGAACATCTGGGTGTTGTAGACGAGCACGAACGGGATCGACGAGAACGGCACGGCGATCTGGTCGGCCTCGTCCGGGCCGGACATCGCGAGGGTGGAGGGTACGAACCGGTCCCGCCCCCCGACGGCGTTCCACTGCTCGTCACCGAACTTCAGGAACGCCCCGCTGGAGTAGGCGGTGGGGGTGAACGTCGTGCCGATCTCGTAGATGTCGGGGCCCTGACCCGAGACCACCGAGGTCTGGATCTTCTGCTGCTCCTCGGTGGCCGAGGTGTAGGTCTCGAACTCGACGTCGGCGCCGGTCTTCTTCCGGAACTCGTCCTTGATGCGCTGCATCCACTGCTGCTGCTCGTCGGGGTACTGCGACTGCCTGCTGAGGTAGACCTGCAGGGTCTGTCCGGCGTGGTCACCGTCGCCCCCGCCGCTCGACCCGCCACCGCACGCTGCCAGGGACATCGCCACCGTGAGCGCCCCCGCCACCGCCAGGAACCTGCGAGTGGACATCGTCAGACCTCCTTGTCTGATCGCAGCCGCGTACCCGCCTCTGCTGGCCCGAAGATAGGCAGGGTGCATCGCGGGCACAATCCCTTGCAGGAATTTGCAGTGCGGCGTGGCGGCCCGGTGCCGGGCGTGCGCGGCGAGCCCGCCCCCGGCCCTCCCGGTGGTCGGCGGCAGTCCGGCAGCGGCCTGGACTTCGGGCGAATCGGCCGCACTGCAGACGAATCTCCCAATTCTGCCGAAATCGTCGGAGTATTTTTACCTCGGATCTGGAAATATTGCTCGGAGGAATGATCAAATCGACTTCAGACTTTCGATATCGGCCACCCGTTGCTAACCTCATGGACGTTGTGCTGAATCGAAGAAAGGAGCTTGAGATATGAGTGGCAGCGCGAACACGTACCGGATATAGATCGAGTGGTGGCCGCTCCCCGACCGGCTGGTCTCCTCCCCGACGGCGCTGAAATGCGCTCCCCGAAATCGCGAGAGAGTAGTTGTCACGACAACTCTCCACCGTCGAATGCGGCCCTGCACGGCCGCATTTTCCGCCGCGCCCGGGCCCGAAAACTGATCGCGCTCGTCACTGCCGCGAGCGCGGTCACCAGCGCAGCGCTGGCGATCCTGTTCTGGGTTGTGCTCACGCAGACGGGGCTGTCCGCGGCGTCGCCCTACTCGCCCCCACGAGACGAGATACGGGTCGACAGCCCCTCATCCGCGGCGGTGGTCCCGGGCGGAGCAGCGCCCCGCTCCGCACCCCCGTCGGTCCCTCGCGCGGATGGACCTCCCCCTCGATCATGACCAGGACCCCAACCCGATGGATGTCGACAGTTCTGCTCCCCACTGGTTCTGCAGAACCGGAACGCGCCCGACCGGCGTGGTAGCGACGGAGGACGTGTTCACGGCCGCAGGCCATGCCACGGGGCTCGTCGCGACCCTTCTCCTGACGGTCACGGTGGTGCTCGGCACCATGCACGCCGGACGGGCCTCGAGCGCGAGCTTTCCCCGGTTCGCCATGCACGCCGTACACCGCAACGCGTCGCTGCTGGCGGTCGGCTTCCTCCTCATGCACGTCGTGATCGCCATCGGCAAACCCCACTCCGGCCTCTCCTGGCCGGTCGCACTGGTGCCGTACTCCTCCGCCGTCCCCCACCCGATCTGGCTCGGAATGGGAACCGTGGCGCTCGAACTGCTGCTCGCCGCGATCGTCACCAGCGTGCTGCGGCCCAGGATCGGCTTCCGCTACTGGCGGGCCGTGCACGTCATGGCGTATGCGAGCTGGCCGCTGGCGATCGCGCACGGGCTGGGTCTCGGTACGAACGACAGGAGACTCGGCTGGATGGTGGCGATCTACACCGGGTGCGGGGTGGCGGTCGCGGCAGCGATCGTGCGGCGATGGCTGAGCGTCGACGCAGACCGGGACGCGCGACGGGCCGCGAAGGCGGCCAGGCGATGACCGCGGCTGCGCGGATGCCCCGTCCGGACGCGCCGACCGGGAGCGTGCGCCTGCTGGCCGGCTCGGTCGAGAGCGGGGCCCCTGCCAAGTGGGCCGACCACCTCGCCCGTTACGGCCCGCTCCCGGTGGGCGTGGACGGGCCTGCTGAGCTGATCGATCTGGTCGACCGGTCGGGCCTGCGTGGCCGCGGCGGGGCGGGTTTCCCGATGAGCCGCAAGCTGCGGACGGTCGCGGCCGGGCGGGGGCGACCGGTCGTGGTCGCGAACGGCTGCGACGGCGACCCGGCCACCGTCAAGGACGCGAAGCTGCTCGAGTTCGCGCCCCATCTGGTCATCGACGGGGTCCTGCTCGCCTGCCATGCCGTCGGCGCGGAAGAGGCCACCATCTGCGTGGGTGAGGGAGATGCCCACGCCTGGTACGTCTACGCAGCCCTCCAGGCGCGGCGCCACGAGGAGATCACGATCCGGGTGGCGCAGGTGCCGCACCGGTACGTGGCCAGTGAGGAGTCGGCTCTGGTCAACTTCCTGAACACGGGGGACGCCCGGCCCACCGTCACACCGCCCCGTCCGGCGGAGCGAGGGGTCGGCGGCCGACCGACGCTGGTGGACAACGTCGAGACGCTGGCGCACCTGGCGCTGATCACCCGCTTCGGCGCGGAGTGGTTCCGGGCGGCGGGCACGGCGGAGTCCCCGGGCACCACGCTGGTCACCGTCGGGGGTGCCGTGCGCAGGCCGGGCGTGTACGAGGTCGAGCTCGGAACTCCGGTCGGTGCGGTACTGGCCGAGGCGGGCGGTGAGTCCGAGCCGTTGCAGGCGGTGCAGATGGGCGGCCTGGGTGGCAGCTGGATGCCGATCGAGCAGACGCACGCGCTGCCACTCGCGCACGAGGACTGCCGGGAAGCGGGCACGGTGATGGGCACGGCAGCGCTCGTCGCCCTGCCGGAACGCGCCTGCGGCATCGCCGAGACCGCCCGCACCCTGCGCTACCTCGCGGTCGAGTCGGCCGGGCAGTGTGGGCCGTGCATGTTCGGGCTGCCGGCGGTCGCCGACGACGTCGACGCCCTCGTGCGTGGTGGCGACCCGTCGGGGGAGACGCTCGACCGGCTACGCAACCGGCTGGGGATGATCCAGGGCCGTGGCGCGTGCGCACATCCGGACGGTGCCAGCCGGCTCGCCGCCGCGGCTCTGCGCGTGTTCGCCGACGACATCGCCGACCACGTCGCCGGCCGCCCCTGCCCGTGGGTGGACGCCGCACGGTGGATGCCGGTGCCCGCCCCGACCCGTCCGGGCGCGTGAGAGTGATGGGGGACGACACGCGGCTCGGCCTCGACGTGGATCCCATCATGTGCCGCGGCCACGGGCTCTGCGCCGAGCTTCTCCCCGAGCAGGTCCTGCTCGACGAATGGGGCTATCCCCATCTCGCCTCGCAGGAGGTGCCCCCGTCGCTCAGGGCACAGGCGCGGGCCGCGGTGAGCGCCTGCCCCACTCTCGCCCTCCGGCTGCGCCGTCTCACAGAGGACCGCCCTTCCTGAGCCGGCGCGGTGGGTGTGGTCAGGCGGCTCCGGCCGGTACCTGCTTGCGCAGCTCACCCACGTCGTTCGGGACGAACCCGTGGGCGCTGAGCCAGCCCGTCACGGGCTCCGGGTCGGGATGGCGGTCGGGCACGACGTTGTAGATGTAGTTCAGGTGCCGGGCCGCGGCCTCGTGCTCCAGCCGATCGAGGATGAACGCGCCCACCCCCGACCCGCGCCGCTCCGGGTCGACGAGTACGAGGATCTCGGCGTCGCCCCAGGTGTCGTCGAGCCGGCCGTAGCCGACGACGCGGTCACCGTCCTCCACGCGCCACCACTCGTCGCCGAGCACGTCGCCGTCGGTGGGGGAACCGAACCCGAACAGCTCAGGGGGCAGGTCGCCGAGCACCCGCTGCTTGTCGGCGTCCCAGTGCGCTGGTGTGTCGCGCACCCATCTCATGACTGCACCTCCTCGACGTCGGCCGCCGTGGTGGGCACGGGGGCCTCGGTGGCGGCGGCCAGCGCGCGCAACCGGTAACGCTGGATCTTGCCGGTGGCCGTCTTCGGTAGCTCGTCCACCTCGACCACGAGCCGCGGCCGCTTGAACGAGGCGAGCCCGGCCCGGCAGAACGCGATCACCTCGTCCGGGTCGACCCGCTGCGCGGGCCGGGCGACCACATAGGCCACCGGCTTGTCGAGCCCGTCGGCGTCCGGCACGCCGACGACCACGGCCTCGGCCAGCGCCGGGTGCTCCAGGAGCCTGGTCTCCACCTCGGTGGGGCTCACCCAGATCCCTCCCACCTTCAACACGTCGTCGGCCCGGCCGAGGCACGTGTAGCTGCCGTCCTCGCCACGCACGTACTGGTCGCCCGTGCGCATCCACTCACCCTGGAACACCGCCCGGTTGACGTCGGTCCGGCACCAGTACCCGGTGCAGATCGAGTCGCCCGCGATGTAGAGCATCCCCGGCTCGCCCGGGCCCTCGATCACGGTGCCGTCGCCGCGGCGCAGCTCCACCCGGTAGCCCGGCACCGGGAACCCGGAACTGCCCGGGACGACCTTGCCCGCCACGTTGGAGATGAAGATGTGCAGCGCCTCGGTGGAGCCGATGCCGTCGAGGATCTCGAAGCCGTACTGCTCGCGCACGCCGTGGAACATCCGCGCCGGGAGCGTCTCGCCGGCGGAGACCCCGTTGCGGACGGTCGCGAACCGCTCCCGCGGCAGGTCGGCAGCCATCAGGGGGCCCCAGAAGCTCGGGCCGCCGAAGAAGAGCGTGACGCCGTGCTCGGCCACCCGGTCGGCGTACAGCGCCGGGTTCGGCCGCGACGGTTCGAGCACCGCCGTGGCGCCCGCAGCCAGGGGGAAGAACAGCGAGTTGCCGATCCCGTAGGCGAAGAAGAGCTTGGCCACCGACAGGCAGACGTCGTCGGGTCCGACCCCGAGCACCTGGGTGCCGTAGGTCTCGCAGACGTAGCGGATGTCGGTGTGCCGGTGCATGGCGCCCTTGGGGGTGCCCGTGGTGCCCGAGGTGTAGAGCCAGAGCGCGGGCGACTCGTCCCACGTCGCGTACGGCGCGGGGACCGGGGTGCCTGCGCCCGCATCGAGCAGGCCGTGCCAGGTGAGCGCGGCCGGACCGGCCACCGCCGGGGCCGTGTCGCCGGTGAGCACGACGTGCCGCAGGTCGGGGGCGTCGGTCGCGGCGGCCGTCACGGCGATGGAGAACCGGGCGTCACCCAGCAGCACGCGGGCGCGCGAGTCGAGCACCAGCTTGCGCAGCTCCCCGCCGGTCAGCATCGTCGACGACGGCACGGCGACCGCCCCGACGTACATGGCGGCGAGGATCGCGGTGGCGAGCTCGACGTCGTCGGCCATACACATCAGCACCCGTTCCTCGGGGCGCACGCCGATCGCGACGAGCCCGGCGGCGACCCGGCGGACCTCGGCCGAGAGCTCTCCGTAGGTGAGGGTGCCGCCGGAGTGGATGATCGCGACGCGGTCGCCGTCGCCGGCGTCCACCCGCCGTCCGACCAGGTACTCGGCGGCGTTGAAGAGGTCGGTCATGAAAGCGGCTCCCCTGCCGGTTCGGGTGGGCGGACTCTACATCCAGATCCATTGCCGTTACAGATCAGTAGAAGATCGATTCGGGCCGGGATGTCCTCCGAACGGCCCCCTCCGTCGGGTTCCGGCCCCTTCCCCTGACCTGCCCGTGCTGCTACCAATGCCGGAGCCACTCACACTCACGATCAGCCAACGGCGGCTGATGTCTGGAGGGTCGATGAAGACCAAGGCAGCGGTACTGCGCGGGGTGGGCCAACCCTTCGTGATCGAGGAGCTCACCCTCGACCCGCCCAAGGCGGGGGAGGTGCTGATCAAGTACGTCGCCGCGGGGCTCTGCCACTCCGACGAGCATCTGCGCCACGGCGACATCGTCCCGCGGTTCCCGATCGTCGGGGGCCACGAGGGTGCCGGGATCATCGAGGACGTCGGCCCCGGGGTCACCCGCCTCAAGCCGGGCGACCACGTCATCTGCTCGTTCCTGCCGGTCTGCGGGCACTGCCGGTTCTGCGCCGCGGGCATGACCAACCTCTGCGACATGGGCGCCACCATCCTCGACGGGATGCTGGCCGACGGCACCTATCGCTTCCACTCCGACTCCGGCGAGGACCTCGGCGGGATGTGCATGCTCGGCACGTTCTCCGAGCGCGCCACGATCTCGGAGAACTCCTGCGTCAAGGTCGCAGACGACGTTCCGCTCGACAAGGCCGTGCTGATCGGGTGCGGCGTCCCCACGGGCTTCGGCTCGGCGGTGCACGCCGCCGCCACCGAGCCGGGCGACACCATCGCGATCTACGGCATCGGCGGCATCGGCATCAACGCGGTGCAGGGCGCGGCGCTGGCCGGCGCGGCGAACGTCGTGGCCATCGACCCGCTGGAGAACAAGCGCGAGATGGCCGAACGGATGGGCGCCACCCACTCCTGCCCCACCGCGGAGGAGGCCCACGCGGTGATCCAGGAGCTCACCAACGGGGTGGGCGCCGACAAGGCGATCATCACCGTCGGCGTCGTCGACTCCGCGGTCACCACCAGCGCGTTCCACGCCATCCGCAAGGGCGGCACCGTGGTCATCACGGGCCTGGCCGACCCGTCCAAGACCACCATCGAGATCCCCGGGGCCCTGCTCACCCTGTTCGAGAAGCGCCTCCAGGGCTCGTTGTTCGGCTCGGGCGACCCGTTCAAGGACATCCCGCGGCTGGTGGACATGTACCAGGCCGGCCAGCTCAAGCTCGACGAGCTGATCACCAACACCTACAGCCTGGACGACGTCAACAAGGGCTACGAGGACCTGGTCAACGGCGTGAACATCCGCGGCGTGATCATCCACGACCCCGACGCCTGACCGCCGCCGGACGACCGTCAGCAGTCGTGGTCGCGCCGGGCACCGTCCACCGCGCTGCCCGGCGCGGCCGTCTCCGGAGGTGGTACCGCCCGTGACGCCAGCGACCGCGCCGCCGTCGCACGCTGCCGTGCCCGCACCCGTCGTCGGCCTGCGCCGGGAACGGGAGGTGCTGACGGTCGCGCTCGCCACCGGCAGGCACGTCGTCATCGAGGGGCCGCCCGGCACCGGGAAGTCCACGCTGCTGCGCTCGATCGCCCGCGACGCGGTCCAGGAGGTCGTGTTCGTCGAGGGGAACGCCGAGCTGACACCTGCCCGGCTGATCGGGGCGTTCGACCCGTCACAGGTGCTGGCCGAGGGCTACCTGCCGGCGAGCTTCGTGGACGGCCCGCTGCTCACCGCGATGCGCGGGGGAGCGCTACTCTATCTCGAGGAGCTCAACCGGGTCCCCGAGGAGACGCTGAACGTCCTCATCACGGTGCTCACCGAGGGCGAGATCGCGGTTCCGCGGCTCGGGACCGTGCGCGCCGGCCCGCGCTTCCGGCTCATCGCCGCGATGAACCCCTTCGACGCGGTCGGCACCGCGCGGGTCAGCCAGGCCATCGCCGACCGGATGTGCCGGGTGGTGCTCGGCTACCAGGACGAGGCCGGGGAACGGGAGATCACCGGCTCGGTCAGCCGGGTGACCGGATGGGTCACCGACTTCGCCGTGGCGCTCACCCGGGCCACCCGCACCCACCGCGACGTGCGGATGGGGTCGTCGGTGCGCGGGGCGATCGACCTCGCACTCGTGCTCACGGGTCTGGCTGAGCTGCGCGGCGAGCAGGTGGCGGCGCGCGAGACGGCCCGCGACGCCGCCTACGCGGCTCTGTCCGGGCGGATCCGCGTGGCCGACGGCGTCGACCGCACCCCGGAGTCGGTGATCGACGAACTCCTCGACGCGCTGTGGCCCGAGGACGGACCGGCTCCCGCGGATCCGGCCGACTCCCCGGAGACCGGGGATCGCCGGGGAAAAGCTGACGGCCCGCCGCCCGGTGCGGCGGGCCGGCCCCGGGATCGCCCGCACCGCAACCGCGCCGACCGGACGCTGGGCCGTGGCGAGCTGCGTGCCCGTCACGAGCAGTTCGCGCAGGTCTCACCGGAGCTCGGCGCCCTCGACGCCGAGGCCTTCGACCAGGCGCTCGCGGCCTCCCCCGAGGCGGCGGCCGCCCTGCTGGCGGACCTCGCCGTGGCCACCGACGTGCAGCTACGGGCCGCGGCCAGGAGGCTGGCCGGGCGCGTGTTCATCCAGCTCGGCCGGGTCGGGCCGGCGCGGGCCCGCGGAACCCGCAGGCTCGGACCGGCCAAGGGTGCCGACGGCGACCTCGACCTCGACCGCACCCTCGACGGCTGGGCGCCCGGCCCGTCGCGGCGGCCGGAGCACGACGACATCATCACCCGCACCTGGACGGCGCACCGCCGCGCGATCTGTCTCCTCGTCGACATCTCCGGGTCGATGCAGGGCCTCGCCGTCGCGCTGGCCGCCGTGGCCGCGGCCGGGGTCGTCGTCGCGGCCGAGGGGAAGCTCCAGCCCTCGGTGCTCGCGTTCGGCGCCGGGGTTCGCGTGCTGCAGGCGCAGGGCGTCCGCCGCCCGCCCGAGGACCTGCTGTCCGACCTCGTCGCCCTGCGCGGCCACGGCCTCACCGATCTGGCGTCGGCGCTGCGGGAGGCGTCGCGCCAGCTCGCAGGCGCGGTGGCCGACGAGCGGCTCGTGGTGCTGCTGTCCGACTGCAAGCACACCGTGGGCGGCGAGCCCGCGACGGCGCTGGCCGGCATCGACCGCCTCCACGTGCTCGTGCCGCTGGGCGGAGCGGAGGCCGAGGCCGCGGCAGCCGGGCTGGCGGCCCGGACGGCAGGCCGGGCGCAGACCGTGCGCAGGCTCGCCGACGTGGGCCCGGCCCTCACCCGCATCCTGGCCTGACCCCACCCCCGCGAGTCGCCCGTTCCGTGCGCCCGAGTCGCCCCTTCTGCGCGCGGTCAGCCGCGGACGGCCGTGGCGAACTCGGCCATCCGCTCCTCGGCCCCAGCGGCCGCGCCGAACCAGACCGCCACGGCATCGGCACCCGCCTCGGCCAGCGCACGCGTCTCGTCGACGGCCGTCTGCAGCGCGGGGCGCCCGCCCCACCACTCGATCCGGGTGCCCACCCGCAGCGGACGGTCCGTGAGCTCCCGCAGGCGGGCGACGTGGCGGGCGAACTGTTCGGGTCCGAGCCCGAAGCCCTGCCACTCGTCCGCGAGCGTGGCGGCCCGGCGCAGCGCGTGCTCGGACATGCCCCCGACCATGATCGGGACGTCCGGCCCGGGGTCGGGGGCGAAGACACCGGTGTCGTAGCCGTGGAAGCGGCCGGCGAACGGGCCGCCCCCGCCGAACAGGTGCCGGAGCAGGGCGATCCCCTCGTCGGTGCGAGCTCCGCGCGTGGTGAAGTCGGCGCCGACAGCGGAGAACTCGGCCCGTTCCCACCCGGCACCCACCCCGAGCGTCACGCGGCCGCCCGAGAGCCGGTGCAGCGTCGCCACCTGCTTGGCCACGACGAACGGGTTGCGCATCGGCAGCACGAGCACGGACGTGCCCAGCCGGATCGTCGATGTGCGGGCGGCGAGGTAGGACAGCGTCACGAGAGGCTCGTAGACCCCGCCGTAGGGGTCCCCGTACGGGGCGGGCGGCAGGAGGTGGTCGGGCAGCCAGGCCGTCTGGTAGCCCAGCCGTTCGGCTGCCTCCCCGAGCGCGATCAGCGTCTCCGGCGCCATGTCCGGCGACTCGTCGGGCAGCACCACCTGGAGGTCCATGAAGCGATGATCTGCGCTGACATCGACGTGGTGGTCAAGAGCGGCGTGAGGTGGGTCACGCGCAGGGCGGCGCCCGGATGATCGACGTCATCGCGACGGAAGTCCCGTTCCGGGCGGCGGATAGGCTCGCGGCGTGGGCACCATCGTCTCCTTCCATGCACATCCCGACGACGAGTCCATCGGGTCGGCAGGCACCCTCGCTCGCGCCGCGGCCGCCGGGCACCGGGTCGTGCTCGTCTTCGCCACTCGCGGTGAGCTGGGCGAACCCGTGCCCGGTGTCCTCGAGCCGGGAGAGCAGCTGGTCCTGCGCCGCTCGGCGGAGTGCTACGCCTCCGCCGAGGCGCTCGGGGCCAAGCGCGTCGAGTTCCTCGGCTACACCGACTCCGGGATGATGGGCGAGCCCGCCAACGACGCCCCGTACTGCTTCTGGCGCGCCGACGTCGAGCACGCGGCCAGGGAGCTCGCGGTGATCCTCGACGAGGAGGAGCCGGACGTCCTCACGATCTACGACGACAACGGCGGCTACGGGCACCCCGACCACATCCAGGTGCACCGCGTGGGCAGGCGCGCCGCCGAGCTCGCGGCCGTGCCGGTCGTGGCGCAGAGCACCGTCAACCGCGACTGGATGACGCGCGGCGTCCGCGGCATGGCGAAGTCCGGGCAGCTGCCGGAGGGCTGGGAGGCACCGCTCATCGAGGAGCCGACCTTCGGCAAGCCGGAGTCCGAGATCACCCACCGCGTCGACGCGGTGGACTTCGTCGAGCAGAAGAAGGCGTCGATGCGCGCCCACGCGAGCCAGATCGGGCCCGACCACTTCCTGCTGACGATGCCCGACCCGCTGTTCGCGATGGGGATGGGCGTGGAGTTCTACGTCGTCGACCCGCTGCCGAGCCCGGCGTCCACCCCGGAGCTGTTCGAGGAGCTGTTCATCCCGCTCCGGTAGCCGATGCCGGAAAAACCGCCCCCACGCGGAGTGGGTCATGCCCGCAGACCAGGCCCGGGCGCCGCCTTCGACGACGGGTAGAGCTACGATTCCGGCGGGCTCAGATGACCAGTGGCCCACCAGTTCGGCAAGACCAACGCAGTCGCCAGGCAGTCTCAGGAGGCTCAGTGACAGCCGTCGCCCCCAAGCCGATCACGGCGCGGCCGTACCCGGCACGCCGGTCGGCCAAGGGATCCACGCTGCTCAAGATGCTGCACACCACGGATCCCAAAGACATCGCCATCCTGTACCTGGTGACGTCGTTCGGGTTCTTCCTGGCCGGCGGAGCCATGGCACTGCTGATGCGAGCGGAGCTGGCGGAGCCGGGGCAGCAGTTCCTGTCCAACGAGCAGTACAACCAGCTGTTCACGATGCACGGCACGATCATGCTGCTGCTGTACGCGACGCCGATCCTGTTCGGCTTCGCGAACTACATCGTGCCGCTGCAGATCGGGGCTCCTGACGTCGCGTTCCCGCGGCTCAACGCGTTCTCGTACTGGCTGTTCCTGTTCGGCGGGCTCACGGTGCTCTCGGGCTTCCTGACCCCGGGTGGTGCCGCCGACTTCGGCTGGTTCGCCTACACGCCGCTGTCCGACGCGATCCACACCCCGGGAGCGGGTGCCGACCTGTGGATCGTGGGCCTGGCGATCTCCGGGCTCGGCACGATCCTCGGTGGCGTCAACTTCATCACCACGATCGTCTGCATGCGCGCGCCCGGCATGACGATGTTCCGGATGCCGATCTTCACCTGGAACATCTTCGTCACCGCGATCCTGATCCTCATCGCGTTCCCGGTGCTCACCGCCGCCCTGCTGGGCCTGCTGGCCGACCGGCAACTCGGAGCGCACGTGTTCGACCCGGCCAACGGCGGGGCGATCCTGTGGCAGCACCTGTTCTGGTTCTTCGGGCACCCGGAGGTCTACATCGTCGCGTTGCCGTTCTTCGGCATCGTGTCCGAGGTCTTCCCGGTGTTCTCCCGTAAGCCGCTCTTCGGCTACAAGGGCCTGATCTACGCCACAATTGGAATTGGGGCTCTCTCGGTGGCGGTATGGGCACATCACATGTACGCCACCGGTGCGGTGCTGCTGGCCTTCTTCTCCTTCACCACGTTCCTGATCGCGGTGCCCACGGGCGTCAAGTTCGTGAACTGGATCGGGACGCTGTGGAAGGGGCACATGACCTTCGAGGCCCCGATGCTGTTCGCGCTGGGCTTCCTGGTCACGTTCCTG
>NZ_JCADBN010000018.1:0-126669 GCF_059359135.1 Pseudonocardia sp. OZ21
TCTTACCCGCCCCGTTCGGCCCGATCAGGCCGATGATCTCACCCTCGGCGAGACCGAACGACACCTCGTTCAGCGCCCGCAGCCCACCGAACTGCATCGTGACGCCGGACGCCTGCAGCATGGCCGGCTGGGCCTTCGCGTGCCGGGGCGTCATGTTCGTGGTCGGCTGGCTCATGACGCGCTCGCCTTCCCGCCGTCGGTACCGGATATCGGGGTCGTCACGGGTTCGGCATCCGGCGCCAACTCGGCACGGCGGTGCCGGTCGGGCACCAACCCCTGCGGCCGGAACCGCATGATCAGAATCAACGCGATGCCGAACAGCAGCAGCCGGTAGTCGGAGAACTCGCGCAGCTTCTCCGGCAGGACGAACAGGATCGACGCCCCGAGCACCGCGCCGGGGATCGTGCCCATGCCTCCGAGGATAACCGCGGCCAGCAGCGTGACCGACTCCAGGAACCGGAAGCTCTCGTAGGAGACGGTGGCGGTCTTGTGCGCGAAGAACGCGCCCGCGAAGCCGGCGAGCGTCGCTCCGATGAGGAACGCCAGGATCTTGATCGGCCCGGTGCGGATGCCCATCGCCCGGGCCGCGTCCTCATCCTCCCGGATCGCGATCCACGCCCGGCCCAGCCGCGAGTTCTTCAAGTTCGCGAACACCAGCATGACCGCGGCCACGATCAACACGATCAACACGTAGTACAGGACACCCGGCGCCAACCGCAGCCCGCCGATGACCACCGCATCATTGAAATCATTGCCGAACAGCGACACCGGCGGAATGCCCGGGATCGCGTTCGACCCGCCGGTCAACCCACCGATGTTGTTCTGCGCCGACCGCACGAAGATCTCACCGAACGCCAACGTCACGATCGCCAGGTAGTCCCCACGCACCCGCAACGTCGGCGAACCGACGATCGCGCCGAAGATGCCGGCGATCACCGCCGCGATCACCATCACCAGCGGGAACGGCAGCTCGATCCCGATCCGGGACGCGGCGGCACCCGAGAAGTTCGCCGCGACGAACGCGCCGATCCCGAGGAACGCGACGTACCCCAGGTCCAGCAGGCCGGCCAGGCCGACCACGATGTTGAGCCCGATGGCTGTCGCCGCGTAGACGCCGATGTTCGCCGCCACGGTCATCCAGTACTCGTTGCCCGCCCCGGTCAGGGGAAGGAGCAGCGCGGCGACGAGCAGCACGATCACGCTGAACAGGCGGTGCCGCTCGGACACCGCTCCGATCCAGGCAAGCAGCCCGGAGGCATGCAGCGCCCCCAGCAGCCCACCCACTGCCCCGAGGAAGGACAGGAACACCGCCCCGGAGTAGACGTTCGCGGCGCTTCCCTGGCCACCACTGGTGAGCACCGCCGACACGAGCAGGAGCAGCAGCGCGTAGGTGACCACGAGGATCAGCCACTCGAGATACCGGTTGAACCGCCAGTTCCACACCGGTACGGGCGTCAGCCCGCCCGCGGTGGCGCCGAGGACGAGCAGCACGCCGCCGACCAGCGCCACGACCGCACCGAACGCCACCCCGTCGGCGACGGTGATCGCGCCGAGGCCGCCGCCCTCCACTGCGATGTAGAGGCCGTTGACCACGGCGACCGCGATCACACCCCAGCCGACGGCGCGCAGGATGCGCTCCCGCCCGGGCACCGACACCAGTGCAATCACGATCGCGGCGATCCCGAACACGGCCAGGTGCAGCCGGAACCCGCTGACGGCGAACGGGGCGGAGAAGAACTCGAGGGTCGACTTCTCCGGATACGGACCCTCGTTCAGCACGAACGTGGCCCACGGCAGCAGCGCGCCGACAAGGGTGAGCAGCCCACCGGCGATCCGCAGCACGGTGGTGTAACGCGCGAGTGGGGCGAGCCGGGAGTTCGGTGATGGTGGAGGCATGGCGGGGGCCGGCGGAGGCTTCTCGAGAGTGGTCATGCCCGCACCCGTTCCGTCTCACCGAAGAATCCCTGCGGCCGGAACACCAGCACCGCGATGAGCACCACGAAGATCCACACGTAGTCGTACGCCGAGCCGCCGGGGAGGTACTGCCCACCGAGCGACTTGATCAGCCCGATCGCGAGGCCGCCGACGACCGCTCCTCGGATGCTCCCGATTCCGCCCAGCACCGCCGCGGTGAACGCGAAGATGCCGTTCTGGAACCCCATGTCGATGTTGATGTTGTTCAGATATCCGCCGTAGAGCACGCCGCCGATGCCGGCCAGCGCGCCACCGAGGACGAACGTCAGCACGATGACGCGGTCGGGGTCGATACCCATGAGCCGAGCCACGTCACGATCCTGCGAGGTGGCACGCATCGCGCGCCCCATCCGCGAGCGATCGATGAACAGTTGCAACCCGATGGCCAGCCCCAGGGACACGACGATCAGCAGCATCCCGGAGTACTTGATCGGCACACCGTCACCGATCGGGATCATCCAGGTGCCCGGCACGAAGATGTTGGGGAACGGGATGGCCGCGGTGGCACCGGGATAGAAGACGCGGACCGCCTCCTGCAGCGCCACCGAGACACCGAGTGCGGTGATCAGCGGGGCCAGCCGCGGCGCGTTACGCAAGGGCCGGTAGGCGAAACGTTCCATCGCCACCGCCACGCCGACCGCAACAGCGGCACCGGCGATCAGCAACAGCGGCAACGCCAGATACCACTGTTGCTGGACGAATGTGGGGAGCAGGTAGGTGAACATCGCCAACCCGCCATAGGCGCCGACCATGAAGATCTCGCCGTGAGCGAAGTTGATCAGTTGGATGATGCCGTAGACCATCGTGTAGCCGAGTGCGATCAGTCCGATCAGGGAACCGAGCACCAGTCCGTTGACGATCTGGGACAGCAGCGTGGACAGCAAGCGGGTGGTCCCTCCACGAGCGCCGGGGGCGGAGTGTTGCCCCGCCCCCGGCCTGTGATGCCGTTATGTGGTCTACAGATCAGCCTGCGAAGCTGCCCGTGGACCCCTCGACCGGCGCGAAGTTGTCACCCTCGACCGTGTAGACGGTGAGCACCTTGTTGGTGGTGTCGCCGTACTGGTCGAACGCGATCGGACCGCCCGCACCGTCGAGCTTGGTGTCCTGCACGGCCTTCACGATGTCGGCCCGCTTGGCCTCGCTGTAGTCACCGCCGGCCAGGGCCTTGGCCACCCCGGCGATGATCACGTTGGTGGAGTCGTAGGTGAACGCACCGTAGGCGCTGAACTCCTCGGCGTAGTTCGCCGCCGCGTAGTCGTTGATGAACTGCTGCGCGCTGGGCAGCGAGGCGGCCGGCGCACCGACGTTGGTGGCGAGGTCACCCGCCTTCCCACCGAGAGCGACGAACTGAGCGTCGACGATGCCGTCGCCACCCATCAGCGGGATGTTCAGACCTGCCGCCGCGAGCTGGGCCGACAGCGGGCCCGCCACCGGGTACTCGCCGCCGTAGTAGACGGCGTCCGGGTTGAGCGCACGGATCCGCGTGATCACGCCCGAGAAGTCGGTGTCACGCTCTCCGACCTTCTCCCGTGCGACGACCTTGGCCCCGAGCTTGGTGGCCTGCTGCGAGAACTGCTCCGCGAGCCCCGAGCCGTAGGTCTTGCCGTCGTCGATCACGGCGATGTTCTTCTTGCCCGCGGTCTGAACCAGGTAGTTCGCCGCGTACGGACCCTGCACGAGGTCGGTGGTGGCCACCCGGAAGTAGTTGTCGAACGGCCGCGCCGGGGCGGTGGTGGCGTCTGCACCCAGGGTCAGTGCCGGCCCGGTGTTGGCCGGCGAGACCACCACGATGTTGCGTTCCTGGAGGATCGGCTGCACCACCTGAGCGGTGGAGGAGTTCAGCGTGCCGACGACCCCCACGACGTTGGGGTCGGAGGCCAGCTTGGTGGCAGCCTGGTTGGCGACCTGCGGCGTGGCCTGGTCGTCCTCCGGCTGGAACGCCAGCTGGTAGCCGGGCACCGCGCACTTCTGGTTGGCCTGGTCCACCGCGAGGTCGGCCGAGTTGCGCATACCGAGTCCGAGAGCGGAGAGCCCACCTGACAGGGGCGCGATCATGCCGATGATCAGCGTGCCCTTGCTGGTGTCGCAGGCAGCGCCGCCTCCCGTGCCGGTGGCCTCCTCACGGTTGGTTCCGCATGCCGTGAGCCCGAGAGCTCCGGCAAGGATCGCGGCGGTGACGATCGTCCGCCTCCGAATCATCCTGTTATTCCTTCCGTACTGCGCGATCTGCTCCGGGCGAGGCCCCGACGTCCGTTGCCCCCGGTTGCCGGGGAGACTCGCGGACGGTAAAGGAAAGCACTCGACCGAGTCACCATCCGGGGCGGGTCCTTTACCGGACCGCAATCTGCCATCGCGGATTGTGACGATCGCTCAGCGGACGGTGGATCAGGACTTCGGCGCGGCGAGACCGTCGACCACAGCCTCGGCGACGGCCTTCATGGTGGTGCGGCGGTCCATGGCGGTGCGCTGGATCCAGCGGAACGCCTCCGGCTCCGACATGCTCTGCCGCGTCATCAGCAGGCCCTTCGCGCGGTCGACGACCTTGCGGGTCTCCAGCCGCTCGGTGAGGGTGGCCACCTCGTCCTCGAGCGCGCGCTTCTCCGCGAACCGGGACACGGCCAACTCGATGGCGGGCACCAGTTCGTGACGCGCGAACGGCTTCACCAGGTAGGCCATCGCGCCGGCGTCGCGTGCCTGCTCGATGAGGTCGCGCTGGCTGAACGCCGTGAGCATGACGACGGGCGCGATGCGCTCCTCGACGATCGACGCCGCAGCGGTGATGCCGTCGACCTTCGGCATCTTCACGTCCATGATCACGAGGTCGGGGTTCAGCTCACGGGCCAGTGCGACGGCCTGCTCACCGTCGCCTGCCTCGCCCGCGACCACGTAGCCCTCTTCGGTGAGCATCTCGGCGAGGTCGAGACGGATCAGCGCCTCGTCCTCCACCACGAGCACCCGCAGACCAAGGCCCTGTCCGGCCTCGCCTGCAGTCGTGTCCTGCTCCGAAACCTGCTGCGTCACGAGGCTTCTCTCCTTCGCCGGAGGGTCGTACCGGAAGCCTTCAGGGTACCGGGCGACACCGAGGACCCGGCTGTGATCTCGCCGGACCCGAAGTGAGGGCGAAGTGGGGGGTGAGGTCGTCGCGCGAGACGTCCCCGCTAGGATCACTACCTGCAACTTGCCCCCGTAGCCCAATTGGCAGAGGCGACGGATTCAAGTCCCGTTCAGTGTGCGTTCGAGTCGCACCGGGGGCACTGGCAGCTTTCATTCCCGGTTCGACCGGCGCTATTCGCCGCCGGTCCCGTCACGCCGCCAGCCGAGCGCCGGTCCGAGGTGGGTGGCGATGTCGGTGAGGATCTGGACGTAGTCCTCGTGCTCGAGGGTGAACGGCAGCGCGAAGGCCACCTCGTCGATCTCCCGGAACGCGATGTCGGCATGGAGCCGCTCGGCAATCTCGGCCGACGTGCCGACGAGGTCCGGCGCGAACATCATGCGCGCCGGACCCTGCGGGGTGGCGGTCCGCGGCGTGCGCTTCTCGGCGAAGGCCACGTACTTCGCGCGCTGCTCGGGCGAGGCCGAGTCGGTGGGGATCACGACGAGCCCCTGCGAGATGCGCGCGCGGTCGCCGTCGGGGTGGTGGGCGCGGAACGTGCGGATGTGCGACAGCTGGATCTCGGCGAAGTCCTCGGACTCCTCGGCCTTCACCACACTGCTCATCAGGAACGCCATCCCGTGCTCACCGGCCCACTGGGCCGACCGCAGACTGGCGCCGCCGTACCACATGCGGGCGGCCAGGCCCTCGGAATGCGGCTGCACGCGGTCGGAGAACACCTCGAAGCCCTCGACCCCGCTGAAGTCGGTGGCGGGCTTGCCGCGCACGAGGTCCAGCAGCCGCCGCACCCGCTCGTAGCTGAAGTCCTCGCTGTCGGCGGTGTCGGGGTACAGCGCGTTCTTGACGCGGTCGTAGTGCATCGGAGGGCCGACGCTGACCCCGGGGTTGAGTCGCCCACCGGAGAGGATGTCGACCGTGGCGAGGTCCTCGGCCAGCCGCAGCGGGTTCTCCCAGCCCAACGGGATGACCGCGGTGCCCAGCTCGATCCGGCTGGTGCGTTGCGAGGCAGCGGCCAGCACGGCGACCGGTGACGAGATGCCGTACTGGAGGTGCCGGTGGCGCACCCAGGCACTGTCGAACCCCAACCGCTCACCCAGCTCGATGATCTCGAGTGTGGACTCGTGGCCGCGACGAGGGTCGGCCTCGTCGAACAGCCCTATGGTCAGGAAGCCCAGCTTCCGCAACGGTTCCGACGGCAACGGCACCAGATCCTCCACATGCGATAGGGCCAGTCCGATTGTGCGGGTGGCCCGGCGGATCCTGCCACTGCGGGCCTCCGCGATCAGCCAGCCGCCTCCTCCGTGGCCCGCAGCACCCGCAGGGCGTTGCGCCCGGCGAGCTTCGCGCAGTCGTCCTCGCTCCAGCCGCGCTCCAGCAGGGCCGTGAACAGCGCCGGGTACCGCGACACGTCCTCGAGCCCGACGGGGAGGTCCGTGGTCCCGTCGAAGTCCCCACCGATGCCGATGTGGTCGATGCCCGCCACCTCGCGCGCGTGCTCCACGTGGGCCACGACGTCGGCCAGGGTGGCGTCCGGGCAGGGCGGGCCGTCCCACGACGCGGTGAAGGCGTCGCGGGCCCGCAGGTCGCGATGGTCGATCCCGGCGTCGGTCATGGCGGTCTGCAGCCGCCGGTCCCACTCGACGGCGGCAGCCGAGACGAAGCGCGGGACGAAGGTCACCATGCAGACCCCGCCGTTCGCGGCGAGCGCGCCCAGCACGTCGTCCGGCACGTTGCGGGGATGGTCGGTGACCGTGCGGCAGGACGAGTGGGTGAACAGCACAGGCGCGGTGGTGGTGGCCAGCGCGTCGCGCATGGTGGTGGCGGCCACGTGGGAGAGGTCGACGACCATGCCGATCCGGTTCATCTCACGCACCACCTCGTGGCCGAAGTCGCTGAGACCACCGTGCACGGGCTCGTCGGTGGCCGAGTCGGCCCAGTCGGTGTTGAGGTTGTGGGTGAGGGTCAGGTAACGGACGCCGAGGCGGCGCAGCGCCCTCAGCACCCCGAGCGACCCCCCGATGCAGTGCCCGCCCTCCGCGCCCATCAGCGAGGCCACCCGGCCTGCCCCGAATGCGGCCTCCGCCTCGTCGGCGGTGGTGGCCGCGCCGAGATCCGACGGGTACCGCTCGGTGAGCCGGTGCACCAGTTCCACCTGCTCCAGCACGGCCGTGACGGCGTCGGCCCCCGCGAACGAGCACGGCACGAACACCGACCAGAACTGGACGCCGACCCGGCCGGCCCGCAGCCGGGGCAGGTCGGTCTGCAGCATGGGGAGCCCCGCCGCGAGGTCCGTGCCCGCCACGGCGTCGGCGGGGTCGGGCCCGGCGAGGCGACGCAACGCCCACGGCAGGTCGTTGTGCCCGTCGACGAGCGGGGTGCGGGAGAGCAGGTCGAGCGCCCGGTGATCCACTGTCCGAGTATCGCCCCCCGAGGCCCGTCGCCGCACCGATCGTGGCACGGTGCATGTCATGACCACCCCGCGCGACCGTGACGCCGCGGGGCGGGCCCGCAACGCCCGCCCCCGCGATGCGTACGGACGCCCGCTCCCCCGCGGTACCGAGGGCGTCGACCAGGTGCCCGATGACCTGGAGCTCACCCCCGACGAGGCCGTGACGGAGGCCCAGCGGTTGCTCGACGCCGGCCGCCCGTTCTCCGCGCACGAGGTGCTGGAGGGGGCGTGGAAGGCAGCAGCGGAGCCGGACCGGGAGCTGTGGCGCGCGCTGGCCCAGCTCGCCGTCGGGCTGACCCACGGGCAGCGCGGCAACGCCCGCGGCGCCGTCGCGCTGCTCGACCGCGGCGCGGGGCACCTCGCCCGCTATCTCGGCCCGGTGCCCGCCGGGCTCGACGTCCCGGGCCTGCTGGCCCACGCCGACGCGCTGGCCCGCCGGATCGAGCGCGACGGCGCGGCCGACCTCACCGCGCACGACCTGAGCCCGCGCCTGCGGGCCGGCACGACCTAAACCCGCTCGCCAGCGGCCGGCCGGTCCGGAGATCATGCCCCGTGACCATCACACCGGTGCTGACCGACGGCGTCGTCACCCTCCGCGCGCACGTCGCCGCCGACGTCGATGAACTCCTCCTGATGGGGTCCGATGCGGAGTCGGCCCGCTGGACGACCGTGCCCGCGCCCTACGGGCGCCGGCACGCCGAGCACTGGGTACACGAGGAAGCACCGGCCGGGTGGCGTGACGGCACGGCCTTCCGCTGGGCGATCGAGGCGGCCGACGCCGGCACGCCCAGGTTCGCCGGCAACCTCGACATCCGCACCGGCCCACCGCCCGACCTCGGCTACGCGGCGGCGCCGTGGGCCAGGGGCCGTGGGCTGGTGACGCGCGCCGTGCGGCTGGCCACCCGGTGGGCGTTCGACACCTGCGGGCTGCCGATCGTGCACTGGTCCTCGATCGCGGGCCACCTCGCGTCCTGGCGGGTGGCCCACGCCTGCGGCTTCACCTTCCACGGGGACCGGCCCCTGGCCATGGCGCACCGCGGCGTGCTGCACGACGGCTGGTACGCCTCGCTGCGCCCCGGCGACGAGCAGTCACCGCGCACGACGTGGTGGCCCGTGCCCGTCCTGGAAGGCGAGCGCGTCCGGCTGCGGGCGCACACCGAGGCCGATCTGCCGCGCATCGCCGAGGCCTGCTCCGACGAACGGTCCCGGCACTGGTTGGCCGGGCTGCCCCACCCCTACACCGAGCAGACCGCGCGCGAGTTCGTGCGGAGCCGGCGGCTCGGCGAGTCGCTCGGGCAGTCGGTCACCTGGGCGGTGGCCGACCGGGACGACGACCGGATGCTCGCCAACCTGGCCGTCTTCGGGCTCGACGACACCCTCAACCCCACCGGTGGCGAGATCGGCTACTGGGCCCACCCGGACGCGCGCGGCCGTGGACTCGTGAGCGAGGCGGTGGACCTGGCGGTGGCGCACGCGTTCACCCCGGTGCCGGACGGCGGCCTCGGCCGGCACCGGCTGCAGATCGGCGCCGCGTGGTCGAACACCGCGAGCCGGCACGTGGCCGAGCGGGCCGGGTTCACCCTCGCCGCGCGCTACCGCCAGGACGGCGTGATCGGCTACGGCGAGAGCCGCAGGCTCGACGACGGCGCGTGGTACGAGCGGCTCGTCGACGACCCCTCGCCCGCGGTCACGACCCCCCGGGGTTGAGGGTGACGGTGGTCGGCGCGTAGCCGGCACCCTCCACGTCGACACCGTCGGCCTTCAGCAACCCGATCGCCCGCTCGACGTAGGTGTTGGTGAAGGCCTCCGGGTCGGGGTCACGCGTGAGCACCGTCTGCCCGTCGGCGTTCACGGCCGTGCGCGCCACCCGCACCGTCTGCTCCCACGCCGCGGGGTCGATCGTGCCGGCTCCCGCCGCCGGCGACGGCCAGATCAGCTTGTTGACCTCGTTGACCTGCCACAGCTGGTGGCTGGCGCCGAGCGTCGATCCGGCCTTGACGACGATGTCGCGGCAGGACTCGACGTTGTCGCGGCAGTACGCCCAGCCCTCGATCGAGCCGGCGATGAACCGCGTGGTGGTGTCCTGGTAGGCGGGGTCCGACAGCCGCTCGGTGCTGGCCCAGATCGCGTCCTGCAGCATCGCGGTGCCGGTGTCGTTCCAGTTGATCACCGAGAAGTCGGCCGGGGTGTAGAGCTGCCCCGTCGCCGGGTTCCGTGCCTCGAGCACCTGCGCGTACTCGTTGTACGACATGGCCTGCGCGGCGTCGATCTCGCCGGACAGCAGCGCCTCCATGTCGAACTGCTGCTGCACCAGCGTGACGTCGTTGGCGGGGGTGAGCCCGGCCGCCGTCATGCCCGCGAAGAGCTCGAACTCGTTGCCGAAGCCCCAGTTGCCCACCCGCTTGCCCCGCAGGTCGCCCGCGGACGTGATGCCCTTGTTCGCGAACGCCACCTGGTAGGTGCCCGAACGCTGGAAGATCTGGGCGACGTCCGTGATGGCCGCGCCCTGTTCCCGCGAGGCCAGTGCCTTCGGCACCCAGGCGATCGCGTAGTCGGCCTGACCCTGGGCCAGCACCGTCTGCGGGACGATGTCGACCCCGCCCTCCTTGATCTGCACGTCGAGCCCGCGCTTGGCGTAGAAGCCCTGGTCGACTGCGGCGAGGTAGCCGGCGAACTGGCCCTGGGTGGACCACTGCAGCTGCAACGACACCCGCTGCGGGCCGTCGCCGGATGCGGAGCTGTCCGTGCCCGGCCCCGTCGTCGTGCACGCGGCCACGGAGACCACGAGCGCGGCCGCCACGGCGAGCGAGCGCAGGAGTCGTCGGGACGGCGGGCGACCGGCCGCTGAGCGTCGGTGCATGGAGACCTCCGGGAGTTCGTCGATCAGGTGCGACCGCGGGTCACCAGGCGCTCGACGAGCAACCCGGCGAGGTGGAACAGCAGCCCCAGTGCGATGGAGGCGGCGACGAAGGCCCACGCGCGGGCGTAGGCGGTGTTGGCGGCGGCCGAGGAGATCCGGCTGCCCAGGCCGTTCTGCAGGCCCCCGAAGTACTCCGCGACGATCGCCGCGATCACCGCGGCGGGCGCGGCCAGCCGCAGCCCCGTCATGATGTACGGCACCGCACCCGGCAGCCGGACGAACCGCGCGTGCTGCCAGGGGGTGGCGGCGAGCGACGTCATCAGCTCGGCGTGCACCGGCGGCACCTGGCGCAGCCCGCGCATGGTGGACACGAACACGGGCACGATCACCACCACCGTCACGACGAGGCGGCGCGCAACCTCGGTGGTGGAGCCGAACATCGTGGTGAACACCGGGGCGAGCGCCACGATCGGCACGGCGCTCGCGGCCAGCACCACCGGCGTGGCGAGCTCCTGCACCAGCCGGGACGCCGCCGCCAGGAGTGCCAACGCCACCCCGAGCACGAACCCGGCCACCAGCCCGACCAGCGCGTTGCCTCCGGTGACCGCGGTGGTGGCGAGGATGACGGGGGCCTGCGCCCCGATCTGGGTGACGATCGCGCTCGGCGGGGGCAGCAGGAAGGAGGGCACCCGGCCCAGCACCACCACCAGCTCCCACACCACGAGCCCCGCGATCCCGAACACGACGGCGGGCCAGACCCCGAGCAGCCGACGCACGCCGCGTCCCGTCCCGGGTTGCACGCGCCTGCCCGCGCTCACGCCCGCCGCGCCGGGCACCGCGTCCGACCTGGTCATTCGTGCCCCTTGCGCAGCGCCTCGCGCACCGCGGTGATCGCGGCGAAGAAGGCGCCCGACTCGCGGACGTCCTCGACGTCGGCCGGCGCGAGGTCGGTGGCCACCCCGTCGGCCGGCCGGCAGCCCTGCACGATCTCGGTGATCCGGCCCGGCCGCGGTGACATGACCACCACACGGTCCGAGAGCACGACCGCCTCCGGGATCGAGTGCGTCACGAACAGCACGGCGGCCCCGGTCTCCCCGATGATCCGCAGCAGCTCGGCCTGCATCCGCTCGCGGGTCATCTCGTCCAGCGCCCCGAACGGCTCGTCCATGAGCAGCAGCCGCGGGCTGGGCGCTAGTGCCCTGGCGATCGCGACCCGCTGCTGCATGCCGCCCGACAGCTCGCTCGGGCGTGACCCGGCGAACTCGTGCAGCCCCACGAGCGTCAGCAGCTCCGTGGCACGCGCCCGGCGTTCCACCTTCCCGACGCCGTGGACGTGCAGCGGCAGCTCGACGTTCTCGGCGACCGTGCGCCACTCGAGCAGGCCGGCCTGCTGGAAGGCGATGCCGTAGTCCTGGTCCAGCCGCGCCTGCTGCGGCGACTTCCCGCCGACGAGCACCTCACCACCGGTCGGCTGCTCCAGGTCGGCGACGACGCGCAGCAGCGTCGACTTCCCGCAGCCCGACGGCCCGATCAGCGACACGAACTCAGCCGCGCCCACCTCGAGGTCGATGCCGTCGAGGGCGTGGACGTCGCCGAACCGCTTGTCGACGCCGGTGAGGGCGACAGCGGCGGTCATCGGACGCTCCCGCGGTAGCGGCGCAGGCCTACGTCCAGCAGCCCGACGGCGCCCGCCGCGACGAGACCCAGCACCGCGGCGCCGAGGATCGCCGTGTACATGCGCGAGGGATCACCGGTGGCGGACTGCGCGTACTCGATGATCAGCCTGCCGATCCCCCCGCGGGTGCCGGTGGAGATCTCCGCGACGATCGCGCCCACCACGGCGGCCGCCGCGGCCAGCCGCACCGCAGGCACGACGTGCGGGACGGAGGCGGGCAGCCGCAGGCGCACCAGCGTGGTCCACCAGCCCGATGCCATGGCGCGGAACAGCTCCACGTCGGCGCTCGCCGGAGAGGTGAGCCCGCGCAACATCCCCACCGCGATCGGGAAGAACGCCAGGTAGGAGGCGATGACCATGACGCTCGCCCACGGCTGCCACGACCAACCCAGGATCGCGATGTTGCCGCCCCACCCGGCGACCAGCGGGGCGATCGCGATGAGCGGCACCGTCTGCGACGCCACGACGTAGGGCAGGGCAGCCCGCTCCACCAGCCGGAAGCGCTGCATGACCAGCGCCAGCAGGACACCGAGCACCCCACCGAGCAGCAGGCCGCCCATGGCGAGCCCCAGGGTGAACAGCGCACCGGACGCCACCGCGGCACCGACGGTGCGCGTGGTGGCCGCCCCGGCGACCTCGGGCTCGGTCAGCCGCCCGAGCACGGTCCAGACGTGAGGCATCGCCGCGTTGTCGGTACGGGGCAGCAGGCGCGTGCCGCCGACCGTGACCCCGGCAGCGGGCAGAACGAGCTTCGCGAGCTCCCACAAGACGATGAGCAGCACGAACGCCGCGACAGTTGTGACAACTGTGCGCGACCGACTTCCCATCCGCAGGCTCCTGACGCTCGGCCACACCCCGCGGGTTCCCGGGTGGTGGAAGGCGATACTGCGAGGCGCGGATGACCGTAGCGTTACCGGAGCGTTCCCAGTAGTGCTTCCTGCTCCGTATGTCCGTTCAGCGGTATGTCCGCTCAGCGGTATGTCCGCTCAGCGCGGCATGCGCCGCCACACCGCGCGGGGCGCATGGCGGAGCACGGCGAACACCGGCCGCAGCACCGCCGGCACCCACACCTCGCCCCGGCCGCTGCGCAGCGCCCGGACGGTCGCGTCCGCCACCTGGTCCGGAGTGGACGAGAAGGGAGCAGGCGCCATCCCGTCGGTCATCCGGCCGATCACGAACCCCGGACGCACCAGCAGCACCCGGGCGCCGCTGCCGTGCATGGCGTCCGCGAGGCCGCTGGTGAAACCGTCGAGACCGGCCTTCGCCGAGCCGTACACGTAGTTCGCGCGGCGCACCCGCACCCCGGCGACCGACGAGAACACCACGATCGTCCCGCAGCCCTGGGTGCGCATCACGGCCGCGAGCTGCGTGAGCACCGCGACGTGCGCGACGTAGTCGGTGTGCACGATCTGCACGGCGTGGTCCGGGTCGCGCTCCGCCCGCACTTGGTCCCCCAGCAGGCCGAACGCGACCACCACGACGTCGAGCCTGCGGTGGCGGCGTACCACGTCGAGCAGCACCGCGCGGTGCGACCCGAGGTCGTCGGCGTCGAACTCGACCCGGTCCACCGCGGCCGCCCCGGCGTCACACAGCGCCTTCTCCTCGGCGTCGAGGTCCGTGCTGCGGCGCGCCGCCAGCACCACCGTCGAGCCCGGCGCGAGCCTGCGCGCCACTTCCAGCCCTATCTCGCTCCGTCCACCAAGGACGAGAACCGTCTCCCCCATCGGCGCAGCCTGACATATCGCCGCAACACGGGAGTTCTAGCGTGGCGGAGTGCCCGAGATGACGTTCGAGATCCGCTGGCCGGACGGCTCGGCGCGGCCCTACTACTCGCCGTCGCTCGTCGTGGAGGAGTACCTGACCGCCGGGGAGTCGTACCCCGTCGAGGAGTTCGTGCGGCGCAGCCGGGAGGCGCTCGGGATCGCAGGCGAGCGTGTGCGCGAGAAGTACGGCTTCTTCTGCTCGCGGGCGGCGGCCTCACTGGCGGCGATCGAGCAGACCGCAGCCGGCTTCGCCGACGGGTCGGTGCGCGTGGAGCGCCTGACCCGCTGACACCCCCGCGAGTCGCCCGGAAAACGTGCGCGAGTCGCCCGATCTCCGCGGCCGCTGCTGTCCCCGGCCCGCTGAGGTCACGGCCGGCACCTGGCACATACTGGCCAGATGCGTGCCGCCGTCCTCGGCTCCCCGGTCGCCCACTCGCTCTCGCCTGCGCTGCACACCGCCGCCTACGCCGCGCTCGGGCTGCACGACTGGAGCTACGAGCGCTGCGAGTGCGACGAGGCAGCCCTTCCCCGTCTCGTCGCCGGGCTGGATCGCGAGTGGGCGGGACTCTCCCTGACGATGCCGCTCAAGCGGGTGGCGCTCGAGGTCGCCGACGACGTCTCACCCCTGGCCACGGCCACCGGTGCCGCCAACACGCTCGTCCAGCGCGACGGGCGCTGGTCCGCCCACAACACCGACGTCGCCGGTCTCGTCGCCGCGCTGCGGGGGGCGGGCGTCGGGGCGCCGGGGACGACCAAGCGCGCCGTCGTGCTCGGCGCCGGCGGCACGGCCCAGGCCTCCCTGGCGGCGCTGCGCGAGCTCGGGGTGCCCGAGGTGGACGTGCTCGTGCGGTCCGTCGAACGGAGTGGAGAGCTGCGGGCGGCGGCCGACCGGCTCGGGGTGTCCCCCACCGTCAGTGCCACGCTGGCCGACCCGGCCTCGGCGACCGGCGCGATCACCGGGGCCGACGTCGTGATCTCCACGCTGCCGTCCGGAGCCGCCGACGCCCTCGCCGGCGCCGGCCAGGGCACGGTGGTCCTGGACGTGGTCTACGCGCCGTGGCCCACGCGCTTCGCCGCCACCGCGGCGGCCGGCGGGGCGGAGGTGGTGAGCGGGCTGGAGATGTTGCTGCACCAGGCCGTCGCCCAGGTGGAGCTGATGACCGGGCGCCCCGGCCCGGTGGCGGAGATGCGCGGCGCACTGGACGAAGCAGTGGCCGCGCGCGCCTGACCCCGCCCCACACCCCCGCGAGTCGCCCGATCCCGGCACGCGAGTCGCCCGATCCCGGCACGCGAGTCGCCCGATCCCGGCGCGCGAGTCGCCCCTTTCCCGCGCGCGAGTCGCCCGAACCGGCCCGACCCCAGCCGCGGGGGACGGCCTGCCGAACTCGCCTCAGGGGCGCCGGTGCACCGACACCGCGTAGTTCCCACCCTCGTACGGTGCCCGGTCCCACGTCGCGAACCGGTCCTCCGGCTCCAGCCCAGCCACCGCGCACCAGCCGTCGTAGTCGGCGAGCGTCGGCCACCCCTCCTGCAGCTGGAAGCCCGCGACGAGCCGCCCGCCGGGCCTCAGGTGCCGCGCACACGCCTCCACCGCGGCGGGGCGGCTGCCGTCCGGCACGTACGGGATGACGTTGCCGGCGAGCGCCACCACGTCGAACCGCTCCGGACGCGACAGCTCCGCCAGGTCGGCCGCCACCCACTCGACGTCGGGAGACTTCACCCGCGCTGCGGCGATCATGTCCGGGTCGACGTCCACCCCCAGCACCGCGATCCCCCGGCGGACCAGCTCGATCCCGACGCGCCCTGTGCCGCAGCCGCCGTCGAGCACCGAGGCCGGCCGGTAGGACGTGATGAGATCCGCCTCACCGTGCGGGTTCTCCCCCGCCTCCGCCATCTGCCGCCACCGCTCGTCGTACCGGTCGAGGTCGACCTGCTCACGCCACTGGTTCCAGTCACCGGGGAGGTCGGTCATGGCTTCAGGCTACGAGCCACCGACATTTCTGGATCGCGGAAACTGCGGATCTCGCCGTGGGATGGACGACAATGGGGCACCGTGACTGTTCACGAATCCGTGCTCGACGCCGTCGGTGGCACCCCGCTCTTCCGGCTCAACCGGATCACCACGGGCCTCACCGCCGCCGTGTACGTCAAGGTCGAGTACGCCAACCCGGGTGGCAGCGTCAAGGACCGCGCGGCGCTGGCGATGGTGCTCGAGGCCGAGCGGCTCGGCGACCTACAGCCCGGAGGCGTGATCGTCGAGGGGACGTCCGGGAACACCGGTATCGGCCTCGCCATGGTGGGCGCCCAGCACGGGTACCGGACCATCGTGGTGGTGCCCGACACGGTCGCGCGGGAGAAGGTCGCCCTGTTGCGGGCCTATGGGGCACAGGTGGTCCAGACCCCGGGAAAGCTGCCGCGCGACCACCCCGAGCACGTCAACAACCTCGCCCGCCGCATCGCCGACGAGACGCCCGGCGGCTGGCACGCCAACCAGTACGACAACCCGGCGAACCCGCGCATCCACGAGCTGACCACCGGCCCGGAGATCTGGGAGCAGACCGGCGGCCGGATCACGCACCTGGTGGCGGGCGTCGGCACCGGTGGCACCATCAGCGGCACCGGGCGCTACCTCAAGCAGCACGGCGTCACCGTCGTCGGCGCCGACCCGGCCACCTCCGTGTACTCCGGGGGCGACGGCAGCCCGTACTTCGTCGAGAGCATCGGGCACTTCGTGCACCCCGCCACCGTCACCGACACCTGGCCCCTGTCGTACGACCAGGGCGTGCTCGACCGGTTCGAGCGCATCCCCGACCGCGAGTCGCTGCTGACGACGCGCAGGCTCGCGCGTGAGGAGGGCCTGCTCGTCGGCGGCTCGGCCGGCACCGCGGTGGCCGGGGCACTGCGGGTGGCGGCCGAACTCGGCCCCGAGCACCTCGTGGTCGCGATCCTGCCCGACTCCGGTCGCAGCTACCTGTCCAAGTACTTCGACGACGACTGGATGACCCGGCTCGGCTTCCTCGACGCCGCTGACGGCCCGTTCGTGCGCGACGTCCTGCCGGAACGGGGCCTCGCTGTGGCGCACACCGGGCACACGGTCGCCGCGGTGCTCGACACCCATCCCGACGGGCTGGTCGCCGTCGTCACAGCACGGCAGTCCGACGACCCGACGCGGTCGGCGCCGGAGGTGCTCGGGGTGGTCGAGACCGCGGCTCTACGTGCGATGGTGACGGCCGAGCCCGGCCGTGCCGACGACGACGTCGCCGTCCACGCCGGGCCCGCCCCCATCGCGGTGGGGGCCGGGGAGAACCTCGCGGCCGCCCGTGGCCGGCTCGTGGACGAGGGACCGGTACTGGTGCTCGTCGACGGGCGGGCGGTCATCCTGATCCCGCGCAGCACCCTGGAACAAGGCCCCGCAGCAGGAGGTTGACCCGGACATGAAGGTGGAGATCTGGTCGGACGTGGTGTGCCCGTGGTGCGCGATCGGCAAGCGTCGTTTCGAGAAGGCACTCGCGCAGTTCGCGCACCGTGACGAGGTCGAGGTGACCTGGCGGAGCTTCGAGCTCGACCCGAGCGCTCCCCGGGAGCGGGAGGGCGACCTGGCCGAGCACCTCGCCGGGAAGTACGGCGTCTCGCGGGAGCAGGCCGACGGCATGCACCGCCAGATGACCGACACCGCGGCGGCGGACGGCCTCGAGTTCCACTTCGAGCGCGCCCGCGGCGGCAACACCTTCGACGCACACCGGTTGATCCACCTCGGCGCTGAGCGCGGCATCCAGGACGCGGTGAAGGAACGGCTGTTCACCGCCTATCTCACCGAGGGCGAGCGCATCGGCGACCCCGAGACGCTGGTGCGGCTCGGCGCCGAAGCCGGTCTGGACGCCGACGAGGCCCGCGAGGTGCTCGCGTCCGATCGCTTCGCCGACGAGGTGCGCGCCGACGAGCGGCAGGCGCAGGCGTTCGGCATCAACGGGGTGCCGTTCTTCGTGATCGACCGGACGTACGGCGTCTCCGGCGCCCAACCGGCCGAGGCCCTGCTCGACGTGCTCGACACCGCCTGGGCGGAGACCCACCCCCTGCAGGTGCTCACGCCGGCGGGCGACGCCACCGGTGAGGCGTGCGCGGACGGCTCCTGCTCCGTCTGAGAACGGCAGCTCACACCCGAACCGGGCGACTCGCGCACCGAGACGGGCGACTCGCGCACGGAATCGGGGCGACTCGCGGGGTGAGATCGGGCGACTCGCGTACCAGAAACGGGCGACTCGCGGGGCCCCCCGCGAGTCGCCCGTTTCGTGTGCGCGAGTCGCCCGTTCCGTGCCCGCGAGTCGCCCGTTTCGTGTGCGCGAGTCGCCCGTTTCTTCGCCGGCGGCGTCAGCTGCAGACGGCTCCCTGCGCCGCGGAGCCGACGAGCTTCGCGTACTTGCCCAGCACCCCGGTGCGCAGGGTGGGCTCGGGGGGTGACCACGCCTCGCGGCGGCGGGCGAGCTCGGCGTCGTCCACGAGCAGGTCCAGGGTGCGGCGCTGCATGTCCAGCACGACCGTGTCGCCGTCCTTCACGAACGCGATCGGGCCGCCGTCGGTGGCCTCCGGTGCCACATGCCCCACGCACAGCCCGGTGGTGGCACCGGAGAACCGGCCGTCGGTGAGCAGCAGGACGTCCTTGCCCAGCCCGGCACCCTTGATCGCGCCGGTGACGGCCAGCATCTCCCGCATGCCCGGGCCACCGCGCGGACCCTCGTAGCGGATCACGACGACGTCGCCGGGCTGCAGCGTGCCGTCCTCGACGGCCGTCATCGCGCCCTGCTCGCCGTCGAACACCCGGGCCGTGCCCTCGAACCGCGACGAGTCGAAGCCCGCGCTCTTCACCACGGCCCCCTCCGGGGCGAGCGAGCCCCGCAGGATCGTGATGCCGCCGGTGGGGTGGATCGGGTTGTCCAGGGCCCGCAGGATGCTGCCGTCGAGGTCCGGGGGATCGATCACGGCGAGGTTCTCCGCGACGGTGCTACCCGTGACGGTGAGCGCGTCGCCGTGCAGCAGACCCGCCTCCAGCAGCGCCTTCATCACCACCGGCACACCGCCGACCTGGTCGACCGTGGACATCACGTGCGCCCCGAACGGCTTGACGTCGGCCAGGTGCGGCACGCGGTCGCCGATGCGGTTGAAGTCGTCGAGCTCCAGCGGGACGCCGGCCTCCCACGCGATGGCCAGCAGGTGCAGCACCGCGTTCGTGGAGCCGCCGAACGCCATCACGACGGCGATCGCGTTCTCGAACGCCTCCCGGGTGAGGATCTGGCATGCGGTGATCCCCTTCTCGATCATCCCGACGACGGCCTCGCCGGACGCGCGGGCGATCCCGTCGCGGCGGCGGTCGACGGCGGGCGGGCTGGCCGAGCCGGGCAACGCCATCCCGAGCGCCTCTGCGGCCGAGGCCATGGTGTTGGCCGTGTACATGCCTCCGCAGGCGCCCTCGCCAGGGCAGATCGCCCGCTCGATCGCGTCGACCTCCTCGCGGGAGATCAGGCCGCGGGCGCACGCCCCGACCGCCTCGAACGCGTCGGCGATGTTGACCTCACGCCCGTTCACGTAGCCGGGCAGGATCGAGCCGGCGTAGACGAACACCGCGGCGAGGTCGAGCCGCGCGGCCGCCATCAGCATCCCGGGCAGGCTCTTGTCGCACCCCGCGAGCAGCACCGTGCCGTCGAGGCGTTCGGCCTGTACCACGGTCTCCACGGAGTCGGCGATGATCTCGCGGCTGACCAGCGACCAGTGCATGCCGATGTGGCCCATCGAGATACCGTCGGACACCGAGATCGTCCCGAACTCCATCGGGAAGCCGCCGCCCCGGTGTACCCCCTCCTTGGCGGCGATGCCGAGGCGCTGCAGCGAGAGGTTGCAGGGCGTGATCTCGTTCCAGCTCGACGCGATGCCGATCTGCGGCTTGCTGAAGTCCTCGTCGCGCATGCCGACGGCCCGCAGCATCCCGCGGGCGGCCGCACGCTCGAGCCCCTGCGTGACGTCCCGGCTGCGCGGCTGGAGGTCGGACGTCTGGGTCATCGGGTGGTCCTTCCGTACTGCTGTGGTGGTGACGGCTCTCGTCGGATCATCCTCGCCGCGCCGGGTCGGGACGCTCCGCCGGGCCGTACCCGGCCGGGGCGGGAGCCCGATCGAGCCGCAGGACGATCACCCCGGCCAGCACCATGAACGCGGCCACGACGAACATGCCCGTGCGGAAACTGCCGGTGAGGTCCTGCAGCCAGCCGGTGAGGTACGGGCCGGCGAAACCGCTGAGGTTGCCGAACGAGTTGATCAGTGCGATGCCCGCTGCCGCCCCGACGCCGGTGAGGAACGCGCTCGGCAGTTGCCAGATCACGGGGATCGCGGAGTAGACGCCCACCGCGCACACCGTCATCGCGGCCATCACGAGGTAGGGCGAGTCCAGGTACAGCGCGACCGCCACGCCCGCGGCTCCGAGGAACGCGGGCACCGCGATGTGCAGGCGCCGCTCCCCCGTGCGGTCGGAGTGCCGCGCGTTCAGCACCATCGCGACGGACGCGACGGCGTACGGCACTGCGGTGATGAGCCCGATCTCGACCAGCGAGAACGTGATGTCGAACTGTTCCTGCAGGTCCGACACCACCTGCGGGAGGAAGAACGCGAGCACGTAGAGCCCGAACACGATCCCGAAGTACACCATCGACAGCGCCACGACGCGCCTGTCGCGCAGCCCGGCCCGGATCCCTGTCTCCTGCGGCACCTGAGCAGCGTCCTCGTCCGCGATCCGGCGCTCCAGTGCGTGCTGCTCCGGGGCGGAGAGCCAGCGGGCCCGGCTCGGTCGGTCCGGCAGCAGCACCAGCACCAGCACGCCGACGAGCACTGCCGGGATGCCCTCGACGAAGAACATGAAGCGCCACCCCGCGTCGAAGCCGAGCAGGCCGCCGCCGTTCTGGATGAGGAGGGTGGACAGCGGCGCGCCGACCACCGACGACAGCGGGACGGCCAGGAAGAACAGCGCCACGACCTTCGCCCGCCGCGCCCGCGGGAACCAGTACGTCAGGTACAGGATGATGCCGGGGAAGAAGCCGGCCTCGGCGATGCCGAGCAGGAACCGCACGACGTAGAAGCTGATCTCGCCCTGCACGAACGCCGTGGCGGACGCCACGACGCCCCAGGTGATCATGATGCGCGCGATCCACAGGCGGGCACCGACGCGGTGCAGGATGACGTTGCTCGGCACCTCGAAGAAGAAGTAGCCGACGAAGAACAGCCCGGCGCCGAGGCCGTACGCCGCTGCGGAGAGTCCGAGATCGCGGTTCATGGTCAGCGCGGCGAACCCGACGTTCACGCGGTCGACGTAGTTCAGCAGGTAGCACAGGCCGAGGAACGGCAACAGCCGCCACATGGCCTTACGCACCGCTGACTCGACCACCGGGTCCGTGGTGGTGACCGCCTCGGCCATGGCTCCCCCTCGAGCTCGTGGGCGTCAACTCCTACCGGGGAGCCCGGGAAACGACAACCGGGGGCGCAGCCGGGTGATGTGGTGGCTCGAGCCGGTGCAGGTCCTGGTGCCGCCGCGGCGAGGTGCGCTTGGATCGGAGGCGTGCAGCCCGCCGAGCGGTTCGCCGCGCTGGTGGCCGAGCTCGCCGCCGAGCCCGGCGTCACCCCGCCCGGAGCGGAACGCGGCCGCGGGTTCGGCTCCGCGGCGTTGAAGGTCCACGGCTCGATCTTCGCGATGCTCACCCGCGAGCGGCTGGTGGTGAAGCTGCCCGCCGCCCGGGTGACCCAGCTGATCGACGTCGGGGCGGGCGAGCCGTTCGAAGCCGGCCGGGGACGCCCGATGCGGGAGTGGCTGACGGTGGGCGCGGACCACGACTGGCCTGCGGTGGCCAGGGAGGCGCTGGCCTTCGTGAGCCGGCGCCGCTGACACGCAGAGAGCCGTACCGCTGCGAGCAGCGGTACGGCTCTCTGTGACGTGCTGAGCCCTCAGTCGCGGCGGGGACGGCCGGCGCCGGCCGACGCGAACCCGCGGTCGCGACGGACGTTGGCCCGGCGACCCTTCAGCGTGGTGCTACCCCGAAGACTGCGCAGCACGTCGTCCGCGGCGTGCTCGGGGATCTCCACCAGCGCGTGCCGCTCGTGGATCTGGATCGCGCCGATGTCGCGGCCCGACAGGTTCGACTCGTTGGCGAGCGCGCCCACGATGTCCTGCGGCCGGACGCCACTGGCGCGTCCTGCGTTGACGAACAGCCTGGTGGTGCCCGCCTTCGGCGGCCGGATGCCCGCCGCGCCGCCACGGCCACGGCTCTCGCGCGGGTCGCGGGATCCGCCGGAGCGCGGTGCGGTGACGACCGGGATGTCCTCGCCGTCGTCGGGCGAGCCGGCGGCTTCCTGCATCAGGCGCACCGCAGCGGCGGCGACGTCGACCGCGTCGAACTCGGCGGCGAGGCCGGCGAGCATCGCGCGGACACCGTCGTGATCGGCCGGGACGGCCGCGGAGACGGTGGCACCGGCGTCGACGGCACCCGCGTCCACCGTGTCGGCGTCGGGCTCGACCGTGCCGGGGTCGACCGGGACCGACGCGGTGGTGAGACCGAGGTCGGCCACCAGCCGCTCGCGCAGCGCGGCGGAGGTGCGCTCCAGCCGGGCGGCCCGCAGGTCGGCGGCCGTGGGCACCGGGGCGAACGCGATCGGCTGTCCGGTGAGACGCTCGACGGCACGCAGGGCGTGCACCTTCGACGGCGGCACCAGCGTGATCGCCACGCCCTCGCGCCCGGCGCGGCCGACACGCCCGATGCGGTGGACGTAGGCCTCGGGCGACTGCGGCACGTCGTGGTTGACCACGTGCGTGAGCAGGTCGATGTCGAGACCACGGGCGGCCACGTCGGTGGCGACCAGCAACTCGGTGCGGCCGCTGCGCAGGCGCTCGACCACCCGGGTGCGGTGCTCCTGGTCCATCCCACCGTGCAGTGCCTCGGCGCGCAGGCCGCGAGCGGTGAGAGTCTCGGTGACGGCGTCGACGTCGAGCCGGGTGCGGCAGAACACGATCGCCGCGGTCGGCCGCTCGGCCTCGAGCACGCGGCCCAGCGCGGCGGTGGTGTGGGTGCGCTGAACCAGGTATGCGGTCTGACGGACCTTGGGTGCCTCACCGTCCGGCACCGACTCGCGCCGGATCCGCACCGTGACGGGCTCGCGCAGGTACTTCTGCGCGAGGGTCTCGATGCGGCGCGGCATGGTGGCCGAGAACAGCACGGCCTGCCGGGTGTCGGGGGTGGCGTCGAGCAGGGTCTCGATGTCCTCGACGAAGCCCATGTCGAGCATCTCGTCGGCCTCGTCGAGCACGACGATCTCGAGGTCGTGCAGGTGCAGCGCACCGCGGTTCATCAGGTCGATCGCGCGGCCGGGGGTGGCCACGACGATGTCGACGCCGTTCTGCAGCGCCTTCCACTGGGGGCCGGCGGGCGCGCCGCCGTACACCGTGAGGACGCGCGCGCCCAGCCGCGACCCGTACCGGGTGACGGCCTCGGACACCTGCAGCGCCAGCTCACGGGTGGGGGCGAGGATCAAGCCGAAGGGCGCGTCGCCACGGCTGCGCTCGGGGCGCTGCTCGGCGAGGCGCTCCAGCATCGGCAGCGCGAACGCCGCCGTCTTGCCGGTGCCCGTGGCCGCCTGACCCAGCAGGTCACGTCCCTCGACGAGGGGCGCGATCGACTCGGCCTGGATCGGGCTCGGGTGCGTGTAACCCAGCTCCTCGACCACGGCCAGCAGCTCGGGCCGCAGCGGGAGGTCGGAGAATCGGGGGAGGTCGGACTGGTGGTCGTTCAGGGTCCCGTTGAGGGGCAGCGTCACAGATCGTCTTCCGTCGCAGTGAAACGGGAGCGCGAACGGCACTCCCGCGGGCGAGCCCGCGGGGCCTGCGGCACGTGAACTACCTGGCCGATGCGGTCTCTGATGATGTCAACACACCACCGGCCACACATAGTCCCAGGTGCTCGAAGCCCATGCCGCACCGGCCCCGCCGGCCGCCCCACCGACGCCTAGTGGAACGTCGGCAGCACGTCCTTGCTCCAGGCGTCGAAGAAGCCGTCGAGGTCGGGCCCGATCTGCTGCACGTAGACCTCGTCGAGGCCCGCATCGACGTACTCCTGGATCTGCGCCACGTGCATCTCGGGGTCGTCGCCGCAGGTCATGGACTCGCGGATCGCCTCGCGCAGGACGAGCGAATGGGCGTCCATGAAGTCACGGGGCCGCGGCAGGGTCTGGGCGAGCTGCCCGGGCAGCGCCTCGTTGCCCCAGATCCGGTGCGCCGTCTCCAGCGCCCGCTCCTCGTCCCGGTCCCAGCAGACCTTCGTGCCCGCCTGGGTCGGCTTCCCCTCGCCGCCCGCCTCCCGGAACACCTGCAGCAGGTCGCTGTCGGGCATCGTGGTGCACAGCCCGTCCCCGATCCGACCGGCCAGCTCCACGGCCTGCGGCCCGAAACCCGACACGTAGATCGGCACGGGCTGCTCCGGAAGCGTGTAGATCTTCGCCTCCTGCACCTCGTAGTACGTGCCGTGGTGGCTGATCTCCTCACCCTCGTGGAGGAGCCGGATGATCTCGATCGCCTCCTCGAGCATCTCCAGCCGGACCCCGACCGACGGCCAGTGATCGGCCAGTACGTGCTCGTTGAGAGCTTCGCCACTGCCCACACCGAGCACGAACCGGCCGTCGAGCTGGACGGATGCGGTCGCCGCGGCCTGCGCGATGATCGCCGGGTGGATCCGGAAGGTCGGACACGTCACCGCCGTCGTGACGGGCAGTGAGGTGGCCTCCGACAGCGCTCCGATCACCCCCCAGACGAACGGGCTCTGCCCTTGCTCGTCGTTCCACGGATGGAAGTGGTCGGAGATCCACAACCGCTGGAAGCCCGCGTCCTCGGCGCGCCGGGCCTGATCGATGAGCTCCTTGGGGCCGAACTGCTCGCAGGACAGGAAGTAGCCGATGCTCGCCATGTTCGGCGCGTACCCGGGGCCACCCGACCTGATTCGCGATCACAGGTGAACCGTTCGAGAACGATCCGCGAGTCGCCCGATCCCGGTCCGCGAGTCGCCCATTTCACGCCCGCGAGTCGCCCGTTTCCGGTCTGCGAGTCGCCCGTTTTCCGCACGCGAGTCGCCCGTTTCCGGTCTGCGAGTCGCCCCGTTCCGGCGCTGGGGTGATCACGACGAACCGCACACCATCGCCCTGTCGAGGGCGCTGCCGTACGAATCCCCCTGATCATCCAAAACTGAGCTCGGGCGACTCATAGGCGCAGAATCGGCGACTCGCGCACGCGATCGGGGCGACTCGCGCACCTGATACGGGCGACTCGCGCACCTGATACGGGCGACTCGCGGGCGCGAAATGGGCGACTCGCGGGCGGGCGGGCGGGGTAGGTGAGGCACCCGTCCGGTGGATCGGGGCGTCGGGGTCTGGCCGGACCGGTGCAGCACTGCAACGATCCGGCGTATGTGGCGTGGCGGACGGGTCGGGGCGGTGGCGGGTCTCGCCGTGTCGGCCCTGCTCGTGAGCACGGTCCCGGCGGCAGCGGCACCCGCCGAGATGTGCGCGGTGGCGTCGCACCGGTCGAGCCCGGGGTGGACCACCTCCACCTCCGTGACGTTCAGCGGGCTCGGCCAGGTCCGGGACGTGAACGTGTTCGTGGACCTCGACATGAGAGGGGACGGGTGGATCGTCCTCGAGGACCTCGAGCTGACTCTGCGCTCCCCGCAGGGTGTCCGCACGTACCTCGCGATCGACGACGGCGGGAACACCCAGGTCCTCGCCGGCACGGTGTTCGACGACGAGGCCACGACGGATCTGGAGAGCGGAGTTCCGCCCTATCGGGGTCCGCACCGTCCGAGCGGCCTGCCGCTCTCCCGGTTCGACGGATTCCAGGCCGACGGCACGTGGACGATGCTGCTGGGCGGCGACGCCCACTCCGCGCACGTCAACTCGTGGGGTGTGGACATCGCCAACGGCTCGAACTGCACCGCCCCCTGACGCCGTCCGCACGCTCCGCGACGGCGCCCCGCCGCGGGTGCGAGGATCGGGACGTGACCCGGCGGTTGTTGATGTGGGACGTCGACCGCACCCTGCTCGTCGGGGGCGGGGTGGGTGTCGAGGCCTATGCGGCAGCGTTCACCGCCGTCACCGGTCAGGCGTGGGCAGGCAGTTTGATGGCCGCGGGGCGCACCGACCTCTCGATCACCCCGGAGCTGTTCGCGCAGCACGGCATCCCCGACGCGGCCCCGCACCTGGCGGAGTTCTTCACGCGTTACGCGGTGGAGTTCGGGGCCCGCAGCCACCGCATGCGGGGGCAGGGGCGGCTGCTGCCCGGTGTCGCCGAGGTCCTCGCCGCACTGCACTCCCGGCCCGGCGTCGTGCAGACGCTGGTCACCGGCAACATCACCGCCATCGGCATCGCGAAGGTGACGGCGTTCGGGCTGGAGCGCTACTTCGAGACCGCGATCGGCGGCTACGGCGACGACCACGCCGTCCGGTCGGAGATCGTGCTGCGCTGCCGCCGTCGGGCCGAGGCAGCACACGGCCCGTTCGCCGACCAGGACGTGCTGGTGATCGGTGACACCGTGCACGACGTGGCGGGCGCGCTCGCCGCGGGAGTGGTGGCGGTGGGGGTGGCCACCGGCGCCACCCCGGCCGCGGAGCTCGCCGCGGCCGGCGCCCATCACGTGCTGGACGACCTGGGGGACGTCGAGCAGGCGGTGGCCCTCCTGGCCGGCTGAACCGGCCGGCCGCAGCAGCTCAGGTCCCCCTCGGGCCGTGTCCGGTCCCGGTACCCCGCCAGCCGGCCGGCGATCCCGCGAGTCGCCCGATTCCGGCGGGTGAGTCGCCCCGGACGCGAGCGTCGCGTCCGGGGCGGTTGCGATCAGTTCTTCCCGTCACCCGTGAGGCCGGCGCGACGCAGGGCGTCGGCCATCGCGCTGTTGCCGAGACCGCCACCGGAGCCGCTCGATCCGCCCGGCCGGCCTCCGCTCCCGCCCCGCCGGTCGCCGCCACCGCCACCGCCACGGCGGTCGCTGCCACCGCCCCGCTGGTCCCCACGCGGCCCGCCCTTCTGGTCGCGGGGTCCGCCCCTCTGGTCGCGCTGGCCGCCCTTCTGGTCGCGGGGCCCCTTCTGGTCGCGCGGCCCGCGGTCCGCTCCGCGCTGGTCGCCGCCCCGCTGGTCGCCCGTGCGCGGCGGCTTCGCGCCGACCTCGTCGTCGAGCCGCAGCGTCAGGGAGATGCGCTTGCGCGCCTCGTCCACCTCCAGCACCTTGACGCGCACGACGTCACCGGACTTGACGACGTCACGCGGGTCGCTCACGAACTGCTTGGACATCGCCGAGACGTGCACCAGGCCGTCCTGGTGGACGCCCACGTCGACGAACGCGCCGAACGCGGCGACGTTGGTGACCTGGCCCTCGAGCAGCATCCCCGGCCGCAGGTCGGAGATCTTGTGGATGCCCTCCGCGAACGTGGCGGTGCGGAACTCCGGGCGCGGGTCCCGGCCCGGCTTCTCGAGCTCGGCGAGGATGTCGGTGACGGTGGGCAGCCCGAACGTGGCGTCCACGAAGTCGTGCGGCCGCAGCGACTTGATCTTCGGCGCGTTGCCGATCAGCGCGGAGATGTCGGTCTTCGCCCGCTGCAGGATCCGGTGCACCACGGGGTAGGACTCCGGGTGCACGCCGGAGACGTCGAGCGGGTCGTCGCCGCCGCGGATCCGCAGGAAGCCCGCGCACTGCTCGAACGCCTTCGGACCCAGCCGGGGCACGTCGGCGAGTGCCCGCCGCGTGCGGAACGGGCCGTTCGTGTCGCGGTGCTGCACGATCTGGGCCGCGAGCCCCTCCGTGATGCCGGAGACGCGGCGCAGCAGCGGCGCCGACGCGGTGTTGACGTCGACGCCGACGGCGTTCACACAGTCCTCGACCACGGCGTCGAGCGAGCGGGAGAGCGACGACTCCGGCAGGTCGTGCTGGTACTGGCCGACGCCGATCGACTTCGGGTCGATCTTCACCAGCTCGGCGAGCGGGTCCTGCAACCGCCGCGCGATGGACACCGCCCCGCGCAGCGAGACGTCCATCCCGGGGAGCTCGGCCGAGGCGAACGCCGACGCCGAGTACACCGACGCGCCCGCCTCGCTGACCACGACGGGGGTCAGCTTGAGCGCCGGGTTCTTCGCCGCGAGCTCCCGGGCGAGCTGTTCGGTCTCCCGGGAGGCGGTGCCGTTGCCGATCGCGATGAGGTCGACGTCGTGCGCGGCGGCGAGCTTCGTGAGGGTGGCGAGCGCGCCGTTCCAGTCGCGGCGGGGCTCGTGGGGGTAGATGACGTCGGTGGCCACGACCTTGCCCGTGGCGTCGACGACCGCGACCTTCACCCCGGTGCGCACGCCGGGGTCCAGCCCCATCGTGGCCCGGCTGCCTGCCGGGGCGGCGAGCAGGATGTCACGCAGGTTGGTGGCGAAGACGCCGATCGCGCCCTCCTCCGCCACGGTGCGCAGCCGCACCCGGATGTCGATGCCCAGGTGCAGCAGGATCCGTGTACGCCAGGCCCAGCGCACGGCGTCACCGAGCCACTTGTCGGCCGGCCTGCCCTGGTCGGAGACACCGAACGCGACGGCGATCGTGCGCTCGTAGTCGGTGACGGCGCCCGGCACCGGCTCCTCCGACCCGTCCTCGGGCTCCAGGACGACGTCGAGCACCTCCTCCTTCTCCCCGCGGAACGCGGCGAGGATGCGGTGGGAGGGGAGCTTGGTGAAGGGCTCGGAGAAGTCGAAGTAGTCGGCGAACTTCGCGCCCTCGGTCTCCTTGCCCTCGCGGACCTTCGTGACGAGCCGCCCCCGCGACCACATCCGCTCCCGCAGGCCGCCGATCAGGTCGGCGTCCTCGGCGAACCGCTCTACGAGGATGGATCGGGCGCCCTCCAGGGCGGCGGCGACGTCCGCGACCTGCTCGTTGACGTAACCGGCGGCCACCGTGGCGGGGTCCTGCGTCGGGTCGGCGAGCAACGTGTCGGCCAGCGGCTCCAGCCCGGCCTCGCGCGCGATCATCGCCTTGGTGCGGCGCTTGGGCTTGTAGGGCAGGTAGATGTCCTCGAGGCGGGCCTTCGACTCGGCCGCCATGATCCGCGCCTCGAGCGCCTCGTCGAGCTTGCCCTGCTTGCGGATCTCGTCCAGGACGACCGTGCGGCGTTCCTCCAGCTCACGCAGGTAGCGCAGGCGCTCCTCGAGCGTGCGCAGCTGGGTGTCGTCGAGGGCTCCCGTGGCCTCCTTGCGGTACCGGGCGACGAACGGGACGGTCGCGCCGCCGTCGAGCAGGTCGACGGCCGCGGTGACCTGGTGGGGCCGCACGCCGAGCTCGTCGGCGATGCGCTGCTGGATCGAGTGGACCGGGGTTGTCGACGGAGCCTGCGTACCTGTCACTGGAACATGGTCGCGGGCGACCCCCACGCCCAGGCGCGCGGGGGTCGCCCTGCAGCATCCCGGTCGGACTAGCGGTCGCCCGGCACCGACGGCGGTGAGTCGTCGGTGTACCCGGTGTCGACCACGAGTCCGTAGCTGGTGAGCACGGTGGCGCCGTCCGGCTGCACGGCCCGCGTCTCCCGGGAGAGCGGGTCACCGGATGCCGGGTCGATGATCAGCCGGGTCTCGAACGTGCCGTTGGGGCTCTTCTCGGTGATCGCCACGGCCTGGCCTGCGCGGCCGTCGGCGTCCTGCACGCTGCCGAGGTCACGCACGCCCGACAGATCGGCGAGCATCCGGAACGCCGCGGCCCGCACGCCGGGGCTGACCGGCATGTCGGTGACGATGTTGCTGCCCACCGCGAACAGCCACTGGTCCTGGCCGGCGGGCAGGTCGCCCCCACCCCCGGTGTGGAAGCGCTCCAGCAGGGTGGAACGCAGCTGAGCGGACTCGGTGGGGAGAGCGTCGATCTCCCGCTGGGTGACGTTGCGGTCCCCGAGCGCGAACGACTGCGCGCCCGTGCCGATCGGGCTGCCGATGGGCGGACGCGGGGACGCCGTGATCTCCAGGTAGCCCTTGCCGTGTGCTCCGGCGGGAACCTCCCAGCCGCCCGGCTCGCCGTCGCGCTTCCAGGCCGCGGTGTCCTCCGAGGTGAGGGGCTTTGCCCCGAGGGACTCGCTGATCCACCGGCTCGTCCCGTCGGGTGCCTGCGCGATCCAGGTCTCGGCCCGGCCGCGGTTGACCACCCGGTACCGGTTGCCGGCCGGCCCGACCTCACTGATCACGCCCGACTCGGTGCGGCTCACCCAGTACCGGCCGGTGCCGGGCCGGGCATCCTCCGCCCGCTCCGCGGCGACCAGCAGGATGTTCTGCCCAGCCGGCTGGACGGCACCGGCCGAGCCGGCGGGCGGCGCGGGCACGGCCGGCGTGGTGCCCCCGAGGACCACGGCGACCACGAGCCCGGCGGCGGCGAGGCCACCGACCCCGGCGAGGGGCCACGTCCATCTGCTCTGCGTCCACCCGCGCTGCGTCCGGCCCTGGGACGGACGCGCAGGTCCGGCCGCCGGGGCGGCTGCGCGCTGCAGCAGTCGCTGCCGGGCCCGGGCCAACGCCTCCGGGTCCTCCGGCGTGTCCTCCCGCATGCGGGCGAGGAGATCCATCTCGTTCACGGTGTGTCCTTCTCGGTCAGCGGGTTCTGCCCGGAGTGCATCGGGAGTGCGGTGCGCAGTCGGGTCCGGCCCCTGCTCAGGCGGGACCGGACGGTGCCGACCGGGATGTTCAGCGCGTCGGCGATCTCGGCGTAGCCGAGGTTCGCCCAGGCGAACAGCAGCAGGACGTCACGCTCCGGGGCGGGCATGGCTCCGAGCGCCGCGGCCAGCTCACGGGAGAACCGGCCTGCGTCCACCCGTTCGGCGGCCCGCTCGGCCACCCCCTCGACGACGGGGTCCCGGCCGGTCCTGGCCAGGGCGCGCAGGCCGCGCTGCTCCTGTCGGTGGAAGCGGTGCAGCAGGTTGGTGGCGATCCCGAACAGCCACGGCGCGACGGCCCGGGCCGGATCGAACCGGGCGCGCTGCTCGAACGCCGTCAGGAAGACCTCGGCCACCAGGTCCTCCGCTGCGCTCCCTCCGACCCGACGTGCGCAGTAGGCCCGGATGGCGGTGGCATGCCGGTCGAAGATGAGTGCGAACTCCTCCGGCCGGCCCAACGACGCGGCGAGCACCGCTCTGTCGTCGACGACGGCCTGTCTCTGGTCGGGCGAGATGTCCTCCTCTGGCGGGACGAGCCGGAGCGGGAGCGGCCCCGGCGGATCGTTTCCTACGAGCCGTGGTGCGGTCACACCTGTCCTTGCCCGATGCGCCGCATCCGGTTCCCGCCGCGCCGCAAGCGCGGAATGTCGGAGCCCCTCGACAGACCCCGATTCCGGAGATCCGCACCGGACCCCGCCATCTCGGGCGCCGACGGGAGTCGTGATCTACGGCCCCAGCAACGAGGGCGCGCTGCTCAAGCTGGGCACGTGGTCGCCGCTGCTCGGCGTGCTCGGCATCCTCGCGGTGCAGGCGCTCGTCTCCATCGCGATCATCCGGTACTTCCTCACCACGGCCCGCGACGAGTTCCGCTGGTGGTCGACGTTCGTCGCCCCGGTGATCGGTTTCGCGGCCATGACCGGGGCCTGCGTGCTCCTCGTGGTCAACCGCTACGACCTCTCCGGAGCGGGCGACGCCGCCTACATCCGGCTGCTGCCCTGGGTGGTGCTCGCGGTGCTCGTGGTGGGAATGGGTGTGGCCCTGGTCTTGCGCAACCGCTACCCCACGCGGTACGCCCGGATCGGTCAGTTCGAGGTCGCCGAGATCAGCGAACCCTCCGACACCCCTCAGGGAGCTACCGCATGACCGCCGTCGAGGATCCCACCGTCACCACCCCGGGCGCAGTTGCCGGCCATCCACTGGAGCCGCTCAGCAGCGCGGAGATCGCCGCCGCCACGGAGGTCCTACGCGCGTCGAGAGGACTGACGGAGGCCGCGCGATTCGTGTTCGTCTCGCTGCGCGAGCCGCCGAAGGCCGCGGTGTTCGACTGGTCGCCGGGCGACGAGCCGCTGCCGCGTGAGGCGCACATCGTGCTCTACCAGCGCGGCGAAGGCGTCACCTACGAGGCGGTCGTCTCGCTCACCGACGAGACGGTCTTGTCGTTCGAGGCCATCGAGGGCGTGCAGGCGCCGATGATGGCGGAGGAGTTCGAGTCCTGCGAGAAGATCGTGCAGGCCGACCCGCGCTGGCAGGACGCCATGCGCCTGCGCGGTGTCGAGGACTTCTCGCTCACCATGATCGACCCGTGGGCCTCGAGCTGGACGGGCCCGGAGGACCACCCGTCCGTGCGCCGGATCGCGCGTCCCTTGACGTGGGTGCGCTCGGCACCCGGCGAGCACGGCTACGCCCGGCCCGTCGAGGGTCTGGTCGTGGTGGTGGACCTCCACGCGGGCGAAGTGCTCGAGGTCAACGACCACGGCGTCGTCCCGATCCCCGAGACGCCGGGCAACTACGAGGAACCGTGGATCTTCGAGCCCGGCAACGTGCCCGCGGTCGAGGCCTACCGCGACGACGTCACGCCGATCGAGATCACCCAGCCCGACGGCCCGAGCTTCACGGTGGACGGGCACGCGGTGGCCTGGCAGAAATGGCGGCTGCGGATCGGCTTCACCCCACGCGAGGGACTGGTGCTGCACCAGGTCGGCTACGACGGACGGCCGATCGTCTACCGGGCCTCGCTCGCCGAGATGTACGTGCCCTACGGGGACCCGGCGCCGACGCACCGGTTCAAGAACGTGTTCGACCAGGGCGAGTACGGCGTGGGCTGGCTGGCGAACCAGCTGACGCTGGGCTGCGACTGCGTGGGGCACATCCGGTACTTCGACGCGGTCGTCAACGACAACGACGGCGCCCCCGTCACGATCGGCAACGCCGTCTGCATGCACGAGGAGGACGCGGGCATCGCCTGGAAGCACACCGACTTCCGCACGAACGCGGTGCAGGTGCGGCGCAGGCGGCGACTGGTGATCTCCACGATCGTCACCGTCGGGAACTACGAGTACGGGTACTTCTGGTACCTCTACAACGACGGGCTGATCGAGTACGAGATCAAGCTCAGCGGCGTCATCTCCACCGGGGCCGTCGCGCCCGGCGAGACGCCCAAGCACGGCACGCTCGTCGCTCCGGGTCTGTACGGGCCCAACCACCAGCACTTCTTCTGCGTGCGGCTGGACATGAGCGTGGACGGGCGCGCCAACACCGTGGTCGAGGTCGACTCCGCGCCGAGCCCTCCGGGCCCGGACAACCCGCACGGCAACGCCTGGGAGGTGCACCGCACGGTGCTCGCCAGCGAGGCGGCGGCCAAGCGCGACACCGACGCGGCGCGGGCGCGGTTCTGGCGGATCGAGAGCGCCGAGAAGACCTCAGCCCTCGGCGCACCCACGGCGTACGCGTTGATGCCGGGCTCGACCGTGCCTCCGATGTACTCCCCCGACGCGCTCTACGCGCCGCGGTCCGGGTTCACGGAGCACCAACTGTGGGTCACCGCCCACGACGAGTCGCAGCGCTTCGCCGCGGGCGACTACCCCGCCCAGCACCCCGGCGGCCAGGGTCTGCCGGCGTACGGGGCGGGTGACCGTCCGCTCGAAGGCGCCGACGTGGTGGTCTGGTACACGTTCGGCGCCCACCACATCGTGCGGCCGGAGGACTGGCCCGTGATGCCGGTGAGCACGGTGGGCTTCATGCTCAAGCCCACCGGGTTCTTCGACGGCAACCCGGCCCTGGACCTCCCGCCGACCACGGCCCACTGCCACAGCTGACCGGGTCTCAGGCGGTGGCCGGCCGCTCGAAGAACCGCAGGCGGTTGGACGACGGGTCGATCAGCTCCATCGTCCGGCCGTCTGCGGGACCGTCCTCGATGCCCGGGTTCAGGAACGGGTAGCCCGTGCTGCCGAGTTCGGCGTGCAGGTCGTCGAGGCCGCGGGTCTCGACGAGCACCGCGGCTCCCGGGGTGCCGTCGCCGTGGTGTGACGACAGGTGCAGCACCAGCGCACCCCGCGACACCTGCAGGTAGACAGGGCGGTCTCCCTCGCCGTACTGCCAGTCCACGGAACAGCCGAGGTAGTCGACGTAGAAGCGCCGTGCGACGTCGACGTCGTGCATGCGCAGGATCGGGACGGCCGGGGTGAACGTGATCTCCACCGGACCGAGCCGACCAGCAGGAAACGCGCCTGTCAACGCGGCACCTGCCGCCGGTCGTTCCGTGCCGATGTAAGCGGTTCGTGGGTGACCTCTGCTACGCAGGTCACGTTCGGCGCCGACCGACCGCGTAATTTCACGCCATGGCTCCCGAGGCATCCGCACCGATCGAGACCGGGCGCACGACGTCATCGGACGGCACCACCATCGGCTGGCACCGGCTCGGCACCGGCCCGGCGATCGTCGTCGTCCACGGCGCCCTCGCCACCGGCGAGCAGTTTCTGCCCGTCGCCCACGCCCTCGCCGACGAGTACACGCTGTTCCTCGTCGACCGCCGCGGGCGGCCACTGAGCGGTGATGCCGAGGACCACGACCTCGCCACCGAGATCGCCGACATCGAGGCCGTGCTCGCGGTGGCCGGGCCCGGGGCGACGCTGTTCGGGCACTCCTACGGCGGGATCGTGTCGGCGGCCACCGCCGCGGCGGGCGCCGACATCTCCGCGCTCGTGCTGTACGAACCGCCCCTGCCGGTGGCCGGCCGTCTTCCCGCGACTGCACTGGCGGCCATCGCCGCCGCGGTCGACAGCGGGGACAACGACGAGGCGCTGACGATCTTCCTGTCCGGCGTCATCAACGCGCCGGACGCCGCCGTCGCGGATCTTCGACAGACCCCGATGTGGGCCGAGTGGGCCGCCCTCGCCCCGGTCTGGCTGCGCGAACTGCGCGTCACCGACGCGCTGGTCGACGACCTCGACCGGTTCACGACCGTCCGGAACCGCACCTTGCTGCTGCTGGGCGGCGGCAGCCCCCAGCACCAGATCGACGCCACCGGCTTCCTCGCCAAGCACACGCCCGACACCACGCTCGTGGAGTTCCCGGACCAGGAGCACTTCGCGCACGTCTCCGACCCCGCGGCGGTCGCCGACGCCATCCGCTCCTTCCTCCGCGAAGGCTGACCGGCGTCCGGTTCAGGAAAGCCACTTTCAGGTCCGAAGAGGGCAGGAAAGTGGCTTTCCTGAACTTCTGGGGGGCAGGGGCTGGGGTCCGCTGCCGCGGTCACGCCAGCTGGACCGTGCCCTCCACCGACGGCGCCTGGCCCGGCACGCCGGCCACCAGTGACCCCTCGCCGTCCCCGTCGGCGACCACGTCGGTCCCGGCGAACGCCGGGCGCAGCAGCCGGTAGGAGAAGCCGCTGACCCGCCGCTCCGGCGCGAAACGCCGGGGCAGCTCCAGCAGCAGCAGCGCCAGCAGCGGCCCGTGCACCACCAGCCCCGGGTAGCCCTCCACGCCCGTGACGTACGGGTGGTCGTAGTGGATGCGGTGGCTGTTGTAGGTGAGCGCGCTGAAGCGGAACAGCAGCGCCTCGTCCGGGTGCAGCCGCACGTGCCACCGTCCGGGCTCGTCCTCTCCCGCGGCCGGTGCTGCGGCCTGCAACCCCCGGTCGGTCCCGGGCGGCTGGCTCCGGTAGGCGAAGTCCTGCTCCTCCACCAGCGCCGCCTCGCCGTCCCGGAGGAACTCGTGGCGCACCGTCACCAGCACCATGGCACCGCTGCGCCCGCTCTTCGGGGTGGCCGCCACCAGCGACGACCGCCGGGTGACCACGTCGTCGACGCACAGCGGGTCCCGCACCTCCAGCCTGCCTCCGGCGAACATGCGGCGGCGGTGCGGCAGCGGCGGCAGGAACCGGCCGTGGGCGGGGTGCCCGTCGTCGCCGAGGTCGGCCTGGGCGGGATGGTCGAGCAGGTGGAAGCCGTGCCACATCGGCGGCAGGGGGTCGCCCGCCCCCCGCACCGGGCTCGGCTCGTCCAGCAGGGCGGCGAAGGCGTGGGAGGGCCGGGCGTCGATGCGCGCCGTGGTCTCGACGGGCTCGGGAGCCCATCCGGTCAGATGGTCGGCGAGTTCCACACCCCGATCATCGCTGACGCGCCCCCACTCGCGGGTTCCGCAGGTTCCGGAAAGCCACTTTCCTGCCCGGAGAGGGCGGCAAAGTGGCTTTCCTGAACTTCGGGCGCTCAGGCCCGCGTCAGCAGCGCCACGCACTCGAAGTGGTGGGTCATCGGGAACGCGTCGAACGCCCGCAGCTCCGCCAGGCGGAAGCCTCGCTCGGCGAACAGCGCCACGTCCCGGGCCAGGGCCGCCGGGTCACAGGCCACGTGCACCACGCGGTCGGGAGCGTGGCCGCACAGCGCGTCCACCAGTTCGCGGCCGAGCCCGCGGCGGGGCGGATCCGCGACCACCACGTCCGGGCGCGCCCCGAGGCCACCCAGTACGCGCTCCACGCGGCCGACGCGCCATCCCACCTGCGGCAGGTCGGCGAGAGCTGCCTTCCCGTCCGCGACGGCCTGCCGCGAGGACTCGACCACCGTGACCGCGCCCTCGGGCCCGACCTGTCCGGCGAGCACGGCGGCGAAGAGCCCGACGCCGCCGTAGAGGTCCCACGCGGTGCCGCCCCGCGGCGCGTCGGCCCACTCCCCCACCACGGCGGCGAGGGTGTCGGGGAGCGCCGGGTGGACCTGCCAGAACACGCCGGGCGACAGCAGCCACTCGCGCCCTGCGGCGCGCTGGACGACCGGCCCGTCGTCACCGACGTGGACGCGGCCATGGGCGTCCACCGCCACCTCGACCTCCGTGCCGGGGTCGAAGCCGTGCTCGAGCACCGGCGGCAGGATGCCGGACGGGGTGAGTGGGCAGTCCGCAATGGGCAGTACGTCGTGGCTGCGGTGGGCGCGCAGCCCGGCCCGGCCCTCGTCGTCGACGGCGAGGCGGACCCGGTGCCGCCAGCCCAGCGCCCCGCCGGGCAGCTCCTCGACGGGCACCCGCCGCTCGATCCCGGCGAGCCGGCTGAGCTGCTCGGCGAGCACATCGGACTTGAGGGAGCGCTGCGCGGCCGGGTCGGCGTGCTGGAAGTCGCACCCCCCGCAGCCACCCGCCCGCGCCCAGCTGCACGGGGCAGGCACCCGCCAGGGCGACGCCTCCAGCACCTCCACTGCGTCGGCCCGGCAGAAGGAGCCGCCGCCGTCCTCGTTCACCACGGCCAGCACGTGCTCGCCGGGCAGGGCGTGCCGGACGAACACCACGCGCCCTTCCGAACGCGCGACGCAGTGGCCGCCGTGGGCGACCGGGCCCACCTCGAGCTCCAGGATGCGGTCGGTCCAGTCCGCCTTGGTCGCCGCGGCACTGCTCACGACGGCGTCACCCACGACCTCACCCACGGCGCGTTCCCGGTGCTGCCGGGGCGGCCGGGGCAGCCGGTTTGGACGGGCTGGGAGTCGGCGCCTGGGTGTCCTCGCGTGCCGGCGGCGCCGACTCGTAACCCCGCCGCGAGGAACCGGGCGGTGTCTCGGGACGCCGCGTGACCCGCTCGGACGACTCCAGCTGCCACGGGACGCTCGTGACCATCACCCCGGGCTGGAACAGCAGCCTGCCCTTGAGCCGCAGCGCGCTCTGGTTGTGGAGGATCTGTTCCCACCAGTGCCCCACCACGTACTCGGGGATGAAGACGGTGACCACGTCGCGCGGGTTGTTGCTCCGGATCCGCTTGACGTAGTCGAGCACCGGTTTGGTGATCTCCCGGTAGGGCGACTCGACGACCTTGAGCGGTACCGGCAGCTTGCGCTTCTCCCAGTCGCGCATCAGGCGCTTGGTGTCGCTGTCGTCGACGTTGACGGTGACCGCCTCCAGTACATCGGGTCGGGTGGCCCTGGCGTAGGCCACGGCCCGCAGCGTCGGCTTGTGCAGCGTGGAGACCAGCACGATCGCGTGGTTGCGCGAGGGGAGCACGGCGTCGGTGTCCCCCGCCACCAGCTCGGCCGACACGCGGTCGTAGTGCCGCCGGATGGCCTGCATCAGCACGAAGAAGACGACCATGCCGGCGATCGCGATCCAGGCGCCGCGGGTGAACTTCGTGATGAGCACGATCACCAGCACGATGCCGGTCATCGCGGCGCCGAAGCCGTTGATGGCCTGGGAGCGGCGCATGCGGCGGCGGGCGGCCTGGTCGGTCTCGGTGGCGAGCAGGCGCTTCCAGTGCCGCAGCATGCCGGTCTGGCTCAGCGTGAACGACGTGAAGACGCCGACGGTGTAGAGCGCGATGAGGCGGGTGACGTCGGCCCGGAACCCCACCACCAGGACGATCGCCACGCCCGCCAGCACCAGGATGCCGTTGGAGTAGGCCAGCCGGTCGCCGCGGGTGTGCAGCTGCCGCGGCAGGTAGCGGTCCTGGGACAGGATCGAGCCCAGCACGGGGAAGCCGTTGTAGGCGGTGTTGGCGGCCAGCACGAGGATCAGGGCCGTGAAGATGACGACGAAGAAGAAGCCCGGCCGGAAGTTGTTGAACACCACCTCGGCGAGCTGGGCCACCAACGTCTCCTGGACGTAGCCGGGGGGCGCGTCGACGATCTGGGTGGCCGGGGAGTCGGCGACCTTGGCGTGGGTCAGCAGCGCGAGCGCGATGATCCCGGAGAACATCACCACCGAGATGCTCCCGAGCAGGAGCAGCGTGGAGGCGGCATTGCGGGACTTCGGCTTCTGGAAGGCGGGCACGCCGTTGCTGATCGCCTCCACACCGGTGAGCGCCGCGGCGCCCTGGGTGAACGACCGCAGCACGAGCAGCACGAGAGCGAGGCCGGTGTAGGCGTCGCCCTCCGACACCAGGTGCAGGTTGGCGCTCGGAGCCTCCAGGTCCTGGCCGAGCAGCAGGATCCGCGTCAGTCCCCAGACGATCATCGTGCCGATGCCCAGGATGAACGCGTAGGTCGGGATCGCGAACGCGACGCCGGACTCGCGGACTCCCCGCAGGTTGACGGCCGTGAGCACCAGGATCGCCACCACGGCGAACTGCACCTTGTGCTCTGCCACGTACGGCACCAGTGCCCCGATGTTCGCCGCCGCCGACGAGATCGACACCGCCACCGTGAGCGTGTAGTCCACGAGGAGCGCGCTCGCCACCGTCAGCCCGGCCTTCTGGCCGAGGTTGACCGTGGCCACCTCGTAGTCGCCGCCGCCGGACGGGTACGCGTGCACGTTCTGCCGGTAGGACGTGACGACCGTCAACAGGACGACCACGACGGCGAGGCCGACCCACGGCGAGAAGGCGTACGTCGCCAGGCCCCCGGCCGAGAGCGTCAGGAAGATTTCCTCGGGGGCGTACGCGACCGACGACATGGCATCGGATGCGAAGACGGGCAGCGCGATGCGCTTGGGGAGCAGGGTATGGGCAAGTCGGTCGCTACGCTGCGGCCTTCCGACGAGGACGCGCTTGACAGCGACGCCGAGCTTGGACACCACCAAAGCCTATGCGGTGTCCCGGGTGGAGACGCGATAGCGTTCCCACCGCGATCCGGGGAGGCTTTCGGTGTACGTCGTGATCATGGGGTGCGGTCGGGTCGGCTCGTCGCTTTCGGGCGGTCTGGAGCGACTCGGGCACGAGGTCGCCGTGATCGACCGCGACCGGCAGGCGTTCCGCAGGCTCAGCCCGGACTTCCGGGGGAAGCAGGTCGTCGGCGAGGGCTACCACCGTGAGGTGCTCATCGAGGCGGGCGTGGAGCGGGCCCACGCGTTCGCCGCGGTGTCGAGCGGGGACAACTCCAACATCATCTCCGCGCGCGTGGCCCGGGAGACGTTCGGGATCGAGCGCGTCGTCGCCCGCATCTACGACGCCAAGCGGGCCGCCGTCTACGAGCGGCTGGGCATCCCGACCGTGGCCACCGTCCCGTGGAGCACCGATCGGCTGATGCGGATGCTGCTGCCCGACGGCGTGGCGTCGGCCTGGCGCGAGCCCACCGGCACCGTCGCGATCCTGCCGCTGCCCGTCCACGAGGACTGGGTGGGCAGGCCGGTGCGTGAGCTCGAGGCCACAGCGGGCTGCCGGGTGGCCTTCATCGTGCGGTTCGGCACCGGTGTACTCCCGAAGGGGGACACTGCGGTGCAGGCCGAGGACACGATCTACGTCGCCGCGGTGTCGGGCACCGTCAGCGACGTCACGGCGGCGGCTGCGGCCCCGCCGCAGGAAGGGTGAGCAGGATGCGCGTCGCGATCGCGGGGGCGGGAGCCGTCGGGCGGTCCATCGCCCTGGAACTGGTGGAGAACAAGCACCAGGTGATGCTGATCGAGCGTGAGCTCGCGAACATCGAGCCCGAGTCCGTCGAACGCGCCGAGTGGGTGCACGCCGACGCCTGCGAGCTCGCCTCGCTCGAGGACGCGGGCATGGAGAGCTGCGACGTGGTCATCGCCGCCACCGGCGACGACAAGGTCAACCTGGTGGTCTCGCTCCTCGCGAAGACCGAGTTCGCGGTGCGCCGCGTCGTCGCGAGGGTGAACGACCCGCGCAACGAGTGGCTGTTCAGCGAGAACTGGGGCGTCGACGTCGCGGTGTCCACCCCGCGGCTGCTGGCCGCGCTGGTGGAGGAGGCGGTCGCCGTCGGCGACCTCGTGCGGTTGCTCACGTTCCGCCAGGGCCAGGCCAACCTGGTGGAGGTCACGCTCACCCAGGACACCCCGCTGGCCGGGCAGCCGGTCCGGGCGCTGAAGCTGCCTGCCGACTCCGCCCTGGTGGTGATCCTGCGCGGGGGCCGGGTGATCGTGCCGCAGTCCGACGACGCGCTGGAGGGGGGCGACGAACTGCTGTTCGTGGCCACCACCGCGGTCGAGGAGGAGATCCGCGCGGCGCTGGGCTACTAGTTCCTGGCCACCGCACCAGCGCACGGCGCGAGCGCCGGTCAGGGCGTGGAGGGCGCCGGGGCACGGCGGGCGCGGCGCACCGCCCAGAAGGTGCCGAGCAGCGCCACTCCGACGAGCGGGTAGCCCATCGCCAGCCGCGCGATACCGAGCCAGGTCTCCTCGTCGGCGTTGTAGAGCAGTCCCTGCACCACCACGCGGGCGGCGAAGACGAGGGTCCAGAGCAGGCTCGCCAGCGTGTAGGCCCGCAGCATCCGGCGGTCCTGGCGCCAGCCCTGGCCGTCGCCGTTGATGCCGTGCCACACCACGCCGGCCAGCGGCCAGCGCACCAGCACCGACACCAGGAACGCGAGGCCGAGCGCGGCGCTGAACAGCAGGCCCGGCAGGTAGAAGGCGCGTGCCTCCCCGGTGCGGTACGCGAGGAACGCGGCGACGCCGACGGCGAACAGCCCCGACACGGCCGGCTGCAGCGCCTGCTTGCGCGAGATGCGCCACGCCGCGATGGCGACGCCCGCCACGATGGCCGCGATCAGCGCGGCCTGCAGCGCGAACAGCAGGTTGACGACCACGAACACGCCGACCGGGATGGTGGACGCGACGATGCCCTGCACGCCCCCCATCTGCTCGAGCAGGGTGGGGAACTCGCGCGGCGGCCTGCCGGTGCCGTCCGGAGAGTCGGGCGGTGGACCTGCGGTCACTGCGCTCCCAGGGTGATCGGGGCCCTACGGTGTCTGGGCCTGACAGATCTCGTAGTACGGGTTGTAGAGCACTTTACGGCCGTCGCGCACGGCGAGCCGCCCGCGTACCCGCATCGTGCGTCCTGGCTCGATACCCGCGATCCGCCGGCGACCGAGCCAGATGAGGGTAATGCCCTCGCTGCCGTCGAACAGTTCGGCCCGGAGAGAGGCCTCGGCATCCTGCGGGCAGAACTCGACGCTTCGCAACCTACCCAGCACGGTGACTTCCTGACCGCACGCGCACTCCGATGCGCGCTGCGCTCCGGACTTCTCCGCGTCCTCGGACAGGTCCACGGCGTCGAGTACCTCGACGTCGCTCGTCAGCCTGCGCAACATGCGGCGGAACGCTCCGCCATCGGTGCCGGCCATGTCTCCCCCAGCTTGGTAGCGCCCACCGTCGGGCGCCGTTAACGTCACCAGGGTAACGCGTTGGAAACGTTGGCGACGTGTGACTGCACGCCGCCATGTGAGCGTATCGAGCCCTTCGTCCGGGGCCGTGCGGCGGGGGTGAACGGTGCGGGCTGTGATGCTGCCCGGATCCGGTTCGGACGAGGTGTTCGTCCGATCGGTGTTCGCCGGCCCGCTGGGCGCGCTCGGCGTCGAACTGCAGGCCGTGGCCCCGCGGCACGGACGTGATGTGATCGACGGGTACCGCGCCGCGCTCGACGCGGCGCTGGAGCGCCCCGGCCCGGTTCTGGTGGGCGGCATCTCCCTCGGCGCCCACGTGGCCGCGGCGTGGGCCGCGCAGCGTCGGGCCGCAGGCGGACCCGGGCCTGCCGGGCTGCTGCTGGCACTGCCGGCGTGGACCGGACAGCCCGGCGACGCCCCTGCGGCACTGGCCGCCCGGGCCACCGCGGCGTGCGTGCGCGACAGCGGAGTGGCGGGGGCCGTGGCGACGGCGGAGGCGGGCTCGCCGCCGTGGCTGGCCGCTGAGCTGGCCAGGGCGTGGCAGCGGTACGGCACCGGGCTGGCCGCCGCGCTCGATGCGGCGGCGGCCGAGCCGGCCCCGGACGCGAGCGCCCTCCGGTCGCTGGACGTGCCCGTCGGGCTGGCGGCGCTCGTCGACGATCCCGTGCACCCGCTCGCGGTGGCCGAGCACTGGCGCGCGCTGCTTCCCCGCGCGGTCCTGCTCAGCGCGGAGCTGGCGGTGTTCGGCGCGGACCCGGCCGTGCTCGGCCGCGCCGCCGTGCTCGGATGGCTGCGCGCCGCGCGGGCCGGCGCCCGGGCGGATGCGGCCAGGACGCCCGTCCCGTAGTACGGCGGCCCGTCCGGGCGATCCCGTGCACGACCTACTCGTCCGGCCGCCGGTGCCGTCCCGAGGGCCGCTCCGTGTCGGAGGGCGCGACGAAGACCTGCAGCGGCATCGTCTCGGACGTCTCGTCGCCCGGGTCCGGTGCCGCGTGCCTGCCGCGAGCGGGCCGGGCCAGGGCATCGGAGGTCTCACCCGGAAGCGGGCCACCTCCGGCGGATGCGGCGCCGAGCGCCGGGAAAACCCGGGTCAGCGGCTCCGGCTCCGCGGCCCGACGCCTGCCATGGTCAACCGGCGCCGCGTACTCGGCCGGCGCCTCGAAGTACCCGGTCGGTGTCCCGTACTCCATCGGCACCGCGTACTCCCCGGTCGCGGGGCGGTACGGCTCGTCGGGGTCACGGCGCAGGGCAGCCGGCGGAACGGCGTCGGCAGGATCGGGTGCGCGCCGGGCCGGCCGCGGTTCGACCGGCTCGACGAGGCGACGCCGGCCACCCGTGCCCGTGACGGCGTCGCCCTCGGGAGCGCGGTCGTCCGGGTGGGCGTACCCGTTCGAGGCCGCGGTGCCGGGCCACGACCGCTCCCCCGGTACGGGGGTCGGCTCGACGCGGTAGCGGTCGGCGAGCGGCCACGGGTCGGTCGGCACGTCCTCCTCGTAGAAGGCGGGCCCGGGCAGGTCCTCGCGGGCGGGCGACCACGCCTCCGGGGCCGCCGCATCCTCCAGGCGAGGGTCGAACGCCCACGGCTGGGTGGGGAAGCCCTCCAGGAACCCCGTGCCCGACGAGGTCGGCTCGGCTGCCGCCCAGCGGTCACCCGACTCCTGCACGCGGTCGGGCTCGGGGGACCGCCACGCCTCCGTGGGCCACGATCCGGTGGACCGGGCGTCCGCGACACCGTGCTCCGCCGGGTCGGACGGCAGGGGCCCCCAGATCTCGGTGGGAGCTTCGTCGAAGCCGGACCGCCGAGCAGGGGCGGCCTCCTCGGCGTCGGCGATGCGCTGGACGGGGTCGGCCCACAGCGGTGCGCCGGCCTCCTGATCCGAGGGAGCTGCGGTCGGGTTCCGCTGCCAGGCGGCGGGCGCGGCCTCCTCGGCCGGGACTCCGGTGGGCCGGCGGCGAGGAGCGGGCGGGCGAGGAGCAGGCAGGCGAGGAGCAGGGGACGGCCAGGCGCGCGGGGCCTCCTGGGCGGCCGGCTCCGCGGCGGCCCACTCCTCCACCGGAGGCTCGGCCGCGGCGGGCGGTGCGGCCGCTGCGGGAGCCGGTGGGGCGGCCTGGTCCGTCGGGGCGGCGGGCGGCGTGGACGGCGCGGCGTCCGTGGCCGCTGCGGCGGCCTTCGCGGCCTCGGACGCGGCCATGGCCTCGGCGAGGTGCTCGGGCACCACCAGCGGCAGGACGGTGCGCACCGGGTAGGGCGAGCGCCCGCGGACCACGACGGTGGCGCGCAGCATCCGGCGCAGCTCCGCGTCGAGCGTCTCGGCGTGGTTGGCGGGCCCGGTGGCCACGCCGTAGAGCATCCACCGTGCGCCGTCCACCCCGACGAACACCGACTTCGCGGCGCCGGACGTGGCGTGCAGCTCGCGGCCCCACTGCCCCTGGAACGACCGCACCGTGGCGCCGCCCTCGCGCAGCGACGCGTCGATCTCGCGCGCCAGCTCCGGCCACAGCTTGGACGACTTGGGCGCCGCGAGCGCGCTGACCGAGAGCCTGCCTTCGGGGAGCGCGACGTGCACGGCCTGCATCCGCCCGTTGGCGGTGGGTTCGACGGCGACGGTGCCCTGGCTCGGCACCGGCACCCGCACCGCGCCGAAGTCGACGACCCCCGCGGCGTCGGTGATCTCCGGGTCGAGGTCGTCCCCGTCGTACGGGCCGCTCAACGGCACGTCGTCGTCCCGCGGCTCGAGCGCGAGCGCACCACCCGTGCGTAGCTCGTCAGCGGCCGCCTTGGTGGCGACGGCCGCGCGGTTCCGCCGGGCCACTACAGCGCCTCTCCGGAACCCAGTCGCTCGTGTCCCCCCGTGGAGCCGTGGCCACCTGCCCCGCGTTCGGACGCCGGCAGTGCCGTGACCTCGACGAACCGCACCTGCTCGACCTTCTGCACGACGAGCTGCGCGATCCGGTCGCCGCGGCGCAGCCGCAGCTCCTCGCGGGGATCGTGGTTGATCACGCACACCAGGATCTCGCCCCGGTATCCGGAGTCGACAGTGCCCGGTGCGTTGACGATCGAGAGCCCTGTGCGTGCGGCCAGGCCGGATCGGGGATGGACGAACCCCGCGTAGCCCACGGGCAGCGCGATCGCGACGCCGGTGCCGACCACTGCCCGCTCGCCGGGAGGGAGGACGACGTCGGCCGTGCACCGCAGATCGACCCCGGCGTCACCCGGACGGGCATAGGAGGGAACGGGCAGCTCCGGGTCGAGCCGGGTGAGGAGCACCTCGACCGGGGATCCGGGCAGCGCGGCTGCCGGCGATGCGATGAGCGGCTCATGCTGAGGAGCGTCGACAGGGCCGGGCACGACGGGCGACGCTACCCTCGGCTCCCGTGAGCGAGCATCCGTCGGCGGGCGCGCCTGCGACGTCCGGCAGTCCCCGGTTCGACGAGCGGTTGTCCGTACCCCTGTGGTGGTACCTGCCGGCCATCGGTGTGGGGGTGCTGCTCGGCGCAGAGATCCATATGGGTTACCCCGGAGTCCGGGAGTGGATCGGGTACGCGGTCTTCGTCCCGCTACTGGTGATCATCCTGTTCTGGCTCGGCCGCATGCGCATCCAGGTGACGGCGACGGAGCTGCAGGTGGGCCAGGCCCGGATCCCACTGCGCTACGTCGGTCGCGCGGAGATCGTGCCCAAGGAGAACAAGCAGCAGGCGCTGGGTCCGGAGCTGGACCCGACGGCGTTTCTGATGCTCCGCGCGTGGGTGCGCCCCGTCGTTCGCGTGGAGATCACCGACCCCGACGACCCCACGCCCTACTGGGTCTTCAGCGTTCGCGACCCGGAAGCCCTGATCACAGCCCTGCAGAGGTGACGACGGCGGTCCCGGGGACGACCCCGAAAACGACTCTGCCCCGGACCGGAGAACCGGTTCGGGGCCGTGTCGATCGGGTGACGTCCTCTCCGGAGCGCCACCACGGGACGCCGGACAGGAACCCGGCGCCTCGCAGGTCAGGCGGCTGTCACCGCGCCGCCCGACAGCAGTGCACGTGCGTCAGGCGGCGCAGTCACGGCAGATGTACTGCGAGCCGTTGCTCTCGGCCAGCCGGCTCCGGTGGTGAACCAGGAAGCAGCTGGCACAGGTGAACTCGTCGGCCTGCTTCGGCAGCACCTTGACCGTCAGTTCCTCGCCGGACAGGTCGGCACCGGGCAGCTCGAAGCTCTCCGCGGTGTCCGACTCGTCCACATCGACGACGGACGACTGTGCCTCGTTCCGCCGGGCCTTCAGCTCGTCGAGCGAGTCCTCAGCCAGGTCGTCTGTCTCGTTGCGCCGCGGCGCGTCATAGTCGGTCGCCATCGTTCCCACCCTCTTAACACACCTGTCGTCATCGTGCGGCTGGTCAACGCGGCAGCGCAGGGCTTTGTGCCCCGCATTGGTGTGACGCGCGTCTCAGCTCAACCCGGGCCGCGACTGGATCGGATATAACGCCGTCAAGTGCTCGGACTGCCCCCGGGGCGCAGAGGGTAGCTCAGGGCCTCGACACGCGCCCGGTGCCCCGCCGTGCTCTGGTGCGGCCGTTAGGGTGCCCGTCGTGGCACTCTCCTCCAACCGCGACGTCACCGACGATTCGCGAGCCGTCCCCGGTACCCATCCCGGGGCGGATGCGACTGTTGTCGGCGCCTGGTTGGCCGAGCGCCTCGATGACCCCGCGTGGCACCACAGCACGCTCCGCCCGATCGGGGGTGGCCGGTCGAATCTGACCTATCGGGTGGACAGCCCGGCCGGGGCCGTCGTCCTGCGCCGCCCGCCGGTCGGCGAGGTCGCGGCCACCGCCCACGACATGGGACGGGAGCAGCGGGTGATCTCCGCGCTGGCGGGCACCCCCGTTCCCGTCCCCCGCGTGCTGGCGTCGTCGGCGGGCGGGCCCCCGGTGGACGCACCCTGCTACGTGATGGAACTCGTGGACGGTGTCGTCCCCCTCGGCGAGCTGCCACCGGGCTGGGCCACCACCGAGGACGAGCGCAGGCGGGCGAGCCAGGCACTGGTCGACGTGCTGGTCGCGCTGCACGCGATCGACCCCGCAGCGGTGGGGCTCGGCGACTTCGGGAGGCCGGAGGGGTTCCTGGCGCGTCAGGTGCGGCGCTGGGTCACCCAGTGGGAGAAGGCCCGCGACGGCGGGATCCCGGTGCAGGAGAAGACGGTCACCGAACTGACCCGGCTCGCCGAGGCACTGGCCGGGGCGCTGCCCACCACGCAGCGCCACACGATCGTGCACGGCGACTACCGCATCGACAACTGCCTGTTCGACGCCGGCGACCCGGGGCGCATCCGGGCCGTCCTCGACTGGGAGCTGTCGACGCTCGGCGACCCGCTCGCCGACCTCGGGCTGCTCCTCGTCTACTGGCGCGAGGCCGACGACCATCCGGCCTGGCGTGCGGCGCAGCACATTCCGAGCCCCACGCAGCTTCCCGGGTTCCTCGGGCGTCCCGAGATCGCGCGGGCCTACGCCGCGGGCACGGGCCTCGATCTGTCCCCCCTGCCGTGGTACGTGGCGTTCGGGGCGTTCAAGCTGGCGGTGGTGCTCGCCGGCATCCTGGCGCGGGTCCGCGCGGGGATGGTGCCGGCGTCGATGGCAGAAGGGCTGGAGGGCAGCGTGGACCCGTTGGTGGCGCTGGGACATCACGTACTCGCCGAGGGACTGGCGGCGTGATGGCGAACGGAACGATGCGACGTCCCCGGCCCTACCAGCGCCGCAGGCGCACCCCGGTGCTGATCCTGGTGACGGTGCTGGCGGTGGCCGCGGTGGCGACGTGGGCGACGGTGCTGGTGAACGCCTCCGGACCGGCGGGCACCGCACAGTGCCCGCCGCCGGTCGCGGGGCCGCCCCCCGGCCAGCCGGTGCCGGCCGACGTCATCAACGCGGTGCCGCCGGTCGCGCCGTCGTCGGTCCAGGTGCGGGTGCTGAACGCGGGCGGGCAACGCGGGCAGGCCAACCTGGTGGCCGCGCAGCTGGGTGACCTCGGCTTCGGCGAGGCGGCGCCCCCGGACAACGACCCCTTCTACCCGGACGAGAACCTGGAGTGCATCGGCCAGGTCCGCTTCGGCCCGGCCGGGGAGGCCGCGGCGAGCACGGTGGCGCTGGTGATCCCCTGCGCCGAACTGGTGCGTGACGCGCGTACCGAGAACACGGTGGACGTGGCGGTGGGCACCGCGTTCGGCGACCTCAACCCCCAGCGGGCGGCCCAGGACGTGCTCGACCAGCTGTCGAAGGGCCCGAGCGGGGGCACGGACGGCTCCGCCAACGCCGACCCGAACGCGGCCGATGCGGCCCCCGCCCCGCCGACGGTGGATCCGTCGCTGCTGGAGGAGGCCCGCTCCGCGAGCTGCTAGGAGGTGGCCCGCTCCGCCGGGGTCACACCGAGGCGGCCCCGTGCTCCCGCGCCAGCGCGGCGAGCTCGTGGGCGATGCCGGGAGTGGCGGCGAACAGAGCGTCGGCACCGAGACCGTCGTCGGGCGGGGTGCTGCCGGTGGGGCCGGGGGTGCGCACCACGGCACCCGCCTCGGTGGCGATGAGCGCACCCGCGGCCCAGTCCCACCAGCTGCACCCGTGCTCCAGGTAGGCGTCCGCCCAGCCCGCCGCCACCGCGCAGAGGTCCAGCGCCGCAGAGCCGGTGCGCCGGACGTCGCGCACGAGGGGCAGCAGACCGCTGACCATCGCCACCTGCCGCACCCTGCGCTCCGCGCGGTACGAGAAGCCCGTGGCGAGCAACGACAGCGACACGTCGGACTCCGCCGAGACCCGCAGGGGCCTGCCGTCGCAGGTGGCTCCGCCACCGGCTGACGCGCTCCACAGCCGCCCCGACGCCGGCTCGATCACGGCGCCCGCCACGGACACCCCGTCGCGCACGGCCGCCACCGACACCGCGTACCAGGGCAGTCCGTAGAGGAAGTTGACGGTGCCGTCGATCGGGTCGACGACCCACAGCGTGCGCGAGCCCTCGGCGGTGCCCCCGTACTCCTCCCCCACGACGGCGTCGCCGGGCCTCAGCTGCGCGAGCCGCTCCCTGATCAGGTTCTCCAGCGCCTGGTCGGACGCGGTGACCACATCGGTGGGTGTGCTCTTCGTGGAGACGCTCTCGGGCGACCCGCCTGCGGCGTCGTCGTCCCACGGACGGGGGAGCCCCCGAAGGTGCTCGGCCGCCTCCGTGACGAGGCGCTCCGCGATGCGCCGCAACCCTTCCGGGTCGTCGGCGGATGCTGTGCCGGTATCGGTCGGTACGGTCGAACGGGCCTCGTCCACGGACATCATCCGACCATATGACCCCCACAGAGTGACGTCCGTGTACCCGGCTGAACACAGATCGTCCACGCTTCCCGTGGCGAGGCGCGGACGTCTGGAGCACACGCAGTTACAATGACGCGGTACCCCGATGCGGGATGGCCTCCAGAGAGCACCAGGACGGCGATCCGGCGCGGTATCCGACAACATCTCGACCTGCAGCCGGATCTCATACGCGTCCCGGCGCACCGCAGAGCGCACCGTAGCGAGAGGGCCTAGTGGCAGCCGCAGACTCCGCAACCCGCATCGACTCGACCGTCGAAACGACGACGAGTCCCGCACCCGCACGTGCCCGTTCACGGACGGGCGCGTCCGCCAAGACCGCGACGAAGTCGCCGCGGTCGCGCACGGGTGCGCCGGCGAAGAAGAGCGGGGGTTCCACCCGTAAAGGGGGCACCCCTGCGGGCGATGGTGAGCCCACCGATCTCGACGGCGCAGACGTCGAGCTCGATGGCGAGCCCACGGATCTCGAGGAGGTGGACGTCGAGCTCGACGCCGATCTCGTCACCGACGCGCCCGAGGGCACGGAGGTCGCCGTCGACGAGGACGACGAGGAGGAGGACGACGACGAGGTAGCCAACACCGGTGCCAACCGTCGTAGCCCGGCCCAGCGGGAGCGCTCCTCCACACCTCAGAAGTCCGGCGACTTCGTGTGGGACGAGGAGGAGTCGGAGGCACTGCGGCAGGCCCGCAAGGACGCCGAGCTCACCGCCTCGGCCGACTCGGTCCGCGCCTACCTGAAGCAGATCGGCAAGGTCGCGCTGCTCAACGCGGAGGAGGAGGTCGAGCTCGCCAAGCGCATCGAGGCCGGCCTCTACGCCGCCGAGCGGATGCGCCGGTCGATCGACGCCGGCGAGAAGGTCTCCCCCCAGCTCCGCCGTGATCTACGCTGGATCGTCCGTGATGGCGAACGTGCCAAGAACCACCTGCTGGAGGCCAACCTCCGTCTCGTGGTGTCCCTGGCAAAGCGCTACACCGGCCGCGGCATGGCATTCCTGGACCTCATCCAGGAAGGCAACCTCGGCCTGATCCGCGCGGTCGAGAAGTTCGACTACACCAAGGGCTACAAGTTCTCCACCTATGCCACGTGGTGGATCCGCCAGGCCATCACCAGGGCCATGGCCGACCAGGCCCGCACCATTCGTATCCCGGTGCACATGGTCGAGGTCATCAACAAGCTGGGTCGCATCCAGCGCGAGCTGCTCCAGGACCTGGGCCGTGAGCCCACCCCGGAGGAGCTGGCGAAGGAAATGGACATCACCCCGGAGAAGGTGCTGGAGATCCAGCAGTACGCCCGGGAGCCCATCTCGCTCGACCAGACCATCGGCGACGAGGGCGACAGCCAGCTCGGCGACTTCATCGAGGACTCCGAGGCGGTCGTCGCGGTCGACGCGGTGAGTTTCACGCTCCTGCAGGACCAGCTCCAGTCCGTGCTCGCCACGCTCTCCGAGCGCGAGGCGGGTGTCGTGCGGCTGCGCTTCGGCCTCACCGACGGCCAGCCCCGCACGCTCGACGAGATCGGGCAGGTCTACGGGGTCACGCGCGAGCGGATCCGGCAGATCGAGTCGAAGACGATGTCGAAGCTGCGTCACCCGTCGCGGTCGCAGGTGCTGCGCGACTACCTGGACTGACAATGATCAAGGAATAGGCCCTCTGAGCTGCTAGACCGGCTCGGAGGGCCTTTCCTTGTGTCGCACAGCGCGCTCTCGGTCACGATGACGGTTTGCTTGTACCGGACCTCGCCTCCCGACTCTGGTCGCGGCCGGTCTGAATCACATTCCGTATCCGCATCCGGAGCCGACCACGACCGCTAATCGACAATGAATATCAAGTGCAATAATGTGACCATGACTACCCGGTACGAGTACGACGCGGCTGCGGAGTACCTGCACCTCCTCAGCGAACCGACGTGGACCGGGCTACGCACCCGCCTCGCCGACGTGCTCGCCCGCACCGATCCCGACGCCGGAACCGTGCTGGAACTGGGTGCGGGCACCGGCCTGGGCACCGACGTCATCCTGGACACGATCCCGCGGGCCCCGGTTCTCCTCGCCGAACCGTCGCCACAGCTGCGAGCGGCACTACTCGCGCGCCTCGCCGACAGGAACGACCGCGACCGGGTCACCGTGTATCCGGGCGGGGCATCCGAGGTGCCCCTGCCCGACCGGATCGCCGCGGTCTCCGGCATGCACATGATCGGACACGTGAGCCCCGCCGAGCGGTCCGCACTGTTCCGGGCGTTGGCCGCGCGACTCGCACCCGGGGCGCCGGTCGCGTTCACCGTCCAGCCGCCCGACACCGCCGTCGAGGTCCCGCAGTTCCCACCGTTCTCCGTCGAGATCGGGACGCTTCGCTACGAGGGAACCGGGCGAGCGGTCCCCACGGGACCGCAGCAGATCCGATGGACCATGACCTACCGCACCCTCGACGGCGACACCCCGCTCAACGAGGCCACCGCCGAGTACGACTGGTGGATCGTGCCGGCGTCCATCCTTGTTGCCGAGCTGAGCGCCGCCGGGATGATCATCGCCGGAACTGACGACGGCCTCGTCGTCGCCACCGGGGCAGAACGGTGAGCAGCGGACGTTTGGGGACGTCGGTTCCGCTGCCGTAGCCACTTTCGGGAGCAGTCGACCTCGGATGGTCGTCGGCTGCGCTCCGGCACGGGAGGATCGGCCGGTGCATCTAGAGGATCCGTCCCCGCAGTATGTAGGCGCCCGGCACCGGCGCCGGCCCGCCGGGACCGAGATGGAGCACGGGCACGGGCACGGGCACGGGCCTGCCGCACCCGCGGGCCGACGCGTCCGGATCGCGATCACAGCGTTGCTGGTGCCGGCCCTCCTCGCCACTCTGGTCGGTCTGATCGTGCTCTACCCCTTCGAGGGCCGCCAGCACTCGGCGAACGATCAGTCCACACGGCTGTCCGCGCACGTCACCGCCGCGGCCGAGGTGGACTGTGCCGACGGGAGACCGGGCGGCCGGGGCTGCCTCGCGCTCACCACCGAGATGTTCGACGGGCCACGGCCCGGTCAGAGCATCGTCACCCTGGTGTCGATCGTGCGGGGCGAGGCCGCGTTCGGCGTCGGCGACGACGTGATCATGCTGTGGTCCGGCGAGAACCCCGCCGACCCCGAGTCGTTCCAGATCGTCGACTTCCAACGCGACCAGCCACTGCTGGTTCTCGCACTCGTCTTCGCCGCAGCAGTGCTGGCGCTCGGACGCTGGCGCGGCCTCGCGGCGCTCGTCGGCCTGGGGCTGACCGGCGTGGTGCTGCTCGCGTTCATGCTTCCCGCGATCCTCGCCGGCCGCGATCCACTCGCCGTCGCCGTTGTCGGATGCTGCGCCATCATGTTCGGCGTCCTGTACCTCGCCCACGGGTTCTCCGCGCGCACGTCGACCGCCGCGCTCGGGACGCTGCTCAGTCTCCTGCTCATCGGCCTGCTCGGAGCGGCGTTCGCCGCCGCGACGTCACTGACCGGCGCAGACGAGGACACCGCCAATCTCGCGAACGCCCTCGGTAGCGACCTCGACGGACGCGGTCTCGTACTCGCCGGCCTCATGATCGGCGCCCTCGGCGCGCTGGACGACGTCACCGTCACCCAGACCAGCGCCGTCTGGGAACTACGCCGCGCCGACCCACACCTACGCCCGATCGCACTCTTCGGCGCTGCCATGCGCATCGGTCGTGACCACGTCGCATCCGCGGTGAACACCCTCGTACTCGCCTACGCCGGGGCCGCGCTCCCCCTCCTGCTGCTGTTCAGCGTCGCTGAACGTGGACTCACCGACACGCTGACGACCCAGGTGATCGCCACGGAGGTGGTCCGCACCCTGGTGGGCAGCATCGGGCTCGTCGCGTCGGTTCCCCTCACCACCGCGCTCGCCGTCGCCGTCGTCACCCGCAGTCGCGAGGGCGACGCAGCCACGACCCGGTGACAGCCTGGTCTCAGGCGCCGCCCAGGTCCTTGGCGAGCCCATCGATCTGTTGCGACTGCCAGGCCACGTAGTCGTCGACACCCACCGGCAGCGTCTCGGTGACCCCCTCGACCGGAATCCCCGCCGTGGTGGCAGCCTGCTCGACCTGCTGCGTGGCCGGGCTCTCGGTCTGCGAATTGGCCAGCAGCACCTTCACGGTCTTACCGGTGAACAGCCCGAGCGTCTCGTTCAGCACGGCGGCAGACGGGTCGGTGCCCTCCTCGATGGCCTCGGAGAAGTCTTCCGGGGTGGCGTTCAGCAGGCCGGCAGCCTCGGTCATGTACAGCGGCACCGGCTCGGTGATGGCAACCTTCGTCCCCGCGTGCTGAGCCTTGACCGCATCCAGCTTCGCGATCAGCTCATCGATCTTGGCACTGAACGCCGCAGCGTTCGCCGTGAAGGTCGGCGCGTCGGTCGAGTCGACCGCCGCAAGGTTCGTCGCCAGTTGGTCGGCCACCTTCTTGATCGTCGGAAGGTGGTACCAGACGTGCTCGTTGAACTCCTCGCCAGCAGGCACCTGAGCCTGGAGCCCCGACACGTCGACTGCATTGATCACAGCCGGCTTGGCGCCCGATGCGTCGACAAGCCTCGACGCGAAGTCGTCGTAGCCGCCGCCGTTCATGATCACGACCTTGGCCTGGCCGACCTTGACCGCATCAGCAGGTGTGGTCTCGTACTCGTGCGGGTCCGAGTCCGGACTGTCGATGATGGATGTGACGTCGACCCTGTCGCCGCCGACGGCCCGGGCAACACTGCCGTAGACGTTCGTCGAGGCGACCACCGGAATCGCGGTGGCCGCTGTGTCGCCACCTGGCGTCGCCGGTGGCGACGCGTCGGTGGCGGATCCGCAACCAGCCACGGCAACAGCGATGGCGGCGGCGCCGGCGAACGCGGCACCGCGTCTCAGCCCGAGCAACGGCATGGCTTCCGCTCCTTCTCATCATCAAGCGCGCATATCTGCATTGACAATCATTGTCGGTTAACCGTAGACGCCGCCCGTGGAGCAGAGCCGCGGCACCCCTGGGTCCCCTCCCGACCTCGGCGCTCCGCTGCGGACGACCGCCGAAACGGGGTTCGTGACGGCAGGAGACCTGAGGCCCCAGCGGGGCGATGCGCGTAGATAATGAGAACCGTTGTCGTTGGAATTCGGTCGTCCCGATCGTGAACGGGTCAGGTGGATGTGCCGCTCGAGGTGCCCGGTTCGGGGCAGCGGCGGGGGTCGAGTGTGCTGCACTGCCCGCGAGTGCCGCGCACTCCCCGTTGTCGTCAGGCCTTGACCAGGCAGAACGGATGACCGACCGGGTCCAGGAACACGCGGAACGAGTCCCGCTTCGGCTGCCCGTCGTGCTTGCGGGCGCCGATCTCCAGCACGGCGCGCTCCCCGGCGTCGAGGTCGGGGACGTCGAAGTCGAAATGGGCGCGCTGCGGGTGATCCTGGCCGGGCCACTCCGGCGGGCGGTACCCGCCCTCCGCGATCCTCTGGAACGCGAGCGTGGCGCCCGCGCCTCCCGCGTCCAGCTGGGCCCAGTCGGCGTACTTCTGCGGTGCGATCGGCCAACCGGTGATCCGGCTGTAGAACCCGGCGAGCGCGAGTGGGTCCGGGCAGTCGAGCGCGGTGAGGCTGTACGTGGCGATCGGCATGACCCGACGGTAACGCCGGTCGCGCGAGGAGGGGATGTTCTCCTCCATCCAAGACCGCCGACGCCGCTCAGCCCGTTCGCGAGCGCGGACACGCCCGGGATACGCCCGCGTCCGGAACCTCACGATCTCTCGCGCTGCGCGAGAAATGTCGCCACTGTTGCAATTGACAACCGTTTTCATCTCCCGTTGGGTGGCCGATGTCGCCCGGCCCACTGGGGAGCCAGGCCGTCAATCCGAGTCCCGATCGGCTGGAGCCTGCATGTCGTCTCGTTGTTCCCTGGTCGTCCCCCTCACCGCAGTGGCGCTCGCAGTGGGCCTCGCGGGGTGCGCCTCTCCTCCCACGGCATCCACGTCGGCAGCGGCGACGCCGTCCGCGGCCGGCAGCGGCGAGGTGATCCCGGTGGCCTCGAGCATCAACGCGTGGGGCTCGATCCTGGAGCAGCTCGGCGGCACCCACGTGAAGGAAACGTCGCTGATCAGCAACCCGAACACCGATCCGCACGACTACGAGCCGACGCCGGCCGACAGTCGGGTCATCGCCGGCTCGAAGCTGTTCGTGGAGAACGGCATCGGTTACGACTCGTGGGCGCAGCAGTCCGTGGCGGCGAACCCGGACCCCGGCCGCGTCGTCCTCGACGTCGGGCAGGTCGTCGGGATCCCCGATGGCGGCAACCCGCACCGCTGGTACTCCCCTCCCGACGTGGAGAAGGTCGCCGACGCCATCACCGCGGACCTGAAGGAGCTCGACCCCGCCGACAGCGCCTACTACGACACGCAGCGGCAGACGTTCGAGAACACCGGCCTGGCGACGTACCACCAGCTGATCAACGACATCAGGGCGACGTACCCCGGCGCCCCGGTCGGCGCCAGCGAGAGCATCTTCGCCCCACTCGCGCAGGGTCTGGGCCTCGACCTGATCACTCCCCCGGCGTTCCTCAACGACATCAACGACGGCACCGACCCGTCAGCCGCCGACAAGTCGACCATCGACGCGCAGATCGCCGGCAAGAAGATCAAGGTGTACGTCTACAACACGCAGAACTCCACGCCGGACGTCACCGCGCAGGTCGACGAGGCCAAGAAGGCCGGCATCCCGGTCGTCCAGGTGACCGAGACCCTCTCGCCTGCGAACGCGACCTTCGAGGACTGGCAGACGGCGCAGCTCCAGTCCCTCCAGACCGCGCTCGCACAGAGCGCCGGCACATGATCCGCCCGTCGAGCCAGGTCGGCCCGGCCCCGGTTCTGAGCGCGGTCGCTGCCGCGCCGGCCGTGGTGTCGCTGCGGCGGGCGGGTTGCTCCGTGGGTGGGCGCACCCTCTGGTCGGGGGTGACCCTGCAGGTACGAGCAGGTGAGTTCGTTGCGATGCTCGGACCGAACGGAGCGGGTAAGTCCACGCTGGTCAAGGCCCTGCTCGGGCTGGTTCCGGTCAGCTCGGGAGAGATGACCGTGCTGGGCTCCCGGCCCGGACGCCGCAACGCCGCGATCGGCTACCTGCCCCAGCGGCGGGCGTTCGACGCCGGCGTGCGGATCCGGGGCGCCGACATCGTCCGGCTGGGCTGGGACGGCGACCGCTGGGGAATCCCGCTGCCCCGGGTGCTGTCGGGACGGCGCGCCCGCGCGACGCGGCAGCGCGTGGCCGAGGTGATCGACCTCGTCGGCGCCGGTGCCTACGCCGAGCGCCCGATCGGGCAGTGCTCGGGCGGCGAGCAGCAACGGCTCCTCATCGCCCAGGCCCTCGTCCGCCGGCCCGAGCTACTGCTGCTCGACGAGCCGCTCGGCTCCCTCGACGTCACGACCCAGGCGTCGGTCAGCGCACTGATCCAGTCGGTCTGCCGCAGCCAGGGCGTGGCGGTGCTCATGGTCGCCCACGACGTCAACCCGATCCTGCGCTACCTCGACCACGTCATCTACCTCGCACACAGCGGCGCGGTGATGGGGCCGCCCGAGCAGGTCATCACGGCCGACACCCTGTCGATGCTCTACGGCACCCCCATCGACGTGCTGCGGGACCGCGAGGGCCGGCTGGTGGTGGTCGGCCGCCCCGACCACCCGTCCGAGCCCGGCAGGTCCGTGCCATGACCTGGAATCTGGTGGCCGACGTCCAGCAGATGCTCAGCTACCACTTCATGCTCAACGCCCTGCGCGCCGGCACGATCGTCGCCGTCGTCGCCGGTGCGGTCGGCTACGTCATGGTGCTGCGCGGGCAGAGCTTCGCCGGGCACACGCTGGCCACGATCGGGTTCCCGGGTGCAGCGGGTGCCACGTGGCTGGGAATCGACGTCGCCGCCGGCTACTTCGGGTTCTGCATCGCCGGAGCGCTGGTCATCGCCCTGCTCCCGGGGGCCCGCCGGCCGGGCTCCGGCCCGGGCGGCCACGGCGAGGAGTCGGCCGGTATCGGCACCGTGCAGGCCCTGGCGCTGGCGTCCGGGTTCATGTTCGTCAGCCTCTACAAGGGCTTCCTGTCCGGACTGAACAACCTGCTGTTCGGCACCATCACCGGTGTCTCCGACGCGCAGGTACTCATCCTGCTCGTCGCGGGCGTCGGGTGCCTGGTCGTGCTCGTCGCGCTCGGCCGCCCCCTGCTGTTCGCCACCATCGACCCCGACGTGGCGCGCGCCCGCGGGATCCCCGTGCGCCTGCTGGACGTCGCGTTCCTGGTGCTGCTCGGCATCGTCACGGCAGGCTGCAGCCAGGTCACGGGCAGCCTGCTCGTCTTCGCACTCCTGGTGGCGCCGGCTGCGGCGGCCACCCGTCTGTCCGCCAGGCCGGCTGCCGCGGTCGTCCTGTCGGTCGGGCTCGCCCTCCTGGTGACCTGGGCCGGGGAGACGATCGCGTTCTTCTCGCCGTACCCGATCGGTTTCTGGGTGACCACCCTGGCGTTCGCGGTGTACCTGCTGGCCATCGCCTACCGTGCCCGGCTCGAGCGCCCGGGCCGGCAGGGGATGCCGGAACCGCGACCCGTACCCGCCGGACGCACATCGTGATCGCCATGCTCTCGCATCCGTTCATCCAGACGGCCCTGATCGCCGGCACCTCCATCGCTCTTCTCTCCGGGCTCGCCGGCTACTTCGTCGTCCTGCGGGGTCAGGTGTTCGCCGGTGACGCGCTCTCACACGTCGCCTACACGGGCGCGCTCGCGGCGCTGGCCGCCGGCCTCGACCTGCGCTTCGGTCTGTTCGTGGCCGCGGTCGGGCTCGGGATCGTCCTCGGGCTGCTGGGGGGCCGGGTGAACGCCGACGACGTGATCATCGGGACGACCTTGGCATGGGTCCTCGGCGTCGGGGCGTTCTTCCTCGCCCTGTTCACCACGCATGCGGCCAACAACAACAGCAACGCCAACGTCACCGTCCTGTTCGGATCGATCTTTGGGATCAGCTTCGGCGCGGCGGCCACGGCGGCGGCCATCGCCGCCGGACTGATCGTCGTGCTGCTCGTGATCGCCCGCCCGCTGCTGTTCGCCAGCGTCGACTCCGCCGTTGCTGCCGCGACCGGGGTGCCCGTGCGCCTGATCGGGCCGCTCTTCCTGGCCGTCGTCGGCGCTGCCGCGGCAGAGACGAGCCAGATCGTGGGCGCGCTCCTCGTGTTCGGGTTGCTCGCCGCGCCTGCGGCCGCCGCGGGGCGGCTCACCGACCGGCCGTGGCACGGCCTCGCGCTCTCGGCCGCGCTGGCCCTCGTCGCCACGTGGGCCGGGATCGTGCTGGCCTACGCCGTGCCGACCCTTCCGCCCAGCTTCACGATCATGGCGGCCGCCGCCGCCGAGTACGTCCTCGCCGTGGTGATCACCCAGCGGCGGGCCGCCCGACGCGCACGCCCCGGCGCCGTCCCCCGCCGTACGAGCGGCCCGGTGCCGGCGCCCCCGCGATGAACGACCCCGCGCGGGGTGGGCCGTCGACACCGGACCGGGGCCGTGCACGACGCACCCGCGGAGCGCCGTCGGTCCCGGTCGCCACGGTGCAGCGACGGGCCATCCTCGCCGCGCTCGCCGCGAGCTCCGCGTTCGTGACGGCCCAGGCCCTCCACGCCCAGCTCACCTCCGACGGGCACCGGATGGGGTTGACCACCGTCTACCGCGCCCTGCGGACCTACGCGGACATCGGCGACATCGACAGGACCCGTTCCGAGGACGGGACCGTGCTCTACCGCTACCGCCCCGACTCCGGTCACCACCACTACCTGCGCTGCCGCAGCTGCGGCTACAGCGTCCCGATCCACTCCGAGCCCTTCGAGGCATGGATCGCGACGATCGGGTTGCGGCACGAGTTCACCGACCTCACCCACACCGTCGAGGTCCTCGGCACCTGCTCGTCCTGCTGGATGCACCGCGACGATCCGGCCCCCTGAAGCACCCGCAGGTGCGCGGCGGCCGCGGGCTCGCGACTACTGCTGGGCGAGCCACTTCTCGAAGGTGGTCTCCCCGAGCCGGGCGTCCGGACCGGGGAGCAGTGTCCGCGCGCCCAGCCGCACCCCGTAGTAGCGGGCCTCCTCGTCGGTGACGACCTTCCGGGGGTCGCCCTTCGCCGCGAGACCCTTGCGCACCAGTTCGTCGAGCCCGAACTGCTCCGGGCCGCCGATCTCGCGGATCCCGTTCAGCGGCTCGCCCACCACCACGCGTCCGACCCCGGCGGCGACGTCGTCGGACGCCATCGGCTGGATCAGGGCCGACGGCAGGCGGACCTCGCCGTCGACCGTGCTGACGTCCGCAATGGCCTTGACGAACTCGAAGAACTGGGTGGCGTGCACGATCGAGTACGGCCGGCCCGACTCGCGGATCAGCTTCTCCTGGGCGATCTTCGCCCGGAAGTAGCCCGACCCCGACAGCCGGTCCGTGCCGACCACCCGACAGCGCCACGTAGTGCCCGACCCCCGCCTTCGCGGAGTAGCCGAGAAGGTTGGTGGTGGCGGTCCGGAAGAACTCCAGCACCGCGTCGTCGGCGAACGACGGCGAGTTCGACACGTCCACCACGACCGCCGCGCCCTCGAGCACCTCCGCGAGCCCCTCACCGGTGAGGGTGTTCACGCCTGTGTTCGGGGCGGCGGGCACCGCTTCGTGCCCGTGCTCGCCGAGCTTGGCCACCAGCTTCGAGCCGATCAGTCCCGTTCCACCGATCACAACGACCTTCACGACGTATCCCTTCGTTTCGACGAACGGGGTTCGCCGCCCTCGTCATCGGGCGGCGTCGGAAGCGAGGACAAGGCAGCACGCGGATCTGTGACACGTCGGCCCGCGAACAGCGCCCTGCCGGCGGCCATGTCACGGGCGACCGGGGCCTCCGCCGGACCGCCGTCGAGTGACCTCCTCACCGTCACCACGCTCGGCGCCGGCTTCGAGGGCGAGCAGGTCGGCCAGGCCGAAGGTCGGTCCGGTGGCAGGCAGGGTCGGTTCCCAGTCCGGTTCCCGGCCCAGGTAGCTGGTCGGGTCGGCGCGCAACAGCCCGATCAGGACCTCCGTCACGATCCGGCCGCCGACCGGACCGAGCCGATCTCCGCCGCCGCGGTGCTCGGCCTCCTTGAGGATGTAGAACCACAGCGGGGTGCCGTCCGGCCAGGCCTGCTCCACCTCGTCACCGGTCAGCGGCGCCACGCCGACGAGCCGCGCGACCGCCTCACCGCTGGGTAGCGCCGTGGTTTCCCCCCGAAGCAGATCGCGCACCGCGAGCGAGCGGTACGCGTCGGTGTCCACCGCGCCGGTGACCTGCTCGGGAAGACCGATGAGGCTGGCCGCGAGGCGCCCGTCGATGCGTTTGGCCCGCTGCGCGGGACGGCGCCCGGGCAGATCGAAGACCTGCCCGAGATCCAGGCGGCGGTCGACCGGCAGCGGTCCGAACCCGACCAGGTCGGGGAAGATCGGCACTGCGGGACCGCCGTCGACGAGCCGGTAGGTGTGCCGGATCTGGCCGTGGCCGTAGCGGTAGGCGGCGTCGGCGAACTCCAACGGGATGAAGGCCTGCGACAGCGACGGAGCGAACCACCGGCCGCCTTCGGCGAGCACATGTTCCACCAGACCCGTCCCCACGAGCCGGGGCAGGAAGTCGTGGACCACGATCCACTGGTAATGCCAGGTGAGGGCGGTCCGTGCCCGGTCGAAGACGTCGGCCTCGGGCACCCCGTCGGCGCGCAGCAGGTCGACGATGCGGTTGTGCGCGCGCAGCAGCGCGACGTGCAGGGTCAGCGAGAACAGGTGCACGTCGTTGCGGGGGTCACCGATCAGGGCCACGCCCTGCTGGTTCCGCGGCACGTCGGCGCCGTCCGGTCCGAGCAGAAACCTCGCCGGGTCACCGACATCGAACAGGTACGGCGAGCCGACCGGGCCGTCCGAGTAGAGCAACTCCAGGTTCAACATCGGGGCACGAGCGTTGCGCAGCGCATCGGGGGCGACGTCGCCTGCGATGGGTGAGCGGTCGGCGGTGATGTCGTGCGCGACCAACTGACCGAAGAACGGCCACCCCGCAGCCTCGGTGGCATCGTCCTCGTCACCGGGGCTCAGCCCCTCCAGCACCGCCGCGGCATCGCAGATCCCGCCGTCACCACCCGCACGCATCAACAACTGCGGATCGGTACCCAGCGGGTCCAGGTCCGGGAACATGCGTCCGTAGCGGGCCGCCCCGGTGGGCCGGTCCACCGCGCGTCCCGGGCTGAGGCAATGGTCGCGCGCGGCCACGTGGCTGCCGTGGGACCCAGTGCCGCTGACCTGCCCGTCGCCCGTCCTCACGCGTCCCCGATGGTGGTGCTGCCGCTGGTCGAACACGTCTCGATGGTCCCTTCACTCGAGCAGGCAGAAGCGCCGCCCGCTTCCTGAAGGACAGGACAGGGACCGGATCTGTGACGTCGGGAGGCCCGACCGCAGGACGTCGGTCAGTCAGTCACGGGGCGCAGATCAGGGTTCGATGCCGCGCGCGGAGCACGGACTGCTGCCCGTCCTGCTGCTCGCGCTGCTCAGTGCGGGTGGTCGAGCAGGTGGTGGGCGACGGTCGAGCCCACGAGGTAGGCGTTCTGGACTGCCGGAACCGCGCCCGGGAACTGCGCCAGCAGGTCTCGGATGTCCTGCCCGGGATAGGGCTGATCGAAATCGCTCGCGGTGCGCAGGTCGAGATACCGATCGAGATACCCATGACGCGCAAGAGCAGTGGCCGTACCGCTGTCCTCCATCTGAGAAGTGCAGTACTTCCCCTTGTTGTTCGTCCATACCCCGACGATGTACTGGGCGGTCTTCGACAACTCGGCGCCGGCCCAGTAGTCGTCGCCTGTGACGGTGTCGCACACCGTCGTGAACGGCTTCCGGCCGGCCTGTCCCGGGTAGTGACCTCGGTCTGCGACCGCCTCTGCGCTGTCGGACAGCACGAGCCCTTTCGTCAGGTCGAAGGCTTCGTCCACAAGCTTGTCGTTCAGATGGAAGACGTTCGTATGCTGGTCCTCGTAGGGCAGGTAACCGTACGGAACGCCGGGCGCACTGCCCGGTTCCAGGTGATGGCCGAGATCCCAGTCCACCACCCACCGCGCCCATGCCGCGAACCCGAGCGTCCCGGCGCCGGGCGATACGCCCGCGATGCCCGCCGTCAGGAAGTAGGCGTCGTGGAAGTCCAGACCTGGGTCGTCGAGCAAGGACGTCATGCTCGCCACCGCGTTGGACTTTCCCTCCCCGATCGTGGCCACGCACAGCCCTGCGGCGCTGCAGTGCAGAGGCTCGGGAACGTAGGGCACCTGCATCGTGACCGGCAGGGACTCGTGGTGGAGCCACGGAGCGGTCTCGGCATCGAACATGGTGATCACCAGGACGCGCACCACGAAGCGCTCCGGAGTTGCGGCGCCACTGGCCGCGGTCAACGTCAATCCGAGTGACACCACGAGAGCCAGAAGAGTTGCCACGTTACGCGGATCACGGATACCAGCCACTTTTCGCACAGCTATGTCAGCCACCCCAACATTTGTCCCTCTTGGGTACCGCGCCGGACCTTCTGTCCGTATTGACGCACATACCTGCCGGGCGTCGGCGCCCCCCTGACCATCTTCCACGGCCGTCATAACCACCGCACGGATATCTTGTCGATATCGGCGTCCGCGCAACAGCCCTAGAGTCCGGCGCCGGCCCGGTGGGCGGTGAGAGTCGTGCCGAGCACGGTGCGGAACGCCCGATACAGCTGGGTCTCGCCGGCAAATCCCGAGGCGGCGGCGACGTCGGCCACTGACATCGACGGGCGGGCCCGCACCAGCCGGCCGGCGTGGTCCACCCGGATCCGCCGCAGCTCGTCGGCGAGCGAGAGCGGCGAGTCGGCGAACAGGCGGAACAGCGAGCGGCGCGACATGTGGCAGGCGCGTGCAACGACGTCGGCGTCGAGCCGCGGGTCGACGAAGTTCATGCGCAGGAACTCCCGCACCCGCGCCCGCCCCAGTTCGTGGGCGTCCGGCTCGGACGGCCCCGCGCCGGCCGCCAACCCGAGCGCCGCGCCGATCAGCCCCAGTGCATGGTCGCCCAGTACGGCCGCGCCGACAGGGTCCTGCCGCGAGACCGAAGCCAGGGACGACAGGAACCCGGTGATCACCGACACCGAGCCCTCCGGGTCCAGTCGCACGGCTGTGGCCTGCCGGGTGGCCCGGTCGCTCAGTCCGCTGCGCGCCTGGAGCAACGTCCTGGGCATCTGGACGACGACCTGCTCGAAAGCGTCGTCGAAGGTGAAGTCGAAGGGGCGCGTGCTGTCGCAGAACACCAGGGACCCCGGGAGGAGCTCGATCTCCCGGCCGTCCTGCTGCACCGTGCTCTGCCCGGCCACCTGGACGGTGGCCATCAGGTAGGCCTCGTCCGCGTCATCGATCAGCCTGGACGTGCGCCGGATCCGGTGGGCGTCGGCCCGCACCGTCGAGAGCTGCAGGTCGCGGCCGCCGGCGTGATCGATGGTGGCGCGGAACGCGGCGTCGCGCAGCGGCGTGGCGGCGAGCGGGACGAAGGTGTGGCTGATGACGTCCCGGTATGCGGCGAACGCGCCCTGTGGGCGGATGCCGCGGGTCGACCACCCGCTGGACGCCCCGGCGGCGTCGGACGTGGGGTCGTCCTGGGGCACGGTCACCCGTCCATGATGCTCCCGCCCGTGCGGTCCCGATCGGCGTGGCGTTCCGCACCGACCTGCCGCGCGGCCGCGGCGCCGGCGGTCCCCTCAACCGCCGGCACACGTCTGCGGCCCCTCACACGAGGGGCGTGATCCCTTCGCCCAGGCCGAGCAGGGCACGGCCGTAGACCTGCGCGCCGACCGCCGGGTTGGCCACGGCATGCCTGCTGGCCACCTCGCTGTCGCGCCAGATGCGCTGCAGCGGGCTGGACTCTGCGAACCCCGCCGAGCCGTGCACGGAGACCAGCTCACGGATCGCCTCGCGCGCGTTCACGACCGCCTGGGCGACGTCCATCCGGCAGCGGGCGCGGGTGCGGTGGTCCGGCATCGAGCCGAGCCGCCCGGCGTCGTCGATCTCGGCGACCGCCCGGAACACGAGCAGCTCACCGGTGTCGATCAGGGCTGCCGCCTTCGCCACCGCGAGCTGGACGGCCGGCGAGTCGGCCTGGGTCGCGTAGTCGGTGTAGGCGATTCCGCGGCGGCCGGCCTGCTCCACCACGAACTCGAGCGCCGCCTGCGCGAGCCCCAGCTGCGGGCCTGCCAGGTCGGTCATCGCGGCAGCCGCGAAGGGGACGCGGTAGAGCTCCTCGTCGGGGTGCGGGCTGTCGTTCCCGCCCTCCTGCAGGGTGCGCAACGAGATGAACCGGTGCCGCGGCACGACGACCTCGTCCGCGACCACGGTGTTGGAGCCGGTGCCCCGCATCCCGGCGACGAACCAGGTCTCCTCGATGCCCACGTCGGCGACGGGCACGAGCACCAGCCCGTGGTCGACCACCGTGCCCTCGGCGTCCACGACCGGGACACCGAGGAAGAGCCACTGGGCGTGCAGGCAGCCGGTGCAGTACGACCACCGCCCGGAGACGGTGAAGCCGCCGGGCCCTGCCGTCGCGCTGCCGGTCGGGGCGAGCACACCGGCGATCCGGGCGTCGGGGTCCTCGCCCCACACGTCGTTCTGCACCTGCTCGTTCCACATGCCGATGAACCATGACCCGCCCGTGAGCAGGCTCGTCGTCCATCCCGTCGACCCGCAGCCACGGGCCAGCTCCCTGATCACCTCGATCTTCGTGCGGAAGTCGGCCTGGAACCCGCCGAACCGCCTCGGCTGGGTGAGCCGGAACAACCCGGCGGCCTCGATCGCCGCGATGTTCTCCTCGACCACGCGCCGCCCGTCCTCGGTCCGCTGCGCGTTGCGCTGCAGCAGCGGGACCAGGTCCGCGGCCCGCGCAACCAGGTCCGCACGCTGCTTGCGGTCCGCCTCACCGACGCTCGGCCGGTCGAGCACCACTGCCATTGCTCCTCGATTCCTCGGGCATTCGGGTCCCTCGAGGCTGCCTCGCCCGCACCGGCGCCCACCACACCAGGAGTGCCGGCAGGCTGACGATGAGTGCCAGCCGTACCGGCCACGTCTCAGCGGATCGCGTGCCAGACCGCCCGGGTGTTGCCGCGGGGGTCGCGCACGGTCTCGACCGTCGTGCCGAAGCGCCGGACGGCGCGCTCCTGCCCGTAGAGCTCCCACCCCGGATCGCCGGTGGTGGCGAACGCGACCCACGCCCGGTGCATCGCGTCGGCGAGGTCCTGCGGCGGTTCGTGGCCCGCGAGTCCAGCGGTGCAGCGCAACGTGTCGAACACGAACCCCAGTTCGAGCGCGTGACAGGCACCGAGCGCGCCGCCGAACTCCGGCGACGGCCAGTCGAACTCGTACACGTGCGTGCCCGGGTGCGCCTCGGCCATCCGGATCGTCGGGATCCGGAACAACCAGTCCGTCACGACGTCCGTGAGCAGCATGCCGGGGGACGCATCCGGGCGCACCGCCCGGTACTCGTCGAGCGCACCCTCCGGCAGCCCGTACTCGGCGGCGATGGCCTGCAGCGTCTCCTCGGTGGCGCGGTCCATGACGCCGAACGGCACGAGGAACAGCCGGTACTCGTCCCGGGTGGACCCCACGAGCAGGTCGATCCCGGCGGCTGATCCCGAGGCGATACGGCGGATCGGCAGGTCGGGCAGTACCTGGCCGTCCACCACCGGCTCGTAGACCAGTGCGTTGACGGCGGCCCCGCCCCACCCGGCGGCATCGGGGCCTGCCTGGATCCGGGCGGCGAGTGCCTGCTGCGCCTCCACCAAGCGCTGCGGTGACACCTGCGGGAGGTGCTCGAGAGGCACGCCGACCTCGTCGGCCACCTGGCGTGCGACCCGCGCGGCCGTAGCCGCCGACAGGACGAGATGACCACCGCCGCTCTGCACGATGGCCCGCCGGAGCAGGCCGTCGGCGACGGGCATGGCCAGCAGCGCCGCAACGCTCATCCCGCCTGCGGACTCGCCGAACACGGTGACGTTGGCGGGGTCACCCCCGAACGCGGCGATGTTCTCCTGCACCCAGCGCAGCGCCGCCACCTGGTCGAGCAGGCCGAGGTTCGGCGTGCCGCCCGGCAGCAGCAGGAAGCCCTCGGCGCCGAGCCGGTAGTTCACGCCCACCAGCACCACGCCGTCGCGCGCGAAGCCGGTGCCGTCGAAGGTCGGCCGCGAGTTGGACCCGTTGACGTAGCCGCCACCGTGGACCCACACCATCACCGGAGCTCCGCCGGCGTCTGCGGGAGCCCAGATGTTGACGTTCAGGTACTCCGTTCCGGGGATGACCACAGCCGGGAGCAGCCGTTCCAGTGGCCCCGGGTCGCTGGACGCAGGTGCCGTGGGTCCGTGCTCCAGCGCGTCGCGGACCCCGTCCCAGGTGGGCGGACGGGCCGGCGGAGCGAACCGGTTCGGCCCCACCGGCGCCGCCGCATACGGAATGCCCAGAAAGCGGGACACCCCGTTCGCCGCGCGTCCGCGAACCTCTCCCGCTGTTGTCGACACTACGTGATCCATCATTGCAGTCTCGCCGCTGTGGTCATCCTGAACGGCTTCCGGTGACGCAGCGGACACGATCCGAACCGTGCCCTGGACAAAGCTCACAGCGACGCGCGTCCGGCCCGACGGGCCCCTCGACAAGTTATCTCGTCACCACGGGAATTCTCGAGCTCCGGAACGCGAAGACCGCGCAGGCGGCCGCCGCCCATACCAGGAGGACCAGGAACGGGAACGCATACTGGTTCTCGCCGAAGTAGATGGCGGTGTGCAGGGCGTTCACTGCCGCGCCTGGCGGCAACCATCGACCTATCGTGCCGAACGGCGTCGGCAACAAGGGCCAGGACACGGCGCCACCGGACGAGGGATTGCCGAGCATCACCAGCAGGACCCACGTCGGCGCTATCGCCCAGCGCCCGAACAACGAGCTGAACATGTGGAAGACGGCGCCGCAGGTGAACAGGGTCAGCGAAAGTACCAGCCACGACTCGGCCAGCGGCAGCCGCAGCGCTCCCAACACCCAGTCGACGGCAGCGAGGATCGCCAGTCCGCCCAGCACCGCATAGCCCGCGGTGAAAGCCAGCATCTGCCAAGATCGTAGGCCTTTTGCGTGCACGCTGAGCTGGATGGCCGCCACGAAGCCCACCACCACCGACGCCAGCACGATGTAGAAGATGGCCAGCCCACGTGGATCCCCACGCTGCAGCGGGTTGATGTCCCGCACCGTGACTGCCACGCCGAGCGACCTGGCGACCTCCGGAGCGACCTGCTCCAGCAGTTGCGCGACGGACGCACCCGAGGCACCGGAGACATGCAGTTCCGTGCCATCCGCGTGCAGTCGCAGGATGGCGAACTCTCGCTGCTGGTCGACCGCCTCACGTGCCTGGTCGTAGGAGTCGTAGTGGTGCAAGCGCAGCGAGGCACCTATCGCGCGCTCCAGGCCTGCAACGAACGTGGCCTGGGGGGCTACGGCGCCCGGAACGCCGGTGACCGCCGTGGGAATGTCGCGCGGCATCGGGTTGGCCGTCGCGTAGGTGTAGGAACCCGCGAACAAGCCGGCCGCAACCGTCGCGACCACCACGAGCACAGCTCCTGGAAGGAACGGCGATCGAACGAACGTCCCCCAGCGCTCCCTGAGAACATCGAATGCCATACGGCCTCCTTAGGGGGCGCGAGTCCCTCTCATCTGTCGAGCCGGCTCAGCGTTCGGCGGCGTGTCGACAGGGTCGAACGCTCGCTGGTGGCGGCGGATCTCGGCCTGATGGTCGACCGACCAGGCCGCCAAGGCCAGGACCGTGGACAGCAGTGAGGCGCCGAGTTCGGTGAGGCAGTACTCGACGCGGGGCGGGACCTCCGGGTAGGCGGTGCGAGCGACCAGGCCGCTGCGCCGCAGCTGCTTGAGCGTGAGAGTGAGCATCCGCTGAGAGATGCCGGGAATGGCGTCGGCCAGGTCGGAGTAGCGAACCCGGCCGTCGGCGAGGGTCCCGATGATCAACACGCTCCACTTGTCACCGACCAGATCAAGGATCTCCCGGATGAAGTCCGCGTCCAGGTCGTTCCAGCGTGCGCACGGGCCCGGAGCGCGCCGCACGTTCGCGCGCACGTCGGTGCGCGCCTCCCCCAGCTTGCTCCGGCTCACGCCTGTCACCCCTCGCTGGTCACGCACATGAATGTGCCTTTTGTATCGATCCTGATTCTAATGCAGGGTGTGGTTACGAACAGAAGAGAAGTTTCCGAGGAGCTATCGGCATGAAGATCGATTTCTGGTCGGACATCATCTGCCCGTACTGCGGGCTGATGGACCACCGACTGTCCCTGGCGCTGGACCGCTTCGAGCACGCCGACGACGTGCGGGTCGTCCACCGCTCCTTCCAACTCCACCCCGACCTCCCCCGCGAGGGCGTCACGCAGCGCCGGCTGTTCGAGATGGCCGGGATGCCCACAGCGACCGGCGTGGAGATCCTGACCGGGATCGAGGCCGCCGCCCACGCCGACGGCCTGGACCCTTACCGCGCGCTGGACCGGACCCTGGGCCCGACCGACCACGCCCACGAACTGCTCGCCCACGCCGCCGCCCAGGGCCGCGGCCCCGAGACCTGGACGGCGATGTTCCGCGCCCACTTCGGAGAAGCGCGCACGCTGTGGACCGCCGACCAGGTCCTCGACTTCGCGGAGGAGGTCGGCCTGAACCGCGACGAGGCAGCCGAGGCGCTGCACGAGCGGCGCTACCACACGCAGGTGCAAGCCGACCAGCGCGAGGCCGAGCGTCTGGGGGCCCGCGGCGCACCCTTCCTCGTCATCGACGGTCGCTACGCCGTCCCCGGCGCCGTCGACACCGACCAGTTGCTCGCCATGATGACCCGGGCGTGGCAGGACAGCCACCCCGATCCTCAGCCACTCCTGGTCCTCGGAGAGGCCGACGGCGTCTGCGGCCCCGACGGCTGCGCCGTCCCCCGGCACACCACCCACTGATCGCCCACAACACCATCTGGGGAGACTCCACGGTTCCCGACGTCGGTGCCGACGTCGTGGCGCACTGGGCCGCCGCATCGGCGCACGTCTATCCGTTGTCCACCGCTCTGATGAACGGTAGCCCTCCATGACCCTGCACGACCTGCGGCTGACCCGCCGGAACTTCCTCGGCGCCGCCGGTGCGCTGTCGGCCGCCGCGTTCCTTGCCGCCTGCGGTGACTCGGGCGGCGGCTCGGCGGCGACGTCCCAGCTCGACATCTACAGCTGGGCCAACCACTTCGCCCAGGACAACCTCACCGCCATCACCGCGTCGAGCGGCATCACGCCGAAGATCACCACCTACGACTCCAACGACACGCTCTCGGAAGATCCGGCTCTCCGGGTCGGGCTGGGAGAACGTCGGCGTCGCGCTCTGGGCCGACGGCAAGGACTGGAACACCACCGACCAGTCCGTGATCCGCGCGGGCGGTGATCGGATGAAGGACTGGGTCACCCGGACGAAACCGCAGTTCACCAGCTCCGACGTGGACCCGATCGTCAACGGCTGACCGGCCGGGTCGACACCGTCCGTGGTTCGCGGTGGAGCATCGCCACGGATGTGGGACTCCTGCACGCCGAGACGGCACACGGAGCTCCCGCGGTGGGCGAGCACGTTGCGGTCGCGGTGCGCCAGGAGCGGGTGGCGATCGAACCGCGCCCGCGGTTCGCGGTGGACAACGCCGTGCCCGTGCGGGTCACCGAGGTCGTCGACGTGGGCCCCGAGCTGCGGATCTCCGCGTCGGCCCCCGGTGGCACGGCATTTGTCGGCAGCTGCCCGCGGCATCCTTCATTCAAGAGGCGCCGCAGCAGTGCCATTCGTTCCGCGATGAATGTCCGATCAGGCTCCGATGTCACGCCCCGGAAGGATTTTCCCAGATGTGACGGACGCATCGAAGAATTGATGTTTCCTCCCTTCGACGTACGACTGGGAGCGCAATAGCATCGATCCATGCTGCTTTCTCGACGGGGCCGTGGTGTGCCGAGCTCCGTGGTGTGTCGAAGAGCTATCCCGGCGTCGAGGCACTTGTCGATTTCGATCTGACGGTCGCGGAGGGTGAGTTCGTCGCGATCGTCGGACCGAGCGGAAGTGGCAAGACGACGGCGATGCGGGTGCTGGGCGGGTTCGAGCGACCGGATTCGGGAAGCGTCTGGATCGGTGGCCGCGACGTCACGTCGTTGCCCGCGCAACGGCGCGAGGTCCACGAAGTTGTACTCCCCGATGAAGCGCGCCGCCCAGAGCGTCGCCGGCGCGTCGTAGATCTCGGCGGGCGTGCCCTGCTGCTCCACGCGGCCCTCGTGCACCACCACGACCCGGTCGGCGAGGCCGAAGGCCTCGTCCTGGTCGTGGGTCACGTACACGAAGCTCGTGCCCAGCTCGCGGTGGATCCGGCGCAGCTCGATCTGCAGATCCCCCCGCAGCCGGCGGTCCAGAGCCCCCAGCGGCTCGTCGAGCAGGAGCACCGCCGGCTCGTTCGCCAGTGCCCGTGCGATGGCGACGCGTTGCTGCTGGCCCGCCCGACAGCTGCGCGGGACGCCGCTGCTGCGCACCCTCGAGCTGCACGAGCCGCAGGAGATGGTCGACCAGGACCGCCCGGTCCGTGGTCCTCACCCCCGCGCAGCTTGGGGCCGTACCCGATGTTCTCGGCGACGGAGAGATGAGGAAACAGCGCGTAGTTCTGAAACACCGTGTTCGATCGTGCTGGCCATCCACGACCAGGCCGGGGCGCGGCGCGCCATCGAGCAGAACCCCGCGCTGCGCTGGTCGGTGCCCGGCCCCACCAGCCAGCTGTGGGTGGACAGCTACGCGATACCGAAGGACGCCCCGCACCTCGACGCGGTCTACTCGTTCCTGAACTACGAGCTGACCGAGAAGGCACAGATCACCGACACCCGGTTCCTCGGCTACCCGACCGGCTCGCGGGCCTGCGCGGCAAGCTGCCGCCGGGCATCGACAACGTCGACCTCATCTTCGGTGGCGCCGGGGTGGACCTGTCGAAGCTCACCACTTTCGTGGTGAACCCGGACACCATCCCGGTCTACCAGGAGATCCAGACCGAGCTCCATGCGCTGTCCTGACCAGACGCGGCGCGCAACGCCGAGGAGTGGCGCAGCCACGCTCCTGCCCCATCTCCTGGCCGCCGCGCCGGGTCTGTGGCTCACGGTCGTCTTCGTCGCGCCGGTGCTGCTGACCGTCGCGCTGTCCTTCGCCCACTCCGGTTTCGGCGACGTGACGTTCGGGCTCACCCTCGACAACTACCGCACCGCGCTGAGCGGGCTGTACGCGCAGACCTTCGTGCAGACCGTCGTGCTCGCGGTGGGCTGCGGCGCGCTCAGCGTGCTGCTCGCCATGCCGATCGGCTACTTCATCGCGCGCCACGCCGGCCGGTTCGCCGGCGCGCTGCTGGCCGCGATCCTGCTGCCGTACTTCTCCAGCTTCCTCATCAGGGTGCTGTCCTGGCAGGTCATCCTGGCGAGCGGCGGGCCGGTCGACGCGGTTCTCCACGCACTCGGGCTGCTGGACGCGCCGCTGGACCTGATCGGCACCCGGGCCGCGACGGTCATCGGCATCGTCTACGGCTACCTCCCGATCGCCGTCCTCCCGCAGTACGTGGTCTTCTCCCGCATCCCCCGGTCGACGACGGACGCGGCGGCCGACCTCGGCGCGGGGGCATGGCGCCGGTTCACCTCGGTGGTGCTGCCGCTCGCCCGGCCGGGGATGGCCACCGCCGCGCTCCTCACGGCCGTGCCGATGCTCGGCGAGCTCGTGGTGCCGCAACTGCTCGGCGGCGGGCGCGGCCTCCTGCTCGGGCAGCTCCTGCAGACGCAGTACGTCCAGTCCCAGAACTACGCGCTGGGCTCGGCGATCGCGGTGCTCATCCTGGTCGCGGTCGGTGTGCTGGTGGCCATGCTGCTCCGCCTGACGCGTGGGTTCGACGAGGCGCCGCGATGACGGCTGCGATGACGAGACTGCGGTCCACCCGCACAGCGCTGGGCATCATCTGCGGCCTCGGGCTCGCCGTGCTGTACCTGCCGCTGCTCGTCTCCGTGCTCTACTCGTTCAACCAGGGCATCGACGGCAGGCAGACCGCCCGTCTCACCGGTTGGTCGCTGGGGGCCTACGCCGACGCGTGGCGGGACGACTCGCTCCGCTCGGCCGCGCTCACCGGCCTGCAGGTCGCCCTCGTGGTGGCGGCCGTCTCCGGCCTGCTCGGCTCGGCGTGGGGCTATGCGATGGTGCGCCACCCGTCGGCGCGCGTGCGCCGGGCGCCGGGCGGCCTCGGCTACCTGCTGGTGATCATGCCGGAGGTCGTGCTCGCCGTCTCGTCCTGCAGTTCGCCGGTCGGACCGGCGTCCCGCTCGGCTTCCTGACGCTCGCGGCCGCGCACACCCCGATGACGATGGTGGTGGTCGTGCTCATCGTCCGGGCGCGGGTGCTCACCCTCGATCGCCGACTCGAGGACGCCGGGCGCGACCTGGGCGCTTCCGAGCTGCGGATCCTGGGCGACATCGTGGTTCCCGCGCTCCTGCCCGCGGTGCTGACCGGCACCGTGCTGGCCTTCACCTTCTCCTTCGACGACGTCGTGATCTCGGCCTTCCTGACCACACCGTCCGTGAGCACGTTGCCGGTCTACCTCTACAGCAGCCTCACCTACGGCACGGCACCCGAGGTCTATGCGGCGACCACCGCCGTGCTCGCCCTCACGATCGTCGTGCTCGGCATCGCCGGTCTCCTCCACCGCGCCACGACCGTCACCTGACGAAGTGGATGTCGCCGAGGTCGATCGACACCATCAGCTGCTCCAGGTCCGCTCGGCCGTCCGCACCGCACCGGTAGGCCAGCCGTTTCGACGGGAGCCGGAAACCGTCCACATCGATGATGTCGTGGACGTACTGAACCGCGGCGAACCCCCCGGCCACGTCGACTCGGTAGTCGTGCCGGCGCAGGAGGTGGTCCTCCCCGACGTAGAACTCCTGCACGGTGCTGTGGCTGGCGATCTGAGCAGGGAAGCGCGCCTGCAGCCCGGGCCATGTCTGCCCGCGCTCCTCGACCGGGTCGATCTCGACGACCGAGAAGCCCGGCATCGCGAGGAGGAACGGCGTGGTGAGGTAGGTCCACAGCGCATAGCCGTTGAAGTAGGCCCTGTGCAACGCGTCCCACGGCGTGGTCAGCTCGTGCCCCGAGAACGACTCCCGCGGGTCGGTCCGCTCCGCCACGACCTGACCGTCCAGCTTCTCGATGGCGATCCGGTCGCGGGTGAAGTCGGTCTTCTGGTCGGGCGAGCCGAAGGGCTGGACCGAGGCCCACTGCTCGTACGTCGCCACGGTCATCCGTCGCGGGGCCGGGTCCTGCACCAGACCCTTGATCCCCCACAGCTCACCACCCGTGACGATGGAGGCCTGGACACGGGAGAGCTCGTTCCAGCGCTCGAGCCCACCGTGGGCCTCCAGCACCGCACTCAGCAGGTCGCTCATCTCGATCCCCTCGTCCGGCGTGACGTCATCGTGCGAGGTCCCTCTCCCTGGGGATACTGCTGCTCAGGTCGTACCCGTAGAGCCAGTCGACAATCTCGAAATCGTCGTCGGCCCGCTGCGACAGGAGCGCGTTTCGCATGACGGCGCCGACCCCGTCGATGTGAAGGATCTCGCCCCAGGTGCGGGCCGTGGTCTGGACCTTCGCCGTGCGCGGGTAGCGGAGGGACTCGTAGGCCGTGAAGGCGGCCGCGATGTCGCCGGGATGCCCCGCCACGCTGTCGGCGAGCGCAACCGAGTCCTCGATCGCCTGGCAGGCGCCCTGGGCGAGGTACTGCAGCATCGGGTGCGCGGCATCACCGACCAGCGTGATGTTGCCCCGGCTCCACCCGCTCACCGGCGCCCTCTCCACCAGTTGCCATCGCCGGGCGCGGTCCACGAGCGCCACACCGTGGGCGACCTCGGGGCACGTGCGCTCGAAGACCCGGTCGAGCTGGCGTCCGATGTCGTCGGTGCCGGCGGGGTAGTAGCGCGTGTCGAACGTGGCGACCTGGTTGACCAGCTCCCCGCGGCGCACCGGGTACTGCACCAGGTGCAGGTGTGGCCCGACCCAGATCACCATGCCGTCCGGCTCACGCAGCCCGCCGTGCTCGGCCAGCGCACCGATCGGCACGGTGCCGCGGTAGGCGGCATAGCCGGAGTCCTCAGGCGCGTCGTCCTCGATGAGCAGCCCGCGGGTCCGGGAGTGGAGCCCCTCCGCGGCGATCAGTGCCGTGGTCTCGTACTCACTGCCGTCGGCGCAGGCGACCAGCGCTCCGTCCGGACGGGGCTCGACGCGCAGCACGTGCTTGGACGGCAGCAGCTCGACGAGCCCGCTGTCCTCACAGGCCACCTGTATCGCGCGGTGCAGGTCCGCCCGGTGCGTCACGAAGTAGCGGTGGCCGAACCGGTCGAGGAACGGCTGGGCCGTCTCCAGCGCCGTGATCGGCTCGCTGGTCATGGCGTCGCGCAGGACGAGACGGCGGGGAAAGAACGCGTCGCGCATGACGTCGGACAGGACGCCGAGGCGCTCCAGCACCCTGGAGGCGTTCGGCGCCACCTGCAGCCCCGCTCCGATCTCGCCGAACTGCGGTTCGCGTTCCAGCACACGAACCTGATGACCCTCGCGGGCCAGCGCGAGCGCGGCGGCAAGGCCGCCGATACCGCCTCCGACCACCAGGAACTCACTGCGCTCATGGCGGGTCATCGAGGATCGATCCGGGTCGATGGGAAATTCATCCGCATACTGACGAAGCTACGGAGAATTCCGAGCCGTGGTCAACCGTCACCCAGGCCCTGAGTGCTCTGAACAGCTAAGACGCTCGTCGAGCGGTGTCCCGCGCCACAGCTTCTCGACCGCAAAGAGGAGATAATCACTTAGTCAGCCGACGGATGAATATCGGCTGCATCGACGGCGACGACGCGCAGTGGGCTAGTCGTCGACCGGGTAGCCGAGCAGTTCGCGATGCTGGTCGAGTAGTGCCTGGAGGAGCGAGACCAGCTGCATGCCCTGCGTGTCGTCGAGCCCCTTGAGCACCATCTCGTTGACCTGCAGAGCACGCTCGACGGCCTCGGAGTGGACCGCGCGGCCTGCCTGGGTCAGCCGCACGACGCGGCGTCGGGCGTCGGCGGGATCCTTGATGTGAGTGATCAGCCGCCGGGCGGCCATGCGCCGGATCACGTCGGCCGCGGTGGAGCGGTCGAGACGAGCGCGTGACCTGAGCGTCGTCTGGTTGAGCTCGCCCTCGTGAGCCAGCGCGTTGAGCACGGCGAACTGCGGACTCGTGAGACCGGCGGGGAAGACCTCGGACCAGATCGCGAGGTGTGCCTGCTGGCAGACGCGAAGCAGGTGGCCGACCATGTTCGTGATGTCGAACTCGACGGCCTGCGCCGGGACCGCTGGGGTCGCCATCACAGCCTCACTTTTCGCGGATCGCTCTCGGATCGGCGGGCCGATCGGATCCCGTCGATCCTACAAGCGACCGGCGAGAACGCCGGTCGCTGGTCCGCGTCAGCGCAGGACCGCCTCCTGCGGGTACCGGGCGTCGTCGACGGGTGGGGCGGGCATCCGCCCGGAGCCGTCGGGCACCGGGACCGCCGCCAGCAGCGCCTGGGTGTACGGGTGCTGCGGGTCGCGCCAGATCTCCTGGGCCGGGCCCGACTCGACGACCCGCCCCCGGTACATGACGACGAGCCGGTCGGCGATGAGCCGCACCACCGACAGGTCGTGGGAGATGAACAGCAGCCCGGCCCCACTGTCCACCGCGAGGTCGCGCATCAGCGCCGCCACGACGGCCTGCGTCGACGCGTCCAGCGCCGAGATCGGCTCGTCGCCGATGAGCAGGTCCGGCCGCGCCGCCAGCGCCCGGGCGATCGCGATGCGCTGGCGCTGGCCGCCGGAGAACTCGTGGGGGTAGCGCCGGGCGGCGTCGGGATCCAGCCCGACCCGCCGCAGCCACTCCGCGGGTTCGGAGGGCGCCGCACCCCGGCCGACGGCCGCGCGCACCCCGTCGCCGATCTGCACGCCGATCGCCCGCCGGGGGTGCAGCGAGCCGAACGGGTCCTGGAACACCATCTGGACGCGGGTGAGCGCGGCCGGACGGCGGCGCAGCCCGAGCGGTGTGACGGGCGTGCCGTCGAAGGTCACGGTGCCCGCCGACGGCTTCACGAGACCGCAGACGGCGCGGGCGATGGTGGACTTGCCGCACCCCGACTCCCCCACCAGGCCCACGACCTGCCCGGCATCCACGGCGAGGTCGACGCCGTCGACGGCCCGCACCGGCGGGCGGCCGCGGTAGGTCACGCGCAGCCCCGTCACGTCGAGCAGCCTGCTCACGTCGCCTCCTCGCTGACGCTCGTCGGCCACGTTCGCGGAGCTGCTGCGCCTGATGGTTCGCTCGCAAGCTCGCTCACGTCGCCTCCACGCTGACGCTCGTCGGCCACGTTCGCGGAGCTGCTGCGCCTGATGGTTCGCTCGCAAGCTCGCTCACGACGCCTCCAGTGCGCGCACGTCGTCGAGGCTCTGCACGCCGCCGGCGGCGCCGGGCAGGCTCGCCAGTAGCGACGCGGTGTAGGGGTGCGCGGGGGCGGTGAACACCTGGTGGCGCTCGCCGTCCTCCACGACCTCGCCGTGCCGCATCACCGCCACCCGGTCGGCCACCGCGCTCATGACGCCCAGGTCGTGCGTCACGAGCAGCACCGCCAGGCCCATCTCCGACGCCAGGTCGCGCAGCAGGTGCAGCACGCCGGCCTGCACCGTGACGTCGAGCGCGGTGGTGGGCTCGTCGGCGATGAGGACCTTGGGCGAGCAGGCCAGCGCGATCGCGATGGCGATCCGCTGGCGCTGCCCGCCCGAGAACTGGTGCGGGTAGCGGCGCAGCGCACCCGCCGGATCGGGGATGCGCACCCGGGAGAGCAGTTCGACGGCCCGCTCGCGCGCGGCGCCCCGGCGCAACCCGAGGTGGTGGCGCAGGTGGTCGGTGGTCTGGGCGCCGACGCTGAGCATCGGGTGCAGGCTCGTGGACGGGTCCTGGAACACCATGGCGATCTCGGTGCCGCGCAGCGCGTTGCGCCGGCCCGGGGGAAGTCCGAGTAGCTCCTGGTCGTCGTAGGTGATGCGCCCCGTGGCCCGGGACCCGGACGGCAGCAGTCCCATCACCGCGAGCCCCGTCATCGTCTTGCCCGACCCGGACTCCCCCGCCAGGCCCTGGATCCGGCCCGCCTCCAGGCGCAGGTCCACGCCGCGCAGGATCTCGGTCCCGCCGATGGAGAGCATGAGTCCGGCGATGTCCAGCACCGTCATCGGGTCGCCGCCGTCATCGTGTTTCGGCCTTTCCGAGGACGCCCGCAGTGCGCGGGTCCAGGGCGTCGCGCAGCGCGTCGCCGAGGAAGTTGAACGCCATCACGACGGTCAGGATGGCCAGGCCGGGGAACACGCCGAGCCACCACGAGTCGAAGTTCTGGACCGCGGTGGACACCATCGACCCCCACTCCGCGGTGGGCGGCTTCGCCCCGAGCCCGAGGAACGACAGGCCCGAGAGCAGCAACGTCGCGGTGCCGATGTCCAGGGTCGCGAGGATCAGCACCGGCCCCACCACCATCGGGACGATGTCGGTGCGCAGCGACCGCAGGGCGGAGAAGCCGAGCAACCGGTCGGCCAGCACGTAGTCGGCGGTCCGGACGCCCACCACGAGCCCCCGGGTCACGCGGGCGTACGCGGGCCACGACACGACCAGTGCGGCCAGCACCGCGTTGACCAGGCTCGCCCCGAGCGCCGCGGCCACCACCATGGCGAGGATGACGATCGGGAACGCCATCACCAGGTCGGTCAGCCGCATCACGGTCTCGTCGACCCAGCGTCCGAAGAACCCCGCCGACAGCCCGAGCACGCCACCGACCACCACCGACAGCCCGACGAGCAGCAGCGCGAGCGGCACGGTCACCTGCGCGCCCGCCAGCACGCGGGTGAACACGTCGCGGCCCAGTTCGTCGGTGCCGAACCAGTGCGCGCCGCTGGGCGCCTCCAGCCGGGCGAAGTCCTGGGCCAGCGGGCCGTAGGGCCACAGGACGGGCCCGAGGACGGCGACGACGATCCACAGCACCGCCACCGCCGCGCCGGTGACACCCAGCGGGGTGCGCCAGGCCTGGGGTATCCGCTTGCGGAACCGCGCCCGCAGGCCGCTCGACCGCAGCGGATCCGTGCCGACCACAGCGCTCATGTGACCCGCACCCGGGGGTCGATCGCGCCGTAGAGCAGGTCGACGACCAGGTTGATCACGACGTAGATCACGCCCACGACCAGCCCCACGCCCATCACGCCCGGCAGGTCGAGGTGCGATGCGGCCTGGTAGGCGTAGGAGCCCATGCCGGGCCAGGAGAAGGTCTGTTCCACCAGCACCGTGCCCGACAGGAGCGCGCCGAACGCCAGGCCGACCACCGTCAGGATCGGCACCAGCGCGGCACGCAGCACGTAGCGCACGAGCACGGTGCGTCCCGGCAGGCCCTTCGCCCGGGCCGAGCGCACGTAGTCCTGGTCGAGCACCTCCAGCACGGCGGAGCGGGTGAAGCGGGTGAGCAGCCCGACCGTGTACAGCGTCAGCACCAGCGTGGGCAGCATCAGGTGCGCGACGGCGTCGCCGAAGGTGACCCACTGCCCGGCGAGCAGCGAGTCCACCGTGTACAGGCCGGTCACGTCCGGTGGCGCGGTGGTGGCCGGGGAGAGCCGGCCCGACCCGGGGGCGATGTCGAGTTGGTAGGAGAAGACGTAGAACGCCACCATCGCCAGCCAGAACGTGGGCACGGAGATGCCCACCAGCGACACGAGCCGCAGCGCGCTGTCGGTGAGGTGCCCGCGCCGCACCGCCGCCACCACCCCGAGGCCGACGCCGACCAGGATCGACAGCACGATCGCGCCGATCGCGATCTCCAACGTGGCGGGCACCGCGGCCGACAGGTCCGCCACGACCGACCGGTGGGTCTGCTGCGACTCCCCGAGGTCGCCGCGCAGCAGGTTGCCGAGGTAAATCACGTACTGCTCCGGCAACGGCTTGTCGAGCCCGTAGTGGGCGCGGTAGGCCGCCACGATCGTCGGGTCCTCCGCCGCCTGCTGCCCCAGGTTGGCCGCGACGGTGTCGCCGGGCACGAGGTTCGTCAGCACGAACGTCACCAGCGTGACGCCGACGACGAGCAGCGCCGACACCCCGATGCGGCGCAGCACGTACCGGACCAGCGGGTGACCGGCCCGGTGCGTGTCGCTGTCGGCTCCCGTGCCCTTGTCCGGGCTACTTGGCTCCGATGGCACCGAGATCGACCGTCCAGATCGGGTTGTACGCAGCTCCCGTCACCGACGTCGCCGTGACGATGTTGGAGGGCGGCTGCACGAGCGGGATGAACGGCCCGGAGGCGTTGAGGCTCCGCTGGAACTGCTGGTAGGCGGCGTCACGCTGGGCGGTGTCGACGGTCGCCCCCGCGGTGGTGGCCACCGCGTCGATGTCCGGCGCCGCCGTGGCGGGCCAGTTCGCGCGCTTCCCGATCAGGCCGCCGGGAGCGAAGGCCAGGTAGTTGGACGGGTCCGGGAAGTCCGGTCCCCAGTACCAGAGCCCCATCTGCTCCTTGCCGTTGCGGTAGTTGTCCAGCTCGGTGGCCACGGGGGCGGGTGCCAGGTCGACGGCGATGCCGGCCGCGGCGAGCTGGGACTGCAGCTTCTCGGCGAGCGTCTGGAAGCTCAAGCCGTTGAGGGTGAGGTCACTGGGGTAGGCGAGCTTGGGCTTCTGCTCCGCCATCCCGCTGGCGGCGAGGTCGGCCTGGGCGCCCGCCACGTCCGGCTTGAGGGCGTCGGCGGCGGGCAGCGTCCCCGCGATCATCGACGGGATGATGCCCGCGGGCTGCACCGAGCCCGTCCCGGCCACGCCCAGCAGGCCCGGGTAGTCGATGGCCTTCTTCACCGCCGACACGTACTGGGGGTTGCTGGTGGCGGGCGAGACCTCGGCGCTCTGGTTGAGCAGCAGGAAGATCGTGTACGCCGACGCGCCGCTGGCGACGGAGACCTTGCTCGTGTCGAGGCTCGTCACCTGGTCGCCCGAGAGGTCGAGCGCGACCTGGGAGTCGCCCTTCTGGACGTTGAGCACCTGGGTGGCCGCCTTGACGTTGCGGATCACGACGGTGCCGTACCCGGGCTTGTCGGGGCCGTTGTACGCCGGGTTCCGGGTCAGCACGGCCTGGCTGGCCACGTCGAGCGACTTGAGGACGTACGGGCCGGATCCCGCGGACGCGCCGTTGAGGTACCCCTCGGCGGCGTCCTTGTCGTCGGTGGTGCCGCCGTTGGCCGTGACGACCTTCGAGTTGACGATCGACAGCGCCGGGTTGGGCAGGATGAACGGCAGGGCCGGGTTGGGCTTCGCGCTGGTGAGCACCACCGTGGTGGCGTCCTTCTTGGCCACCGTGACGCCGTCGAGCAGGAACGACGGGTTGCCCTTGAGGCCGATGAGGCGCTGCAGGGAGAACACCACGTCGTCGGCGGTGACCGGGGTGCCGTCGGAGAAGACACGCCCCTGCGCCAGCGGCAGGGTCAGCGTCGTCGCGTCCGGCGAGAGCTCGTAACCCGTCGCGAGCTCGCCGACCGGCTTGGTCAGGTCGTTGCCGGCGAAGGTCAGCAGCGTCTCGTACATGCCCTTGGTGAGCATCTGCCCGGTCAGCTCGTACTCGCGGCCGGGGTCGATCGTCTTGAGGTCGAAGCTCGAGTCGACGACGAGCGTGCCCCCACCGGCGCCACCGCCGCCGTCGGGCGAGCCGGACCCGCAGGCGGCCACGGCCACGGCCACCAGCGCGGCGGCAGCAGCCGCCGCCACCGAGCGGCCGCGGCCACGGATGGACATCGGACCGGTCATGAGTACCCCCACGCGCGCGTGTCGCGGCTCGACGGATTGCGCCCGCAGACAGCGTCAACTAGACGATTCGGCCGTATCATGCGGCACTGCTTCTCAGCTCGTCCAGTAACAATCGATCACGTCGGATGAACGACACCTGTTGCGGCCAGAGAGGGCACGAATGTCCAGAGGCAAAGATGCCGAGAGCCCGTCGACTGGACGAACCGCTGGTCCACCCGACGACGTCGACCAGAGGATCCTCGCCGGGCTACGCAGCGACGGCCGGATCTCCATGTCGGCGCTCGCCGATCAGGTGGGGGTCTCCCGCGCCACGGTCTACACCCGCGTGGAGAACCTGCTCACCTCCGGCGTGATCACCGGCTTCAGCGCCCATGTCGACCCGCGCAAGGTCGGCTTCGGGATCTGCACCCTCGTCTTCGTGACGGTGAGCCCGCAGACCTGGTCCTCGTTCCGCCGCCGCGTGACGGAGATGACCCAGGTCGAGTACTGCGCCGTCACCACGGGCCAGCACGATGCGATGCTGCTCGTCCGCGCCCGGGACGTGGCCGAGGTGCACCACTTCGTCACCGACGTGCTGGCGCCACTGCCCGAGATCCGCGCGGTGGAGTCGGTGCTCGTGATGGACGAGGTGGTCCGCCGGCCCTACCTCCTGCCACACGACGTGCCCACTTCGCCGCCCCCGACCCAGCAGGTCGGCATGACGCGGTTCATCCGGGCGAGCGACGACCACGCCGGGCTCGACTAGCAGCGAGATCGACGTGGGAGTGGTGGTGGCGCGACCGCGACCGCGCTGACGTCGATGTCGACGCCACCCCGTGCGCTACAGGACTTCCGCGCAGACGCTGACCTGGTCGCCGTCGGCCGTGCGGAAGCCCTCCACGAGCCGCAGGCCGTCGTCGTGCGGCTCGATGCGGCTCTCGGCCGCACCGCCCACCACCTCACCGGTGGCGTCGACGACGTGGGTGAACCGGATCGAGATCAGCTGGTCCGTACGCGTGCCGACGAATCGACCGATTCGTACCGTGTCACCTTCGTACTCTCCCCAGACCATGCCGTCGCGCTCGTGGTAGTCGAAGACCGTGGGCGAGGCCGCATCGACCTCGCTCGCCGTGGACGACACCATGGCGAACCGCCGACCGTCGAGATCGAGGTCGGAGGCGGATCGGGCGCTGGCCATGTCGCGATCATGCCGCACCCGCGCAGCTGAGCCGATCATCGATCCCGCCGGGACCCGGGCGGGTCGGGCCGGCCGGTCGTGCGGAGCCTTGCTCAGAAGGAGAGCACGATCGACCGCAGCACGAGCACCACGAGGAACACGACCGTGAAGGCGAGGTCGATCTGCACCGAGCCGACCCGCACCGGCTTCAGCACCCGACGCACCGGCGCGAGCACCGGCTCGGTCAGCGTGTGTGACAGCCGTCGAGCCCGGGCGACCCCTCCGGAGTCTCCCGCGCCCAGCACGCCCGTCCAGTCCAGCACGGCGCGCACGACCAGGACGATCAGGAACAGCAGTAGGACGAATCCGAGCACAGCGCCGATGGCACTCATGGACATCCCCTCCGTGCCCCAGCATCCTCGCCGAGGCTGAGCGATGCCTGAGAGGGAGCCTTATACTCCCCTGTTCCCGCTGCGGTAGTCGCTGGGGCTGCATCTGTGGACCGTGCGGAACTGGCGCGAGAAGTAGAACGCGTCGGTGTAGCCGACGGCCGTCGCGATGTCGGCGATGTTCCGCGACGAGGTGATGAGCAGTTCGCGCGCCCGCGCCATCCGCAGGCGCTTGGTGTACTCGACGACGCCCCCGCCCGTCGCTGCGCGGAAGAGCGCGGAGAAATGCGATGGCGACAGCCCTGCCGTGCGGGCCAGGTCCGGCACGCTCACCGGCTTCGCGAAGTTGCGGCGCAGGTGCTCCTGGGCCTGCCGGATCGGCTCGGTCCGCTGCCACCCGCCGCCGACGGCGTCGGCCGCAAGCTGCGCCAGCAGCCCCCATCCGGCACCCGATGCGGAGATCAGGCTGGGCAGGGTCTCGTCCCGCTCGAGGAACCCGATCGCGTCGTCGATGGTGGACACTGCGCGGTAGGTGTCGTGCAGCTCGACGAGGCCCTCCCGCCCGTTCTCGATCACCACCGAGAGCAGCTCGGGCACCTGTGAGCCGGCGGCATGCAACCACCAGATCGTCCATGGGTTGCCGGGATCAGCCCAGTAGGTGTGGGCCAGGCGCGGGGGCAGGACGAGGGCGTTTCCCGGCGCGACGACGGTGGTCCGGTCCTCCACCTGGCACCGTCCGATGCCGTCGGTGCAGACGATCACGACGGCCTCGTCGGCGCCCTCCGGACGGCGTCGGCCGTGGTTCGCCGCTCGTGGGAAGTATCCGGCGTCGGTGACGAGGAGGCTCGCCGTCGGCGGCCGGCGCAACGCGGACGAGACGAGCGGGCGAGGGAGCACGCGCAGCCGTTGGCCGGGGAACCCGTCGGGCAGCAACACGGCGGCACCGTACCCCTGGTAATCGAATCGTCCAGGTAACTCGGTCGATTCGCCTATGCAGACGCGCCGCGTCCGCTCGTAGCGTCTCGGCATGCTCGACGGCGAGTCACGACTGCAGCTCCCTCCCCGCCCTGCCGAACAGGCCGGCGCGGGGGTGGCCGTCTGGCGGGACCCGTTGACGATCGACAGCTACCTCCCCGAACCGCCCGACCGCTACCCGGCCTACCTCGATCGACGCGTCTACCAGGGCTCCTCGGGCCGCGTCTACCCGCTGCCCTTCCACGACCGGATCAGCCCCGTGAAGGCCCCCGCGGAGTGGGCGGCGGTGCACCTGGAGAACCGGTGGCTGCGGGTGCTGGTGCTGCCCGAGCTGGGCGGCCGGATCCACGTGGGGCACGACCGCAGTTCGGGCTACGACTTCTTCTACTGCAACCCCGTGATCAAGCCGGCGCTCGTCGGACTCGCCGGCCCGTGGATCGCGGGCGGCGTGGAGTTCAACTGGCCGCAGCACCACCGCCCGGCGACGTTCCTGCCCACCGACGTCGAGGTCGAGCACGAGCCCGACGGCGCGGTCACCGTCTGGTGCTCCGACCACGACCCGTTCACGCGGATGAAGGGCATGCACGGCATCCGGCTGCGGCCCGACCGCGCGACGCTGGAGCTGCGGGTGCGGCTGTACAACCGCAGCGAGCAGACCCAGACGTTCCTGTGGTGGGCGAACGTCGCCGCCCGCGTCGGCCCGGACTACCAGTCGTTCTTCCCGCGCGACGTCCGCGTGGTCGCCGACCACGCGCGGCGCGCCACGACCGCGTTCCCCGCTGCCGACCGGCCCTACTACGGCATCGACTACCCGGGGCGGCACGAGCGGGTCGCGGTGGCCGCCGGCGGCAGCGAGGTCCGCGGCGACCGCCTGGACTGGTACCGCAACATCCCCGTGCCCACCTCCTACATGTGCGTGGGCAGCCGGGAAGGCTTCTTCGGCGGCTACGACCACGGCGCCCGCGCGGGCTTCGTGCACGTGGCCGACCGCTTCCTCTCCGTCGGGAAGAAGCAGTGGACGTGGGGCGACGCGCGCTTCGGGCACGCCTGGGACCGCAACCTGAGCGACGACGGCGGCGCCTACGTGGAGCTGATGGCGGGCGTCTTCACCGACAACCAGCCCGACTTCGCGTTCATCGCCCCCGGCGAGACGAAGGTGTTCTCGCAGTTCTGGTACCCGATCCAGGAGATCGGCCCCGCGCAGGCCGCCACGGTCGACGCCGCCGTGCGCGTCGACGTGGAGCCGGACGGTGCGCACGTCGGGCTGGCGACCACGTCCGAACGCCCAGGCTGCATCCTGCGGTTGGAGGACGGCGACGGCCGGGTCGTGGCCGAGGAGGTCGCCGACGTCGCACCCGGACGGCCGTGGCTGCGCAGGCTCCCGCTGACCGCCGGACAGGCGGGGGGCCGGCTGCGGCTGCGCGTGCTGCACGGCGGTACCGAGCTCGTGACCTGGGACTCCCTCGTCCCCGACGGCTCCGAGGACGTCACGGCGGCCCGGGAGCCGGCCGCGCCCGCGGACGTCGCGACCGTCGAGGAGCTCGCCGTGATCGGCGCCCACCTCGAGCAGTACCGGCACGCGACCCGGTCGCCGGAGGCGTACTGGTGCGAGGCGCTGCGCCGCGACCCCGGACACGTCGCCAGCAGCGTCGGGCTCGCCGCCAGGGCGTACCGACGCGGCGACCTGGCCGGGTCGGAGGCACTGCTGCGGGCCGCGGTCGCGCGGCTCACCACACTCAACGGGAACCCGCAGGACACCACGGCGCACTACGCGCTCGGCCTGGTGCTCGAACGGCAGGGCCGACCCGACGAGGCGTACGCCGCCTTCGCCACCAGCTCGTGGACCCGGCCGTGGCGGGCCGCGGCCGGGTACCGGATGGCACGCCTGGACGCCGCCGCCGGACGCGACGACGCCGCGCTCTCCCGGCTGGAGGATGTGCTGCGCGTCGAGCCCGAACACCTGCAGGCCCGCGCGCTGAGCGTGATCGTGCTGCGCCGCACGGGTCGCCACGAGCAGGCCTCCGAGGTCGCCGGCGCCACGCTCGCCCTCGACCCGCTCGACTGGTGGACCCGCGACGTGCTCGGGCTCCCGGTCACCACCGACGCGCAGACGTGCCTGGACGTGGCGGTCGAGCACGCCGGGGTCGGCGAGCTCGACGCGGCGCTGCGGATGCTCGACCTCGCCGCCGAGCGCGAGCCCGCCCGTGCAATCGGGCAGACGGCCACGGGGCCGCTGCTGGACTACCACCGCGCCGTCGTGCTGGAGCGGCTCGGACGGGCCGACGAGGCGCGTCAGGCGCGGGAGCGGGCGCGCAAGACCGACGCCACCTGGTGCTTCCCCGCCCGGCTCGACGACGCGTTCGTGCTGGAGCGCACCGTGGCCGCCGACCCGGAGGACGCCAGGGCCCACGCGCTGCTCGGGCACTGGCTCTACGCGCACGACCGGCCCGGCGACGCGGTGGCGGCGTGGCGCGCGAGCAGCGAGCTCGACCCGACCGACCCCGTGGTCTGGCGCAACCTCGGGCTCGCCGCCCACAACCACCTCGGCGACGCCGACCTCGCGCGGGAGGCCTACGACCGCGCACTCGCCGTCGCGGGCCCGGACGCTCGGCTGCTGTTCGAGAGCGACCAGCTCGACGCGCGCCGCGGCGTGCCCCCGCAACGGAGGCTGGAGCGGCTGCTCGCGGCCCGGGAGGTCGTCGAGTCCCGCGACGACGCGACCGTCGCGCTGGCGCACCTGCTGCTCACCGCGGGACGCCTGGACGAGGCCCGGTCGCTGCTGCTCGCCCGCACCTTCCAGCCGTGGGAGGGCGGCGAGGGCGAGGTGCTGCGGGCCTGGGACCGGCTCGCCCGCCTGCAGTCACAGCGCGAGCCGGCCGCCGGCGGGGCCGCGGTCGCGCTGCTCGACGCGGCGCTGGACCCGCCGCTCTCGCTCGGCGAGGCCCGTCACCCGCTCGCGAGCACGGCCCAGCTGCAGCTGCTGCGCGGCGACGCGCTGGCTGCGGCGGGTGACCGGGACGCCGCCGTGGCCGCGTGGGAGTCGGCCGCCGACCAGCAGGGCGACTTCCTGGTGATGAGCACCCAGCCCTACTCCGAGGCGACCGCGGCGTCCGTTCTCGCGCTGCGCAGGCTCGGCCGCGACGACGAGGCCCGGCACCTCGCCGGGGCCCTGCGCGAGTTCTGCGCCACGCTCGCGGCGACTCCCGCCACCGTCGACTACTTCGCCACATCGCTGCCGTCGATGCTGCTGTTCACCGAGGATCCGGACGTGGTGCAGCGCAGGCGGGTCGCGTTCCTCCGGGCCCAGCTCGCCGTCCTCGACGGCGACGAGAGCGACGCCCGGGACCGGCTGGCGGAGCTGCTGGCGGACGATCCGCACCACGTCGACGCGCTCGAACTGCTCGCGTCGCTCACCCCGTCGACCGTCCTCGAGGAGGCCTGATGCCGCCCGACGAACCGCTCCCCGAGCGCCTGACCATCACCCTGTGGGACTTCTCCTGGTACGTGCGCACCGGTCCCGGTGAGCCGTTCGCCGACCTCGACGCCGCCTTCGCGGAAGCCGTCGAGCGGGGCTACAACACGGTGCGGATCTGCGCGATGCCGTTCCTGCTGTTCGGCTCCGGCCTCGACACGGCGGCGCTGACCCTCGGCCCGCTGGGTGGCGACTTCGCCCAGCGGATGCGCTGGTACGACGTGAAGGCACGGACGACGATCGACGCCCGCGAGCACCTGCTCGCCCTGTTCCGCGCGGCGCGCAGGCACGGCTGCTTCGTGATCGTCTCGTCGTGGGAGTACCAGCAGAGCTCGGCGTTCGCCTCCGATCCGGCCTGGTGGGACGCCCTGCGCGCGGTGCCACCGGCGGAACGGCCGCGCCGGCTCGCGGCCGCGCACGCCGACCTGCTGGACCTGCTCGTCGCGGAGGGCCTCGACGACCGCGTGGCGTTCACCGAGATCCACAACGAGGTGCAGGTCGGGCACCTCACCGACGGGCTTCCCACCGACGCCGACACCGTGGTGGCGCTGCGGCCGCTCCTCGAGGAGGCGATCGACGAGTTCCACCACCGCCACCCCGGCCGCCGCTGCACCGTCAACTACGCGCGCGTGCCGCACGAGAGCATGCGCGGCATCCCGGAGAACGTCGACGTGCTGGCCGTCCACCCCTACATCTACGGCGTGCTCGACGCGCTCATCGACGAGTTCGGCCTTCGCCGGCCCGTGGCGCAGTTCCCGCAGGACGCGGCCGCCGCCCACCTCCTGCGGCCCGGGGCACCGCCCGCCGCCGAGTGGACGGTGCCCGCCGAGCACCGCTGGCGCCTCGACGCCACGATCGTCTCGGCCGCCGAGGCGTACGTCCACGACTGGGCCGACCCGGTGGCGTTCGACCGCTGGCTCTACGACCACTACGGCGAGCACCGCATCGCCATGGCCGAGAAGCTGCGGTTCTGGTTCGACGTGGCCGCCGACTGGGCGGCCGCCCACGACGTCCCGGTCGTCCTCGGTGAGGGCTGGGTCGGCTACACCCCACTGCACGGCACGTTCGAGGAGGGCCCGGTCGGGGCCGGGATCTGCCGCGAGGCCGTGACGCACGCCCGCCGGATCGGCGCCTGGGGCACCGTCGTGTGCTCCAACGCGGCGCCGCAGCACCCCATGTGGTCCGACGTGGCGCTCCAGCAGGAGTGCACCGCACTGTTCTCGGCGGCGTCCGCGCCGCGCACGTCCCCTGTGTTCCCCGCGCGGGAACCCACCCCGCGATCCGCCTGATCCCCGACCGCGCCAACGACGGCGCCTGGAGGTTTCCATGGGTACTCCACCGTTCTCCCGCCGCTCGTTCCTGCTCGGCGCGGCGAGCCTGACCACCGTGCCGCTGCTCTCGAGCTGCGTCGGCACCGGCGCCGATGGCGGGGCAGGCGGCGGGACGACCGCCCTGACCCTGCAGTCGTGGATCCAGGACGCCGGGCCGAAGGCGGCGCTGGAAAGCGTCGTAGCGGCCTTCGACGGGCCGCCGGTCACGTTGAACTCGGTGGCCACCGAGCAGTTCCGGGCACAGCTCTCGACGTACCTGACCAGCGCCACACCGCCCGACGTGCTCGGCTGGTACGCGGGGTCGGTCGCGAACTCCTACGCGGATGAGGGGCTGCTGCTCGACGTGTCGGACCTGTGGGCTCCCGGCGGCGCGTGCGCGGGCTTCTCCGACGCCCTGCGGGCACTGTCGACCGGCGCGGACGGCAAGGCCATCTTCGTGCCACAGAACTACTACTGGTGGTCGATCTTCTACAAGAAGTCGGCGTTCCAGCAGTGGGGCGTGCAGCCACCGAAGACGTGGGACGAGTTCATCGCGCTGTGCGACGGGCTCAAGGCCCGCGGCATCCACCCGCTCACCAACGGCATCGGGTCGACGGCCTGGATGTCGGCGGGCTGGTTCGACTACCTGAACCTGCGGATCAACGGCGCCACCTACCACCGGGAGCTCCTCGCGGGGAAGCACTCCTTCGAGGACCAGCAGGTGACCGCGGTCCTGGAGCAGTACGCCCGGCTCGTCCCCTACTTCCACCCCAACCAGACCTCGTGGGACGCCCAGCAGGCGGTCACGCCCATGGTCAACAACGAGGCCGCGATGTACCTGGTCGGGGCGTTCTGCACGGAGTACTTCCCCGAGGGCCAGCGTGACGACCTCGACTTCTTCTCCGTGCCGACGATCGACCCGTCGGTGCCGAGCGCCGAGGAGGCCCCCACCGACGGGTTCTTCGCCGCGGCGGGCAGCCAGAACCCCGAGGGGGCCAAGCAGTTGCTGTCCTACCTCGCGTCGGCGCCCGCGCAGCAGTCCTTCATCGAGAAGTCCGGGTCGTCGAACCTGCCGACCTCGCCGGACGTCGACACCTCGACGTTCAGCCCGCTCGTGCAGAAGGGCATCACGCTCCTCAACGAGACCGCCGAGATCACGCAGTTCTTCAACCGCGACTCCAGCGACGCCCTGCAGACCACGGCGGACGCCGCGCTCACGCAGTTCATCGCGAACCCCTCGGACATCCGCGGCACCCAACGGCAGTGGCAGCAGGCCGCCCAGCAGGTCTTCTCGTCATGACCACGATCCAGCGGGCACCGGCGAGTGCGGCGCCCTCGACGCGCGGCCCCCGGGACCGGCGCCGCGGTGGACCGCTGCGGCGGGTTCCGCTGCTCGTGTGGGTGTTCTTGGCGGTGCCGCTGGCCGTCGAGCTGTTCTGGGTGTTCTGGCCCGCGATGAACAGCTTCTCGCTGTCCTTCACCAGCTGGAAGGGCGTCGGCGCGGCGAAGCCCGTCGGCCTGGAGAACTACCAGCGCCTCGCCGCCGACCCGATCTTCCACACGGCGTTGCGCAACAACGTGATCTGGGTGGTCGGGTTCGGCGGCCTGTCCGTCGTGGGCGGGCTGGCGCTCGCCGTCGCACTCAACCGTCCCGGGCGCGGGGTCGGGTTCTACCGCAGCGCGATCTACCTGCCGATGGTCATCTCCCTCGCCGTGACGGGCCTGTTCTGGCGCGTGATGTACCAGCCCGACGGGCCGATCGACGCCGGCCTCGGTGCGCTCGGCCTGGTCTGGCTGCAGCGGCAGTGGCTGGCCGACCCCGACACCGCGCTCTACGCCGTGCTGATCGCGGCCGTCTGGCGGCAGGTCGGCTACATCATGGTGCTGTACCTCGCCGGGCTGAAGGGCACCGACCCGACCCTCGAGGAGGCCGCGGCCGTCGACGGCGCGAACGCCTGGCAGCGGTTCTGGCGGATCGTGATGCCGCAGCTGCGAGGCGTGAACACGGTGGTCTTCGCGGTCACCGTGATCGACTCGCTGCGCACGTTCGACATCGTCTGGGCGATGACCCGCGGCGGGCCGTACAACACCACCCAGCTGCTGTCGACGTACATGTTCCAGCAGGCGTTCACGGTGGTGAACCTCGGTTACGGCTCCGCGATCGCGGTGGTGATCTTCCTGCTCGCGATCGCGTTCATCATCACCTACCTCGCCCGCCAGGCTCGTGCGGAGGAGAGCTGACATGGTCACCGCGACCTCCACGCCCCCGGCCCGCCGGAGCCACGCCTCCCGGTCGCCGTGGTTCCACATCGTCATGGTCCCGTTCACGATCCTGTGGCTCGCGCCGATTCTCTTCGTGGTCCTCGTGGCGCTGCGGAACTTCGACGACATCGCGGCCCGCGGCCTCGGCGCGCTGCCGGCGAGCCTCTCGCTCGACGGCTTCGCCGGTGCCCTCGCCGACGGCCGGGTGGGGCGCGCGCTCGTCAACAGCGCGATCGTCACCGTCTTCACCGTGGTCGCCTCGCTCGCGCTCGCGTCGGCCGCGGCCTACGCACTCAGCCGCTTCCACGTCCCGCTGCGCCGCACGATCCTGCTCATCATGCTGGCGGGGAACCTGCTGCCCCCGCAGATCCTGCTCATCCCGGTCTCGCGGATCACCCAGGACCTGGGCATCTACGACACGTTGACCGCGCTGGTGATCGTGCAGGTCGGCTTCGGGCTGGGCTTCTACACGTTCGTGCTGCACGGCTTCATGCGGTCGCTGCCGGGCGAGATCTTCGAGGCGGCGCTGCTCGACGGCGCGGGCACGGCCCGCACGTTCTGGAGCATCGTGCTGCCGCTCTGCCGCCCCGCGCTCGCCGCACTCACGGCGCTCGCCACGACGTGGATCTTCAACGACCTGATCTGGGCCATGACGGTGCTCCGCACCGAAGCGCAGTTCCCCATCACCGCGGCCCTGCTCAACCTGCAGGGCGGCTTCTCCAACTCGTGGAACGTCATCGCGGCGGGCTCACTCGTCGCCGCCGTGCCCACGGCGATCGTGTTCTTCATCTTCCAGAAGCAGTTCGTCTCGGGTCTGCTGGTGGGGTCGAACAAATGACGGAATGGACTCTCCCGACGGCCCGGTCGGAGTACGTCGTGGCCGAGACGGACGCGGGTCTCGTCCTGCGGCACTGGGGCGGTCCGGGGCAGCGGCGCGAGCTCGCTCCCCCGGCCCGCACCCCGTTCGAGGCGCCGGCCGACAAGGTGCCGCTCGAGTTCGCCGCGGCAGGCACCCGGCACGCCCAGTTCGCCGAGCTGCTCGTGCAGGGGCCCGGCGGCGTGGACGGGGCCCTGCTGCGGCTGGTTCCCGGTTCGGTGGCCGTGACCGACGACGGGCGAGACGCCGCGCTGAGCGCGCTGCTGCGCGACACGGACACCGGCATCGAGGTGGAGGTGCACGTCCGCACGTCGCGCACGCACGACGTGATCGAGCGATGGGCAGTGGTGCGCTCCCTCCGCGCCGCGGGCGACCTGCACCTGACCAGGGCGTTCGGTGCCGCCTGGAACGTGCCCGTCGGACCGGGCGCGCGGGTGACGCAGCTGGTCGGCACGTGGTCGCAGGAGTTCACCCCGGCCGAGGTCGACCTGCCCGCCGGACAGCTGAGCCTCGGAAGCCGGCAGGGCATCACCTCGCACCTGTACTCCCCCGTCGTCGCGCTGCGCGCCCGCGACTCCGGGGACGGCTGCGAGGCGTACGGGGTCGCGCTGGCGTGGAGCGGGTCGTGGCGCATGGTCGTCGACGCCGTCCCGTTCCGCGACGTCGTCCGGGTCAGCGGCGGCGGCGACGACGAGACCACCGTGGTCACGCTCGCACCCGGCGAAGAGTTCGAGACCCCGCACCTGCTCGGCGCGTGGAGCCCCGACGGGCTCGACGGGCTCGCGCGCGGCTGGCACGACTACCAGCGCGGCAGGCTCGCCCGCAGCACCGGGCCCGGGCACCGGCCGATCGTCTACAACTCGTGGTACGCCACCGGGTTCGACGTCCGGGTCCAGCACCAGCTGGCACTGGCCGACATGGCTGCGGACCTCGGCGTCGAGGTCTTCGTCGTCGACGACGGCTGGTTCAGCGGGCGCACCAGCGACCGCGCGGGGCTCGGCGACTGGTACGCCGACCCGGCGAAGTTCCCCGACGGGCTCGGGCCGCTCGCGAAAGGCGTGCTGGACCGCGGGATGCGGTTCGGGCTCTGGGTCGAGCCGGAGGCCGTCAACCCCGACAGCGACCTGTTCCGCGCCCACCCGGACCGGGTCTACCGCGCCGGCGACCGGCCGCTCACGACAATGCGCAACCAGTACGTGCTCGACCTGGGCAGGCCCGAGGTCGAGGAGTGGGCCGCCACGACGCTGCGCCGGCTGCTCACCGAGCACCCGATCAGCTACCTCAAGTGGGACATGAACCGCGCCGTGAGCGACGGCGGCAGGCCCGGCGACCCACGCGGGCGCGAGTGGTCGGTGCAGCACACCCGCGCCTACCACCGGCTGATGACGCTGCTGCGCGAGGAGTTCCCGCACGTCACCGTGGAGGCGTGCGCCGGGGGCGGCGGCCGGATCGACAACGCGGTGCTCGCCCTGTCCGACGTCGTGTGGCCGAGCGACGAGACCGGCCCGCGCGACCGCCTCGCCGTCCAGCACGGGTTCCTGTCGGCGTACCCGCCGCACGTGACGAGCTCGTGGGTCACCGACGAGCCCGACCGCCTCGACACCGAACCCGCGAGCTTCGAGTTCCGGTTCGTCGTCGCGATGGCCGGGGTGCTCGGCATCGGCGCCGATCTGCTCGCCTGGGACGAACCGACACGAGCCAGGGCCCGTGAGCTCGTGGCCCTCTACCGCGAGATCCGCCCGGTCGTGCACACCGGCTCGGTCACCCGCCACGGGCGCCCGTCCGACCCCGTCTACACCGTGCAGTACACCTCGGCGGACTCCTCACGTGCCGTGGTGCTGGCGTGGTCCCGGCCGGGCGCGGGCCGGGGCAATGCTCCCGTGCGGGTGCCGCTCGCCGGCCTCGACGACGACGCGCGTTACCGGGTGCACGCGGGCGCAGGCGAAGGCGCGGTCGAGTGCGGGGTGCTGGCCGGCCACGACCTGGCCGCCGCCGGGGTGCCCGTGCCGTTCGCGCTCGCCCCGGACTGCGACGTGATCGTCCTGGACCTGTCGGCGTGACCGGCACCCGGATCTGGCCTGCGGACGATCCGGCGTGGGAACCCCGGTCGCTGACGGTCGAGACCGACCCCGGCCTCGGCGGGCGCTGGACCTCGCTCCGCTCGGCTCGTGACGGCGTCGCAGAGCGCGAGTGGCTGTGGAACAACCCCGACCCGGAGGTGACCGCCGCGCGGTGCGCGGTCGGCCCGGGGGCGGCGTTCGTCGACGCGGGCGGCGTCGAGGAGTGCTGTCCCACCGTCCGCGGGGAGCCCGACCACGGAGCCGTCTGGTCCCGACCGTGGGCTGCCGCCGAGGGCGAGCACCGGGTCCGAGCGGGCACGCTGCGCCTGGTCCGCCGGATGCGCGCCGACGGGTCGCTCACCGTCGACTACGCCGTGACGGGGCCGCCCGGCACCCCGTTCGTCCACGCGGTGCACGCCCTGCTCGACCTCTCCCCCGCGGCCCGGCTGCACGTGCCCGGGATCCACACCGCCCACGTGCTCGACCACCCCGTAGACGGCGCCGTCGCCGTGCTGACGTGGCCGGTAGGCCCGGGCGGGACGCCCCTGGACCGGCTCGGCCCCGACGACGGCACGGCCGTCGCCGCGGTGCTGCCGGGCTGCAGTGCCGCCGCGGTGGTGGACGGCCCGGACGCCCTCGTCCTGCGCTGGCGCGTCACGGCGGGCGACCCGGCCGCCACCTGCTCGCTGCTGCTGTGGCGCAACCTCGGCGGATGGCCCGCAACGCGCCCCTACCGGTCGGTCGGCGTCGAGCCGATGGTCGGATCAACCGCCACCCTCGACGGCTCGGGTCCCGGACGGCCCGCGACCACCGGGCCGGACGGGCGACTGCGCTGGGAGCTCACGATCACCGCCTGGGGATCGACGCCGAGCCTATGAGCTGACGATTACGTGAACGCGTACGGATCACGAGTAGGCAGACGATTCCTGGTGCGCGGTTCTATTCCCTCGATGTTCGTCCGCTCACGTTCAGCAGCGGTGCGTGGGTACAGCGGCAAGCATTGCGTTTTCCTGCCCACGTGCCGACCGCCGTACCAGAAGGACGTCCATGCATCCGTCGCTCCGCGCGACAGTTCTCGTCGTGCTGGCCGTCGTGCTGTCGGCCTGCGCCGCACCGGCCACCGGCAGCCGGACCACCCCGGTGGACGGGGTGTGGCGAACCGACGGCTACGGCTGGATCGTCGCGGTCAGAGACGGTCACGCGGAGACGTTCGACACCACATCGGTCAGCTGCCTGCCCAACCAGACCCTGACCCAGCTCGGGACGGCCGGGCCGGACGGCACCGTGCAGTACGGCAACGACGACCAGGTGGCCGTGGAGACATTGCACCGGACGGCGAACGGCCAGGCTGCTCTGCGCCTGCTGGGCACCGCGGCGGACATCGACCTCGTTCCGATCTCCGCGCTGCCCGCGGCGTGTACCCGGGAAACGCCGGACAACCCGCTCACCGACTTCGACATCTTCTGGGCGACATTCGCGGAGAACTACAACTCCACCCAGCGCAAGAACGTCGACTGGAACGCGATTCGAGAGAAGTACCGGCCGATGGTGAACGCCGGCACCACCCCCGACGAGCTGTACCGAATCCTCGTCGACATGATCAGGCCGCTCGGTGACGCGCACGCCTCCATCGACGGGCCCGGCGACAGTTCGTTCTCCGGGAAGCGGCCGGGCACCCGCGACGGCGACGACGTATCACGCCGGGACGCCACCCGGGCCGTGGACGATCATCTCCGCCAGGACCTGGGCGTCACCGACATCCAGACCTTCGCCGACGGCAAGATCGCCTACGCCGACCTGCCCGGCGCCCGCGGCTATCTGCGCATCACCGGGTTCGAGAGCTACGGCACCGACGACAACCTCTTCCCGGAGAACAGCGCCGTGCTCGCAACGGCGCTGGACTCGGTGTTCACCCAGGCCCGGGTCCAGGCCTGGAAGGGACTGATCATCGACGTCCGCTGGAACAGCGGCGGCGACGACCAACTGGGACTGCAGGTCGCCGGGCGGCTGACCGGCACCCCCTACACCGCCTACTCCAAGCAGGCGCGCAACAACCCCGACGACCCGAGCGCCCACGGGCGCCTCCGGGTGGTGACCGTGACCCCGGGGTCCGGTCCCCGCTACACCGGACCGGTGCGGGTGCTCACCAGCGACCTGACCGTCAGTGCCGGTGAGACCTTCACGGAGGCGCTGCTGGGCCGCACGCCTGCCCCCAGCCGGGTCGGGACGGCAACCCAGGGCGTGTTCGCCGACGACATGGAACGGAAGCTGCCCAACGGCTGGACCTTCACCCTGGGCAACGAGGACTACCTCGCCCCCGACGGCCGGAACTACGAGGGCGTGGGCATCCCGCCCACCGTCCCGGCACCGGTGTTCACCCCGGACGAGCTCGCACAACACCGTGACCCGGCCCTGGACGCGCCCTGGCCCCAGCTCGGGGAGCAGTAGTCCGGCACACATCGGCCTGCCCTCGCGGGCCCGCGCTCACTCGGTGATCGCCGTGAGATCCGCCCTTGCGCCCCCGGGAGGGCGCCGGCGTGAGTCTCGAACCCGCGAGCTTCCGTTCCACGGGTCACAGCCGGCCGGAGCGCAGGTCGGTGACGGCGAGCCGCGCCGCCTGCCCGATCGCGGCGTCGGCGCGGGGTAGGGCGGCGTCGGCTCGGGCGGCGTGGGTGAACACCGCGACCGCCACGGGGTGCTCGCCCTCGAAGTGCACGACGCCGACCTCGTTGCGCAGGGCACCGAGGCTGCCGGTCTTGCCGGCCACCCGGACCCCGGCATACGGGAAGCCGGACCGCAGGCGGTGCGGCCAGATCTGGGAGTGGAGCACCTCGCGGGCGAACCGGCACTGCTCCGGTGAGGCCGCCCGGTCGGACCAGATCGCGGCGAGCAGGCCCGTCATCTCCCGTGGGGTGGTGACGCTGCCGTAGCCGGGGTCGTAGGCACGGATCTCCGGCGCGACGTCGTGGCTGGCCAGCGCCTGGAACGCGGCCGCGGTGTCGGCGGTGGCGGTGTCGGCGACGAGAGTGCGGTGCACGTCCGCCATGCCCCCACGCACCTGCGTGCGGGTGAGGCCGAGGTGGGCCATCGTCTCGTGGAGCCGGTCGAGCCCGATCCGCTCCAGCACGACGTCGGCGGCGGCGTTGTCCGACACCGCGATCATGAGGCAGACCACGTCACGCCAGGACATGGTCACCGGGTCCCGCAGCACCGACAGGCCGGTCGAGCCCGCGGTGCGCTCGGCCGGGACGATCGTGACCTCCTCCCGGGGGGCGACGGTGCCCGCGTCGACCTGGCGGCAGAAGGCCACGAGCAGGGGGAGCTTGTAGACCGAGGCCATCACCACCGGCTCGTCCGGCCCGAGCCCGATCTCCCGCGTGCGCGGCCCGCCGAGCGCTGTGGCGTGCAGCCAGCCCCGCACGCCCGCGTCGGTGAAGGCCTGCCGGATCTCGTGCTCCCGCTCGTTCACGAGGCTATCCCCCGGTCACCGGCCTCGTCGCGCAACGCCGACAGCACGGCATCCGGTACCGCCGTGTCAGGGGCCTCCTTGCGCCACACGACGCGCAGCCGCAACGGCAGTGGATCGCCGGCGACCGGACGCCGCTCGACGCCCGGTGCCGTGAGGTCCGGGTCCGCGGTGAGGGCGAACGCGCGGCCGGTGGCGACGAGGACCAGCGCGGCGCGGTCGTCGGGCGCGGAGAGCGCGGGTGCCACGAGTCCGCGCTGGTCGAGCGCGTCGAGCAGGAGGTCGTGTGCTGCCGTCCCGTGGGAGCGGGGAGGGATCGCCATCCTGAGGCCACGCAGCGACCGGATCACCACCGGCTCTCCGCTGCGTGCCGCGGGATGGGCGGCCGGCACCAGCAGCGCGGTCTCGAAGCGGACGACGGGTCCGCTGCGCAGCGCGCCCAGCAGCGCGGGATGGATCACGACGGCCAGGTCCAGCTGTCCGGCGGTCACGGCGTCGACGAGTTCCGTGGTCGAGGCCGTGGTCATCTCCACGAGACCGCCGGTCTCGGACTGGCACGCGGTCGCCACCGCTGTGGCCACCCGGGCGGTGACCTGGGGGACCGTCCCCACCCGGAGCGATGCGGCCGCGGCGCCGTGGGTGGCCGCCACCCGTCGCAGGTCCTCGGCGTCCTGCAGGAGCGCGCGGGCGCGGGGCAGCAGATCCCGGCCCGCCGCGTTCAGCCGGACGCCGCGCGGGCTCCGTTCCACCAGCACCACACCGAGGCTGCGCTCGAGTCGCTGCAGGCCCTGCGACAGTGGCGGCTGCGCGATCCCGAGCCGGCCCGCAGCCCGGCCGAAGTGCTCCTCCTCGGCAATCGCCACGAAGAAATCCAGGTGCCGGAGCAGATCCACTCCGCGAACCTACCGGCCGCGATATCAGATCAATATCGCACCCCGGCAATATTCTTATTTGCACTATCGTCGCTGCTCGGATTGCCTCTGCGCGTGCGCAGAACGAAGCAACGCCGCCTGACGATGACCGTGGTGGCGGCACTCTCGGTCACCGGCCTGGCGGTCACCACGTCGTGTTCCCTCCTTCCCGGACCCTCGGCAGCGGAGTCGGCGGTGGGCCGGTTCGTCGACGCGCTCGAACGCGGGGACGTGGCGGCGGCCGCCGCCTCGACCGACGACCCGGCGGCAGCGACGCAGACGATCACCGGCGTCCTCGACGGCCTCGGGCACCCGCGGCTCACCGCCGAGGTGCGGGAGGTCGCCGACGAGCGGTTCTCCTACCAGGCGTCCTGGGATCTCGGCGACGGACGCACGTGGTCCTATCTCGCGCACGGTGCGCTCGGAGAAGACGGCGGCGAGCGGCGGGTCCGGTGGGCCCCGTCGGTGCTGCACGACGAGCTCCGCGCCGGCGAGCACCTGGAACTCCGCGCGATGCGCACGGCAGCCGCTCGCGTCGTCGACCGCAACGGCCTCCCGCTCGTCAGGACGCAGACGGTGACGCTGGTCCGGCTCGATCCCGCCCGCACCCAGGACCTCGACGCCACCCTGAACGCCGTCGCGCCGGTGCTCGCCCGCGTGGACCCCGACGTCACCCGCGCGTCGCTCCGCGCGGTCCTCGCGTCCGGGACGACCGGCCCGACCACCCTGATCACCCTGCGCGAGGACGACGCGGCGCGCGTCGAGCAGGCGCTGCAGGCAATTCCGGGCATCGTGTTCTCGTCCCAGCAGCGGCGCCTCACCGAGCGGGGCGTGCGCTCCCCCGCCCTGTCCCAGCTGGCCCAGGAACAGCCGGAGGACGCCGGAGCGGGCTGGCAGGTCGGCACGGTCACCGCGGACGGCACCCTCCGGACCCGCCTCGCCGGGGAGGACCCCCGACCGGCGTCCGACGTGCGCCTGACCCTGGATCTCGACGCCCAGACCGCGGCCCAGAACGCCGTGAACGGGCTCGACGACGCGGCAGCGCTCGTGGCGATCCGCCCGTCCACCGGGGAGGTGCTCGCGGTGGCCCAGAACGAGGCCGCCGACGCCGAGGGCCCGATCGCGCTGACCGGTCTCTACCCGCCGGGCTCCACGTTCAAGGTCGTCACCGCCACCGCCGCACTGCGGGCCGGCCTGGCCACGCCCGACACCGTGCTGCCGTGCCCCGGGACCGAGAACGTGCAGGGGCGCCAGATCCCCAACGACGACCAGTTCGACCTCGGCACCGTCCCGCTCCACACCGCCTTCGCCCACTCCTGCAACACCACGTTCGCCCGTCTCGGCGTCGGCCTCGATCCCACCGCGTTCAGCAGCACGGCCGCGCTGTTCGGCCTCGGGCCCGACTGGGACGTGCCCGGCATGACCACGGTGACCGGCCGTGTCCCGGAGCCCGTCTCCCCCGCCGACCAGGTCGAGGAGTCGATCGGCCAGGGCCGGGTCGTGGCCAGCCCGTTCGGGATGGCGCTGGTCGCCGCCACCGCCGCCGCGGGCCGCACTCCCCACCCCACCCTGATCCAGGATCGGCCGGGAACCACCGCGACTGCTCCGGAGGCGCTCCCCGAGAACCTGCGCACCCAGCTCGCCGCCATGATGCGCGAGACCGTGACCGGCGGATCCGCCACCCAGCTCGCCGGGGTGTCCGACACGAGAGGCAAGACCGGCACCGCCCAGTACGGCGACGGCGTCCACTCCCACGGCTGGTTCATCGGCACGCGCGGCGACCTCGCCTTCGCCGTGCTCGCCGTCGGGGCGGGCAGTTCGGGCCCCGCGGTCGGGGTCGCCAAGGCCTACCTCACCGCCACCCCGGCCCGCTGACGGGAGCGCCGCCGGCTCAGTGGATGACGCGCCCGTGCCGGTCGGGGATGCCGGACTTGCGGAAGAAGTAGGTGTTGACCTGGTCGCGCCACTCCCGGGCGGAGTCCACCTGCCGCTCCAGCCGTTCCATGACGTTCGTCCAGGAGACGGCGTCCAGGCGGCCCTCCAGCGAGCGCCACAGGTCACGCACGGCCACCACGCGCTCGGCTCCGTCGACATGCGTGTCGTAGATGTGCTGGATGACGGACTCGCCGGTGTGCAACAGGTGCGTGTACGGCACGTGGTGGAAGAACAGCAGCAGTTCGTCGGGGCAGGTCTCGAGGTGCTCGTAGCGCTCCGCCCACGCCGTCGGGTACTGCCCTGAGAAGCCGGTGCCGGTGGCCACACTCCGATCCACGCCGAGGCCGTCGCGGTCGGCGAAGTGGTAGGTGCCCCACTTCGAGTACTCGTAGCCGTCGATGGCCGGCCCGTAGTGCGTGTGCGGCGTGACCATCCATCCGACACCGAGCGGGGCGGTGTACATCTCGTAGGTGCTCCAGGACCCCATCTGGATCTCGACCAGGGTCTCGTGCAGGTCGGCCGCGTCCGGGAAGGTCAGCGCGACCCACTCGTCCAGGATCTCGCGCGGCGACAGTGCCGGGTCCCACGCGAGCCGGCCGAACCCGTAGAGGTTGGCCTGCGCGAGCTTGTGCCCGGTCCAGTTCGCGTCGTCGCCGATGTTGGACACGGCACAGACACCCGAGGACGCCCGCGCCGCGCCGCGGCGGGCCAGTGCCGAGGCGAGGGTGTCGCCCCCCTCACCGCTGACGTCGAAGGCGAGGAACTCCTGCCACTGCGGCAGCAGGCAGCACAGGTCGACCTGCTGGCCGGTGTACTCCTGGGTGATCTGGAACTCCACCACCGTGTTCGTCCGCGTCATGGCCAGGGCCAGCGGGGAGACGGGCTCGCGCACCTGGAAGTCCATCGGCCCGCACTTCACCTGCAGCACCACGTTGTCGGCGAAGCGGCCGTCGAGCGACGCGAAGTGGTCGTGGGCGGCGCGGGCCCGGTCGGTGCTGCGGTCGCGCCAGTCCTGCCGGTGGTCGTAGACGAAGCAGCGCCAGAACACCCTGCCGCCGAAGGGCGCCAGTGCACCCGCCAGGAGGTTGGCCCCGTCGACGTGGTCCCGGCCGTAGTCGAAGGGGCCCGGTCGGCCCTCGGAGTTGGCCTTCACCACGAACCCGCCGAAGTCGGGGATCTCGTGGTGGATGCGCTCGGCCACGCCCCCCCACCACGCCACCACCGATGCGTCGCACGGGTCGGCGGTCGGCAGGTCACCGAGAACGAGCGGGGCGGCGAAGTTGACGCTGAGGTAGGTGGAGATCCCGAAGCCCCGGAAGATGCGGGCGACGTCGGCCACGTCGGGAAGGCCGTCGGTCAGCAGGCGCACCGCTGCCGGATGCACGTTGACGTTGTTGATCGACACCGCGTTGATGCCGACGGAGGCCAGCAGGCGTGCGTAGTCGGCGATGCGGCGGCGGTCGTCCACCATCCGCCCGTCACGGAAGAAGATCGAGTCGCCTGCGTAGCCGCGTTCGACGCTGCCCAGGTGGTCCCTGGCGCTCGGGTTGTCCCACTGGTTGATCATCCGGAGGGGCAGAGCCGGTTCCTGCACCACGTCCAGCGTGGGCAGCACGTCGGCCGAGCCCGCCCTCCTCAGCAGGTGGAAGTACCCGTACAGCAGCCCGCGCTCTCCGGTGGCCACCACGGCGGCGGAGCGGCCGTCGCCGACGAGGGCGAAGCCCTCCTCGCCCAGCCCCGCTGCCGCGTCGACGGCACGACGCAAGGGACCGCTGAGGGGGGTGGTGGCGCCGGCCAGCAGATCGCGACGGGCGAGCACGAGCGCCGGTTCGCCCGTCGGGTCGCCACCGACCGTGCCGGCGGGCCCGACCGCCGTCTCCAACTCCTGGCGCAGGGTGTCCGCGACCGGTCCGGCCCCCAGCAGGCTCACATGCCGCCCGCGCAGCAACGCGGTGGTGGCAGGCCCGAGCCAGCACGGGTCGATCATGGGGGTGGGCGGCCTGGCGACGTGGCCAGCGCTCATGGCTCTCCTGTCCTGTCTGCACGGCTCCGGCGAGCCTCGCGGTGCTGATGATCCTCTGCAACTCTGCATCGTTTGCACAAACACCGCAGAAACACTGTCCGCCAGGCATAACGGTGGTCGCGGACATGGCGCCTGTGAGCTGCACGAAGTCACTGTCCGTAGTTTTCTGCAAGCGTGTGTGCTCTACTGGCTCCTGACCGCGACTCCGAGGACGAGGACGCGCATGGCACAGTTCGACCTCCCGGTGGCCCAGCTCGAGCACTACCTGCCCGACGTCAGGGAACCCGCCGACTTCGACGCGTGGTGGGCCTCGACCCTGGACCAGGCCCGGCACACTCCCGCCGTTCTCGCCGTCGATCGGGTCGACACCGGGCTCGTGCTCGTCGACACCTGGGACGTCACCTTCGCGGGGTTCGACGGCCAGCCGATCGAGGCGTGGTTCTCCCGTCCGGCGGCGGGCCACGGCGTGGACGGCGACCAGCCGCTCCCCGCCGTCGTCGAGTACGTCGGCTACGGACGGGGACGCGGACTCCCCCACGAGCGGCTGGCGTGGGTGGGAGCGGGCTACGCGCACCTGGTGATGGACAGCCGCGGCCAGGGCAGCCAGTACGGCTCGGGAGGCGACACCCCGGACCCGGTCGGTTCCGCGCCCGCCGCGCCGGGGTTTCTCTCCCGCGGGATCCTCGACCCCGCCGACTACTACTACCGCCGTCTCATCACCGACGCGGTCCGGGCCGTCGACGCGGTGCGCGAACTGCCCGGCGTCGACACCGACCGCGTGGCCGTGCTCGGCAACAGCCAGGGCGGAGGCCTCGCCATCGCCGTCGGCGGTCTCGTACCCGATCTGTCGGCGGTCCAGGCGAACGTGCCCTTCCTCTGCCACGCGGAGCGCGCCCTCGAGCTCACCGAACAGGGACCCTGGCGAGAGGTGATGGAGTACCTGTCGGTCCACCGCGATGCGGTCGACACCGCGTTGCAGACACTCTCCTATGTGGACGGGGTCAACTTCGCCCGGCGGGCGACGGCTCCGGCCCAGTTCTCCGTCGCGCTGAGGGACGCGGTGTGCCCGCCCTCCACCGTCTTCGCCGCCTACAACCATTACGGGAGCAGGGCACCGCGGCGTCCGGCCACGTCGATCGAGGTGTACCCCTTCAACGGGCACGAAGGGGGCGACGCCGTGCACGGCCGACGCCAGCTCGAGTGGATGCGGCAGGTCATGCCGTCGCCGTTGACGGCACTGGGTTCGCACGCCTGACCGTGATCACCCCGGCACGCCGGTCAGGGTCCGGCCGGGGTCGTTTCCAGGGCTCACCCGGAGGTGCCGCGGACCGGCTCCCGGCAGAGTCGTGGACATGGATACGACGACCGACACCACGTCCCGAGTGCCCTCCGATGCCGGCGTCGAGCCGCCCGTGTCGCCGTTCTCCGAGCAGGCCGTCCCGCCGCCGTCGGACACTGTGCCGCCCACGGCCAAGCCGAGCTTCCGCCTGCGCCGCAGCCGCACCGACCGCATGATCGGCGGGGTCTGCGGAGGGCTGGCCGAGAGCCTGAACATGGACGCCACCCTGCTGCGCATCGGGCTGGTCGCCCTCACGCTGCTCGGTGCGGGTTCGGGCGTGGTCATCTACGTCGCCGTGTGGATGCTCGCCCCCGAGACGGACGCCCCCTGACGTCCGGCTCTCACCGCAGCTCGAGTCCGGCCTCGTGCTCCAGCAGGGCCACGGCCAGCAGCTCGCCGTCGACAGGTCCGTAACGGGCGAGCGCGCGCTGATGGATCCGGGTGACGAGATCCGACAGCTCGACCGGCAACCCGTACTCCCGCGCCTGGGCCGTCACGTTCGCGAGCTCCTCGCAACACCGGTCCAGGCCGAAGGAGGCCATGTAGTCACCGGCGAACAGAGCATCGAGATCACGCCGGACGAAGTCGGTGGCCGCCGCGCTGTCGGCCACCGCGCTCCGCAGTACACCCAGGTCGATCCCGGCGCGCTTGCCGATCAGAAGAGCCTCCGCGGTGGCCACGGCCTGACCGAACCACAACAGGTTGACCAGCAGCTTCGTCGTGTACCCGGCGCCGTGGCCACCGACGTGGACGATGCGCTGCGGATCACCGACGGCCTCGAGCACCGAGCGGTGCCGTTCGAGGACCTCGATCTCTCCCCCCACGAACAGCTTCAGTGACCCGTCCTCGGCGGCGGGGACACCACCGCCGACCGGCGCCTCGAGGACATCGACGCCACGGGCGAGGGCCTGCACCCGGATCGGCCCGGCCGAAGCGGCCGCGCTGCTGGTCATGTCGATCCACGTGGCACCGGCGGGCAGCGCCCGGAGGGCGCCGCCCGCACCCGTCATCGCCTCCACCACCTCGGGAGGACCGGGCAACATCGTGATCAGGACGTCGGCTGCCGCAGCGGCCTCGGCCACCGTGCCGACCCACCGCGCCCCGCACGCCACGACCTTCGCCTCCAGCTCCGGCCGTAGGTCGTGGGCCACGACCACGTGGCCCGCTCGTACCAGGTTGGCGACCATCGGCAGACCCATCCGGCCCGTACCCAGAAATCCGATCACTCGTACAGGATCGGTCATGCCGGCACGTGTTGGATGGGGTTGCCGGAAAGAGGCCTTCTCCGTGCGGACCGAGGAGCGTTCATGACCACGACCGATGCTGCGGCCGGCTTCCCCCGCGTGCCCCCCCACCCGGGCGCCGATGCCCGGCTGCTCGCCGACTTCGTCGACCTCTCGGCCATCGGGGCCACCGCGGCAGGGGGCGTCGAGCGCCAGGCCGCCACCCCGGAGGACGGCCGCAGCCGTGCCTGGCTCGCGGCGTGGCTGACCGAGCGCGGGTTCACCGTCGTGCACGACCGGGTCGGCAACATGTTCGGCCTCTACGAGTTCGTACCCGGCGCGCCCTTCGTCCTCGCCGGTTCACACCTCGACAGCCAGCCGAGGGGCGGCCGCTTCGACGGCGCCTACGGCGTGCTGGCCGCGGCGCATGCCGCCGACCGCCTGCGCGTCCACTACCGCGACTCGGGTGAGACGCCGCGGTTCAACATCGGCGTCGTGAACTGGTTCAACGAGGAGGGCAGCCGCTTCAAGCCCTCGATGATGGGCAGTGCGGTGTTCACCGGAGCCATGCCCCTGGCGACCGCCCTCGACACCCCCGACGCCGCGGGCGTGACGGTCCGCGACGCGCTCGAGGCGATCGACGGCCTGGGCGAGACGGACGTCTTCGGCACCTCCCGGGAGGTGTGCTCCTACGCGGAGATCCACATCGAGCAGGGCCGCGAGCTCGACAAGACCGGCACCACGCTCGGGCTCGTCGACGCGACGTGGGCCGCGAACAAGTACGAGATCGCGGTCATCGGGTCCCAGGCCCACACCGGCGCCACCGCAATGGCCGACCGTCGGGACGCCCTGTACGGCGCGGCGCTCGCCGTGGTCGCGGTACGGGAGCTCGCCGACCGGTTCGGCGAGGAGCTGCACACCTCGTGCGGGCAGCTGACCGTGTTGCCCAACTCCCCCGTGGTCGTCGCCCGCGAGGTGCACATGCACCTCGACCTCCGCTCGCCGTCGGACGACCTGCTCGCGGAGGCGGACGCCCTGCTCCGCCGGCAGTTCGCCGAGATCGAGGTGAAGGCCGACGTCGAGATCGAGCGCCGGTTCGCCCACACCTGGAAGGGCCACCTCTACCAGCCGGAGGGGGTGGAACTGGCGCGCACGGTGGCCGAGGACCTCGGCGTCTCGTCCATGATCGTGCGCACCCGGGCGGGCCACGACTCCACCAACATGAAGGACGTCGTCCCCACCGTCATGCTGTTCATCCCGAGCGTCGAGGGCATCTCCCACGCCGAGGCGGAGTTCACCCGCGACGAGGACCTCTGTTCCGGCGTGGACGTCCTCACCGAGACCCTCGCCCGCATGCTCGACGGTGCCCTCACCCCACCCTGAGCGTGGGGGTCAGGAGGCGAAGCGGAGGACGGCGAGCACGAGGGACAGCACGCCCAGCACCAGCGCCGGGACGAACTGCTCCTTGCGGCGGACGTGGACGACCACGGCGCCCGCCATCACGAGCGCGAGCCCGACCGCCGCGATCGGTGTGAGGACCGGAGCGACGTCCAGGACCCAGGGCAGGATCAGGCCGATCGCCCCGACGATCTCGAGCGCACCGATGGCCTTGATCGCGCCGCCGGAGAAGTCCTCCGCGTAGCCCATGCCTGCGGACACCAGTGCCGGCTTCGGACGCACGACCTTCATCACGCCCGAGCCCAGGAAGGCGACGGCGAGCACGATCTGCAGGATCCAGGCGACGACGTTCATCAAGACTCCCGAGTGAACAGCCCGGCGACGCCGGGCTCGGCACCGGAGAACCTAGACGGGAACGCATGAACGTTGAAGTATTTTGGTGATATGTCATCATACCGTGATCTACCAGTGGCTCACCCGGCCTCCTCACGGGGCCGCGGAAGAACGAGCCCGTAGTCGCCGCGGTGGAACAGCAGCGCCGGGACGTACGGGATCGCTGCCATGACTGTCCTCTCACGACACCGGACGGCAGGGACCCCCGGAACGGGTGGCCGAAAGGCCGGGGTGGATCAGCGACATCGATCCTGGCGTCAGCACCCGGCACCGTGAGGTACGGGGTTGCTGCGGCTTCGACGAGCCAGGTCCCTCGGCCGCTCTGGATGGACGACCATGAGCTGATCACGTGCAACGCTGTGCGTGATCAGGAATAGCCGGCCTCCGGTGGTGGGTTTGCCGAGCATGACGACCGGACAATTCGACCCGCACACGCTGCTCGCCGATGCCCGCCTCGGGGTCCTCGCGACGATCAAGTCGGACGGCCGCCCCCAGCTCTCCCCCGTCACGCCGTTGTACGACCGGGACGCCGGTGTCCTCTACGTGTCGATGACCGACGGGCGCGCCAAGACGGCGAACCTGCGCCGGGACCCACGGGCCGCGCTCGAGGTCACCAGCTCGGACGGCTGGGCCTGGGCCACCGCCGAGGGCACGGCCACCCTCACCGGCCCGGGAACCGACCCGGACGGCGCCGAGGTCCAGGCGTTGGTGGACTACTACCGCAAGGCCGCGGGCGAGCACCCGAACTGGGACGAGTACCGGTCGGTCATGGTGTCCGACCGCAGGGTGCTGATGGCGCTGACCGTCGAGAAGGTGTACGGCGCCAAGCTCCGCTGACCCCCGCCTGGCTCTCCATCCAGACGATCGTGCGAACGAGGCCCTCCTCGATCGGCAGTCTCCTGACACCGGGGAACAGCCGCTGCACCCGGGCTGCGGACGACGCGCAGTGGCGGACCTCCCCGCTACGGGCCGCGCGGTGTTCGACGGCGAGCCGCCGGCCGAGCAGGTCGGACAGCACCGCGATGAGCTCGTTGATCGTGGTGGGGGTGCCGACCGCCAGGTTCACCGCTCCGTCCGAGGAGCGCTGCAGCGCACTGCGCGCGAGGACCTCCACGGCGGACTCGACGAAGGTGAGCTCCCGGCTCTGCTCGCCGTCACCGTGGACGATCAGTGGGTCCCCCCGCAGCGCGGCGGCGACGAGCGCCGGTACGACGGCCGGGAGCGCGCGGTCCGGGTACTGCCACGGGCCGTAGGTCGTGGAGAAGCGGAACGCCGTGCACCGCAGCCCGTACCAGGACCGGTAGGCGAACGCGTAGGACTCCGCCGCCAGCTTCCCGGCCGCGAACGGAGTAGCGGGGAGGCAGACCAGATCCTCCGACCTGGGCAGGGTGGGGTTGTGCCCGTACACGGAACTCGAGGACGCGAGAACCACCTGGGCGTCGACTTCCCTGGCGACGTCGAGTACGGCGAGGGTGCCCGTCACGTTGACGTCGTGGCAGCGCCGCACGGCACCATCGGCCTCGGGCACCGCGGCCGCGAGATGGACGATCGACGAGGCGCCGTCGCACGCCCTCCGCAGCGCCTCCTCCTGGAGGATCGACGCCACCCGGACGTCGACGGGCACGCCGTGCAGGTGGTCGAGCCGCCCGGAGCTGAGATCGTCGACCACGACGACCTCCACATCGGCCTGCCTGGTCAGTAGGCGGCAGAGGTTGGCTCCGACGAAGCCCGCCCCACCGGTCACCACGATCTTCATCGGCTGGCCTCCAGAAGCACGGTCCGCCCGGGCGTCACCACCCCGGCCCACCGATGGCCTCGGTCGGACACCCACCTTGCCGGTGACTTCGGCACGGCAACGTGGGAGAAGATGGGATGGATCGGAGTAGTGGATGCCGGTGTGTCGGCGCAGAAGCGCTCGATCACGGTGAACCACCCGAGGACCTGGGGCCCGGCGTCGTTCTATATACGAAACGTACCGTATCTCAACCCGTACGACCATCAGCCAGTCAGGTTTCGACCACCCGAGCGGCGGAAGGAATATTCACTTTCTGCGACCGCGCCCGCGCATCGTGACGCCAAAGCTCAAGAGCGGAGAGAAAAACGTTCGCGCCGCGCACTTCGGCGACTCTCCGAAATCAGCGTCATACGATCACCGCTGACGTCGAGCGTTCCTTGACAGGACACGATCATCGACTGCAGTTCCGCGGTCCCGAAGGGACGGCCGGCGTGCCACGCGAGGGTGGCCGCGTTCACCCGCAGCGTCCCATGAGCCCAGACCTGCACGCGTTCCCCGTGGTCGACGACCTGCAGTTCGACGTCGGCATTGTCGTCACGGACCGCACAGAGCACATGGTCGACCAGGCCGCCACCGGCGCGGAGGACGATCCCGACCAGGTCGGGCGCCGCGACGAGCCCCGGACGTGCGTCAGGTACCGGCACAGGAATCGCCCCACTTCCGGAGATCGCCGATCTACAATTCACCGGGGGCTGGGGTGCCGGGCGAATTTTCGGCCCGGAACCGTGACGATAGGCGGAAGAAACAGCACGTGCAACGTCGTCCACTCGGCAGGAAATAACGTTGCCGGGAGTTCAGACGGATCCGGTCTCCGAGACGCGCCGGGGCAGCTCGCCGTCGAGGAGAAGGCCGAGAAGCCGGTCCACGACGTGCTCGGTCGACCGACGGCACAGCACGCGGTAGAGAAGCGTGCCGGCGTAGATGTCCTGAAGGAGCCCGGCGTCGATGTCGGCGGGCAGGTCACCGCGCTCGGCCGCACCCTCGATCATCTTCTCGAAGGCCTCTCGGCCGGCCTGGAACAGGTCCACCGGACCGGCACCGCCCGGGGAGTCCTGCAGCAGATCGCCGGCCAGCGCGAGGAGGGTGGTGGCCAGCGGGGCCCGCAGGTCCAGGCGCATCGCCTCCATGGCGGCACGGGCGTCGGCCCGGATGTCACCCGTGGGCTGCGGCTGCTCCGCCGCGCCGGCGTCCACGGCCTCGAGCACGAGCGCACTCTTCGACGGCCACCACCGGTAGACGGTGGTCTTCCCGACGCCGGCCCTGGCCGCCACGCCTTCCACCGTCAGCCGGAAGTAGCCGACCTCCTCGAGGAGCTCGCGTGTGGCGGCGAGGATCGCGTGGTGCGACTCCTGGCTCCGTCGACGACCAGCACGCCCTTCCCGCTCGCTGCCGGTCGTGATCGTGCCCTCCTCGCGGCGCACCGGATCTGCTGTGGCGGACTATAACCGACCCTCCCTCGATCGAGGGTCGAGCCACGGGGTGTTGCCCACCGCCCGAGTGCAGGTCCGGGGCGACCGCGGCTCGGACGCAAGATCGGCGGACGGTTCGGAACGACTCTGCAGGCGATCATGCCGGGACGGGAGGGGTGATCGCGGCGTCCGTCACGGCGGGGCGGGCACGGTCGCCTAATCGATACGTTTCGTATCGTTCAGTGTCGCGCCGGGCGCCCGGACTTCTCCCTCGGTGAGCAAGAGGGGTGCCGGAAGGCTCCCTATCGGCCCTCTGCATCCTCCGGTCGGAGGTGCACGGACGGACCTAACCAGGGGTGACACAGGGTCATCCCCCATCCGGACCGCATCGTCTCCATCACTACGTGTAGTCATCGCGCACGGATCCCGCACTACGCCGTTTGGCGCGGTGCTGCCGCCGAATGGCGGACGAAACGGCCGATTTTGCCGCCGAACGGTGCCAAATCGGCGATGAGCGGTCACCTCAGCTATTCAGGTGAGACGCGAGGAACGAGCTGCCAACCCCTAGCCGGGGCGCGACGAACGCGGGTAGGAAGACGATCCCGCCCCGTGAACATCCACCCCTGCGAAAGGCCCTGACTCCGTGGAACTGCGTCCCCGGCCGTCCGGACATCGACATTCGTCGCCGAGCACGGTCTCGGTCGCCGAGTTGGTCGTCCGCTGTTTCGACCCGGCGCACCCGCCTCGGCCGATCGTGGACTACGGGCCCGGCACGATGATCTCGGTCGCAGCCCTGTTGCGACGGGAGGGCCGCGGGCCCCATGCGGCCGATCGTCCGCTCACCCCACGCGGGCACTCCCGCCCCGCGGTCGTGTCGTCCGGGCCTCCACGTCGCAGCGCCCGCAAGGCAGCGGCCGCCGCGGGTGCCCTGTTCGCCGCAGGCGCGGTCTTCAGCGGTGCGGTGGTGGACACCGTCCGGACCCCTCGCGGTGCGGTCGACTTCGCATCGGACCCGGGCCCGAGCACCGGCAGCGGCACCCTGGACCGGCCCCGGAGCCCCGAACCGTCCCGCGCGGGCCAGCACATCACCCTCACCGCGGTGGCGCAGCTCTTCACTCCGGCCGCGACGGCCGCGACCGAGTACGGGCCGCCGGCGTCCGGAACGCAGATCGGCCGGGACGCGTTCGGTGCACCGAACGACACGAGGGCCGACCCCTTCACAGCTCCGGGGCTCGACGACAAGGCGCCACCGCCCTCCGCTGCCGTACCGAGCATCCTGGACCTGGGCACGTCCCCGGGAGCGGAGCCGGCAGCCGGGTCGTCCATCGTGACCGTCGCCACGCCCGAGATTCGCGTGCCCGCCGTCGAGGTGCCGCAGCACGTTCTGAACCTTCCGGGCGGCGGCACCCTCCGGACGCCCGGGGTCGCCGTGTCCGAGGGACGGATGACCCCGCCTCGCCTCAGCGTCGCCCGCAACCGGGACGGCGGACTCGACGTCGCGGTCTCCGACGGCGCGGTCGCCCTCCCGAAGGTCGAGGTCTCCGACCTGGCGGGCGGCGCGGTGCAGCTCTCCCCCACCCGGGTCGGGCTCCCCGGCGTGCGTCTCTCGGGGAGTGGCGTCCTCGCGACCACGGACGGCGCGCCCGACATGCGGCTCAGCGATGTCCGGGCGGCCCTGGCGGACGTCGACCTGCCCGAGCTCGTAGCGACCACGGACGCGACGGCGCAGCGCCGCACGAGCGAGCGGGACGAGAACAAGAAGAAGAAGAGCGCGCGCGACGCCACCCAGTCGGTCAGATCCGCCGTGGGCCGACTGCTCGGCCGACACTGACGGCCACGGCTGTGCTCGGCGGGAGCCGCCGAGCGGGCGGTGCCTCAGCTGCTCGAGATCTCCGGCAGGTGTCCCGGCACCGTCTGCCGCATCTGCCCGCGGCGGTGGCCGGTGAGGCGCGCCAGCGTGCGCAGCGTGCGGCGGGGAGTTTCGAGCGTTCGGACCACAGCGTTGTAGACCAGCCCCGGCGTGCAGACCGTGCGCCCACGGGCGAGATCGGAGAGGCAGGCATCCACCACCGCGTCGGGCTCCAGCCACATCATCGACGTGCCGGTCGGCTCGAGCTCACGGTGCTTGCCCGTGCGCAGCCGTCCCGGGACCAGCGCGATCATGCGGACGCCGGTGCCGGCCAGCGACGCCTCGACCGTGTCGGTGAAGGCGATCATCCAGGCCTTCGTGGCGGAGTGGGCCGAGCCGGAAGCCGACAGGTAGCCGGCGAAGCTCGCGACGTTGATCACCGAGCCCTGGCCGCGTTCGATCATTCCCGGCAGCGCGGCGTGGGTCAGGATCATCACCGCGGTGACGTTGACGTCGATCTCCGTCTGCAGTGGTTCCGGATCAGCCATCCGGAAGTCGACGCCGCACTCGTAGCTCGCGTTGTTGACCAGGACATCGACGGGCCTGGCCCGGTCGGCGACCCTGCGTTCCACGGCGGTCCGCTCGGCGGCGTCCGCGAGATCGGCCGCGAGCACCTCGACCCTGACGCCGAGACGCGCTGCCTCTCCCGCCACCCGCTGCAGACCGACGTTGTCCCGCGCGACGAGGACCAGATCGAAGCCGTCGCGGGCGAGCCGCTGGGCGAAAGCGGCGCCGAGTCCACGACTCGCACCGGTGACGAGCGCTGTCGGCATGGCCGCACCCTACGTCAGGTCGATCAACACCGATCACTCACATGGGCATTTCTGGAGCGCGCTCCGGCGCGCCGTGTGGCATCGAGCCCGACCGCCCTGGCATGCGGAGCGCCGCCTGGTGTCGCACGGATGGCCCTGACGGAGCGTCACGCTGGGCCATCGCGCCCCGGAGCCGCCCGCGCCCCGATCCGGCGATCCACTACCACGCTCTACTCCGTCCGGCCTGCTCAGCACGGACGCTCGGCCGACCCGCACTGCAACCCGGGCGGTGAACGGTCGCAAATGAGCGACGAATGGGCATCTCCGCTGTTCAGGTGAGACGCGACGAGCGGACGAACGACACCTAGCAGGGACGTGACGAACGCGGGTAGGAAAGCGAACCCCACCGCAGAACGAATGAAAGCCCCAGCTCCGCCAACCTCGAGAGGCTCACTACGTGGAACCGCTCGCCCGTCCGACAGGACACCATCTCGGATCCTCGAACATGGTCTCCGTCGACGAACTGATCATCCGTTGCGGCGAGTGGCACGGACCTCCGCCCGGGGTGGACTACGGGGCGCCCGGCGCGATCTCGGTGGGAAGCCTCCTGCGCCGCGAGGGGCGGGCCCCTCACGCGGTCGACCGTGCGCTCCAGCCGCGCGGCCACTCCCGGCCGCCGGAGGAACCGCCCATGCCGCCGCGGCGCAACGTCCGCAAGGCGACCGCCGCCGCCGGTGCGCTCTTCGCCGCAGGCGCGATGTTCGCCACCGCCGTGGTGGAGAACGTGGTCCGAAGTCCCGGCGACGGTGTCCAACTGGGCATCGGAGGCGACACCCCCGGCCCCGACGGTCCAGCGGGCGGCGGGGCTCAGGCGAACCGGGGCGACGCGCCGCGCAACCTCGCGTTCTCCGTCGGGGAGCTGTTCACCTCACCCGTCGGCACGGCCGGGAGCGGCTCGGCCCTCGCGTCCCTCGATGCCGGCTCCGGGGTGTTCGGCAGCCAGGGCGCCGGCGGCGCGACCGCCGTCGACCCGTTCGATGTGAACCTGGCCCCGTCGTCGGCGGGTGGACCCGCCCTGGCCGCGGGACCCGACGCTGCCGGTCCCGGCGCGACGACCCCCGGGGGCGGTCCCGGTGCGCCTGTCGAGTCCGGCGGGCCGGGTGTCCTCCCGGGCATCGGCATCGGGCCGATCACCCTGCCGGTCGGGGGAGGCGCCGAGGGCGGACCGGGCGGTGGGCCCGGGGTGGTGATTCCCGTCCCCGGCCTCGGTACGCCCGGCCTCGAGGTACCCGCGGTCGACGTCCCGGGCGGTGCCCTGCCTGGCGTGCCCGTCGACGCCGTCCGCACACCGCGGGTCGGGGTGTCACCGGCGCAGGTCAGGACCCCGGACATCGTGATCGCCGGCGGGAACGGGCAGGCCGGGATCGCGGTCTCCGACACCGCACTCGCCACCCCCGACGTCACGGTCTCCGAGGTGCAGGCGGGCCCGCTGCGGCTCGCCCCTGCCGAGGTCGGACTGCCCGACGTCGCGATCTCGGAGGGGGGCGCCACGCTGTCCCGCGACGGCGCGCGCGTCGCCGTGCCCGAGGTCTCGGTGTCGGAGACGACGCTGGTCACGCCCGACGTGCAGCTCGGCAGGGCCAGGGTCGCCCTGCCGGACGCGGCGCTGCCCGAGCTGACCGTCCCCCGGCTGACGGTCGACACGAGTGATCCCGCCGGGACGGTCGAGGACGCCGCGTCGGCCGTGGTGAGCACGGTCGACCAGGTCGGGACCGGGGTGGTGGGCGCGGCAGCCGATGTCGTCGACGAGACCGTGGACAGCGTGGGCGAGACCCTCGGCTCGCTCACCGGCGCCGGGCGCGCGGAGGGTTCCGCCGAGGAGTCCGGCCGCTCCGCCGACGACTCGGACTCCAGGGATTCCGGCTCCCGTGACTCCGACTCCGACTCCGACTCCGACTCCAGCGATTCCGGTCTCGACCTCGGCCTGGGACTCGGCCTCCTCAGAGACTCCGACTCCGACTCCGGGGACACCGACTCCGACGGAGACGCCGACGACCGAGACTCCGACTCCGACCGGGGCGACTCCGGCTCACGCGACTCCGGCTCCGACGACGACGGCGAGGACCGCTCCGGCGACTCCGGGTCACGCGACTCCGACAGCTCGGACTCCGGCGGCTCCGTTCGTTCCGTGCTGGGCGAGGTGCTGGGCCGGGGGTGAGGGGCCCCGGGCACTACGCCCGCGCCGGGGAGTCCCGGTAGAGCAACTCCAGCGCCGCGGAGGTCACGCGGCGCCGTAGCCCCCCGAACGCCCCGTGCTCGCCGAGCGCGGCCCTGGCCGCAAGCCAGCCGCAGACGCCGTGCACCCCGCCCCCGGGATGTGCCGACGCACTGGCCAGGTAGAGGCCGCCGATCACCGTCTCGGACCGGCCCAGTCCCGGCACGGGACGGAACACCAGCTGTTGGAACAGCTGCGCGGTGCCGCCGTTGACCGCGCCGTCCACGAGGTTCGGGTCGGCGGTCTGCAGGTCGCGCGGCCCCTGGACGGTCCGGCCGAGCACGCGGTCACCGAACCCCGGCGCGAACTCCTCAAGCACCGCGTCCACCCGGCCCGCGAGGTCGTCGGCCGAGCCGTCGTCGGCGACGCCCCGCGGGAGGTGGGTGTAGGCCCACGCGCTCTCGGTGCCCGCCGGCGAGCGGCTCGGGTCGGCGGTCGTCATCTGCCCCAGCAGCAGGAACGGCGACCGCGGGAGCGTGCCCGTCTCGATGTCGGCCGACCACCGGGCCAGCCCGCGGCCGTCCGCTCCCACGTGGACGGTGCCGGCTCCGGCGACGCCGGGCGACCGCCACGGGATCGGCCCGGCGAGCGCCCAGTTGACCTTGACGACCGGGGTGTCCCAGACGAACCGCTCGAGGTCGGCGTGCAGCCGCCGCGGCAGCACCTCGGGTGCCAGCAGGTCGCGGTACAGGGCGGGGGCGGCCACGTCGGCGACGACCGCACGGCGGACGCGCACGGTCAGCCCGGTCGCGGTGTGCACGGCCACCGCCCGGCCGCCCCGCACCTCGATGCGCTCGACGTGCTCGCCGGTCCGCACGTCGGCCCCGGCCGCCGTGGCGCGGCGGCCGAGCGCCGCGGCCAGCTCACCCGAGCCGCCGACGGGCACCGGGAACCCGTACTGCTGCCCCAGCATCGCGAGCAACCAGCCGAACACCCCGCTCACCGTGGCGTCCGGTGGCGTGTCGCCGTGCACGGCGTTGCCCGCCAGCAACAGCCGGGCCGCCTCTGACGTGAAGAGCTCCTCCCCCATCCGCCCGGCAGGCAACGCCAGGAACCGGGCCAGCCGCAGCGCCTCCGCGGTACCGATCCGGCGCACCAGCTGCACCGGGCCGCGTACGGGCGGGAACGCGGTGAACAGGGTCCGCAGGACCGCCTCGCCGACCGCGTCCCACTGGCTGCACAGGCGTAGCCACGCCTCCCCGTCGCCCGCGTGGTGCTCGGCCAGACCGGCCGCCGTCCGCTCCCGGTCCCGGTGCAGAACCGCGGCGGGCGCACCGTCGGGGCGCGCCGGATGGGCCAGCACGGTCGGCGCGTGGGCCCACCGCAGCCCCTGCCCCTCCAGATCCAGTGCGCGCAGCACCGGCGACGCCGCCGAGAGCGGGTAGAACGCGCTGAAGAGGTCGGCGGTGAAGCCCGGGTGCAGCTGGGCGGAGCGGATGGCCCCGCCGACCACGTCGGCGGACTCCAGCACGCACACGTCCCAGCCGGCATCGGCCAGCACGGCTGCGGCGACCAGCCCGTGATGGCCCCCGCCGATCACGACGGCGTCGGCGACGAGGGTGGGCATGGCCCCACTATCTGCCGCCGCGCTCCCGGCGGCACCTCAGGACCCGCCCGCGTACCCCCACGGGGTCATCCGGCGAGCTCACGGACGACGCCTGCGAACCCCCGCACCAGTGAGCTGTCCTCGCCCTCCACCCAGGCCAGCGCCACCCGCAGCGGCTCGACATCGGTGAGCGGCACCCAGACCAGGTCGGGGCGTGCGTAGTACCGGGCCATGCTCACCGGTGCGAAGCAGATCGCCGTTCCCTCGGCCACCTGCTCCAGCATCTCCTCGACGTTGTCGTTGGTCGGTCCCCACCGCGGGGCCGACCCGTCCGGCCGGGGGTTCACCGCCCACCAGTCCACCCACTCCCGCGGCGCCCGCTCGGTCCACATGAGCGGCTCGTCCCCGACCTCGAGCACGGACACACCAGCTCTCCCGGCCAGCGGATGCGCGGTGGGGATGCCGACCACCCGCTCCTCGGTGTGCACCACCTCGGCGTGCATGCCGGTGAGGTCGGCCGGCAGCCAGACGAAAGCCACGTCCACCCGCCCGTCCCGTAGAGCGGCCGCCTCCTGCCCCCAGTCGAACCGCTTCGGCTCAACGCGCACGCCCTGGTGCCGCCGGGCGAACTCGGCGCGTGCCCTGGTGGTGAGCTGGCCCGCTCCGCTGGCCTCGAAGCCGACGCGCAGCACCCCGGTCTCCCCATGCCGGTGCCGGTCGGCGGCGGCCACCAGCCGATCCGCCTGCCACAGGGTGCGCCGCGCCTCGGTCAGGACGGCGCGCCCCGCGGCGGTGAGGGTGACGCCCGCGCGGTGCCGGTCGAACAGCCGCACCCCGAGCTCGGTCTCGAGCCCTTTCAGCGCGTAGGACACCGCGGGCTGGCTGACGTACAGCGCCGCTGCCGCGCGCCCGATGTTGCCCGCGTCGGCGATCGCCGCCAGGTAACGCAGCTGCCGCAGCTCCACGCAGCGATGATAAGCGCTCTTTATGCCTCGGCCGATCTTCTGTCTTGGACGTCCGGTGTCGTCGCCTGGAACAACAGGGGACGAGTCCGACACACACCGAGGAGAGATCATGAGCGAGAGCAGCACCGGGCCTGCCCCCGTCCGCGAGGCGAACGGCCGGGTGTGGCTGATCACGGGCGCGTCCTCCGGCTTCGGCCGGGCGATCGCCGAGGCTGCGCTGGCCGCGGGCGACACCGTCGTGGCCGCGGCCCGCCGTCCGTCCACACTCGACGATCTGGTGGCCGAGCACCCCGGCCGGGTGGTCGCCGTACGGCTGGACGTCACCGACCCTGCGGCGATCACGGACGTCGTCGCCGAGGTCGTGCTCTGGTACGGGCGCATTGACGTGCTGGTCAACAACGCCGGGCGAGGCATCATCGGCGCCGTCGAGGAGACCGCCGACCGCGAGCTGCGCGACCTGATGGAGTTGCACCTGTTCGGTCCGGCCGCCCTCACCCGCGCGGTGCTCCCGCACATGCGCAGGCAGGGCTCTGGCGCCGTCGTGCAGATGAGCAGCATGGGCGGCCGGCTCTCCTTCCCGGGCGTGTCCGCCTACTCGGCCGGCAAGTTCGCACTGGAAGGGCTCTCCGAGGCGCTCGCCGCGGAGGTCGCCCCGTTCGGGATCCGGGTGCTGGTCATCGAGCCCGGCGCGTTCCGCACGGGCTTCGCGGGCGGGGACGCGCTCGTCCGGTCCGCTGCCCTCCCGGCCTACGACGCCGTCATCGGCCCGTTCCGCGCCGCGCTGCCCGCGAGCGACGGCAACCAGCCCGGCGACCCCGCGAAGGCCGCAGCCGCGATCCTGGCCGCCCTCGACGCCGAGCATCCGCCGCTGCGCCTCCCGCTGGGCAACGACGCCGCCGACGCCATCGCGAAGCACCTCGACGACGCCCGCGCGGAGTTCGAGGCGTGGGAGCCGGTCAGCCGCGGCACCGACGTCGGCATGTGACCCGTCACTCGCTGAGCGATCCCGGACCCTGCAACTCCGCGAGGAACTCCGCACACAGATCGCCAACCTGGGCGACGCTCCCCGCGGAGCCCCACAGGTAGAAGTCGGGCCGGATCAGAACAGCGCAGGCGTCGAGCTCCGAGAACCATTTCTCATAGGCGCCCGAGTGATCGACCACCTGCATCTCTCCGGGCCGGTCGGCCAATGCCACAGTCTGGAACCCCATGTTCGACAGCGCCCGGACGTGAGGTCCGCCGACCACGTCGAGCAGGTCCGGGGACCGGAGGAGCAGCGTTCCACCGCCCGCCGTGGCGTCGTCGAAGAGGGCCTCTCCGCCCGAACCGGCGACCGGCGACTGGATCGACAGAGTGCCCCCGTGCTCACCGCGGTGCATTCCGTCGCCCAGCTTCGGACGGGGCTGCGGGGGCGGCACTGCGCCCGATGAGAGGTCGGCGGCCAGACGGGCGTCCCGTTCTGCCGCGAGAACCGGGTCCGTCATGCAGATGACGTCGCCGAGCGCCATCGACATCGTGATGAAGTGGCGGACGTGTTCGGACCGTTCCGGGCCGTAACTCTCCAGGATTCGTCCGTCCGCTCGACCGGTGAGGACGAGGTCCAGCTTCCACTCGAGGTTGACGGCGTCCCGGAATCCGGAACACATGCCCTGGCCGGCGAACGGAGGCATGAGATGGGCGGCGTCCCCGGCGATGAGAACACGGTTCTTCTGCCAGTTCAGGCAGCGCTTTGCCTGAAAGGTGTACAACGCATGCCGCTCCAGCACCGCGTTGGCCGGAGTCACCCCCCACGCGGCGAGCAGTTCCCAGGCCGCGGGCTCCGAGTCGAGGTCCTCGGACAGTTCGCCGGGCAGCCGCATGAACTCGAACCTGCGCCGTCCGGGGCCGCTCGGAACCAGCGTGGTCGGCCGGGCCGCGTCGCACTGCTGGAGCGCCGGAGGGGTGATTCGCAGAGGCGAGCGAGGCGCGACGTCGACCACCAGCCAGTCGTGGAAGTACCCGAGGTCCTCGACCGGGCTCTCGATCCACTGGCGCACCAGACTGTTGGCGCCGTCGGCGCCCACCACGTACCTGGCCTCGTAAGTCTGCAGGTCATCGTCCGGACCGAGCACGTCGACCCGTACCCGGTCGCCGAGATCCTCGTGGCCGACCGCCGCGTGACCTCTCAGCACCGTTACGTGGGGAAGACCAGCCACCAACCCGCCGAGATGACGTTCGAGGGCGGGCTGATGGAAGAAGTTGCTGACGTTCCATCCCGACGGACCTGTGCCGGTCCAGTCGAGGCGCAGCAACGTCGTTCCCTGCGCACTCCGCAGTTCGTAGAAGTCGTCGTACGGCTCGATGGCGTGCGGAACCTCGCGAGGGCCGGCACCCACCGACTGCAGGATGCGCGCGATCTCGTCGTCGAGATGAGCCGCCCGCGGAAGTGGGTAGGGCGCGGGCTGCCGTTCGACGACCAGAACTCGGTGGCCGCGCCGACCGAGCTTCAGAGCCAGTATCTGGCCTACCGGCCCATATCCGATGACGATGACATCGTGCTGCGAGTGCGCAGGGGTGACCACCACAAACTGAACTGTACTAGATAGTACAGTCCAGTCCGGCCGTTTTCCGACGGTTTCGGCCGATCAACTCGGCCGACAATTATGTAGTCGTCGTCACTGGCGAAACCCTCTTCAGGGACACCAGCACCTTCACCTGCAGCGGATCCGACGCCGCCGCGAACGCCTCCGCGGCCTGCTCCACGGGGAAGATCGCGGTAACGAGCTCACCCGCCGCCACGGCACCGGACGCCAGCAGGTCGATGGCCCGCTCGACGTCCTCCCCCACGTACATCAGGCTCCCGAGCACCCTGATCTCCCGGTCCTGAACGACGTGCAGGGGCACCACGGTGGGTCCTGCCGCCACGCCGACCACCACGACCGTGCCCCCCTTCGCCACCAGTTCCACCGCCTGGGCCATGGAGCTCTCCCTGGCCACACAGTCGAAGACGACATCCGCCCCGTCCAGCACGACGTCGGCGCGTTCGACGAGGTCGGGAGCGTTCGCGAGGAGCACCTCGTCGGCACCGAGCCGCCGGGCCCGGTCGAGCTTCTCCCCCATGACGTCGGTGACCAGCACGACCTCGGCTCCGGCATGACGGGCGGCGACGAGCACCAGCAGCCCGATCGGCCCGGCCCCGAGCACGGCCACCCGGCTGCCCGGGCCCACGCCGGCGAGCCGGACGGCGTGCACCGGCGTGGAGAGGGGCTCGACCAGCGCGGCGAGCTCGTCGGACATGCCCGCCGGCACCCGGTGCAACCGGTCGCGCGGCACCGTGAAGGCGTCCGCCATGCCGCCCGCGGTCTGGCATCCCACCACCGCCAGCTTCTCGCAGATGTTGTAGCGGCCCTCGCGGCACCGGCGGCAGTTCCCGCACACGAGACTCGGCTCGAGCACGACGCGGTCGCCTGCGGCCAGGTCGGACACCCCGGCGCCCACCTCCTCGACCACGCCGACCACCTCGTGCCCCGGCCGGTAGGGGCGATCGATGAAGGGGTGGTGGCCGGCGGCGGCGTGCGTGTCGCTGCCACAGATCCCGACCAGTGCAGATGCCACCCGTACCTCCCCCGGACCCGGTGGGCCCGGCCGTGGCACCTCCTCCAGCCGGATGTCCTCGGTCGAGTGCACGACGATCTGGCGCATGGTGCCCATCGCTCCTCCAGTGGGTCAGAAGGCGGTGTACCCGCCATCCACCACGAGCACCGACCCGGTCATGAAGGACGCGGCGTCGCTCGCCAGGAACACCACGCTGGGCGCGATCTCCTCCGGCCCGGCATAGCGCTGCTGGGGAGCGTCCTCGATCCAGTACCGCCGCAGCTCCGGCCGGTCGACCGGGGACATCTCGGTCTTGACGTAGCCGGGGGCCACCGCGTTGACCCGGATGCCGTACGGGGCCCACTCCGCCGCGAGCGACTTCGTGAGCTGGTGGACCGCCGCCTTCGAGGCGTTGTACGCGGGCTGCCACTGCGGGCGGTTGACGATCAGCCCGGACATCGACCCGACGTTGACGATCGCGCCGCCACCGTGGTCCGCCATGTGTCGTCCCGCCACGCGGCTGCATTTCCACAGCGCACGGACGTTGAGATCGAAAACCGCGTCCCATTCGGCGTCGGAGACGTCCCACGACGCATTGTGGAAGCACGCGCCTGCGTTGTTGACCAGGATGTCGAGGCCGCCCAGCGTCTCGACGGTGGTCCGCACCGCGCGCTCGACGTCGGCGGCCACCGTGATGTCCCCGGTGATCGCGAGCACCTCGACGTCCTCGTCCGCGAGGTCCGCCACCGCGGTCGCGTTGCGCTCCTCGTCGCGGGCGACGAAGGCCACCCGGGCGCCCGCCTGAGCGAGGGCGTGCGTGAACGCCCTACCCAGCCCGCGGTTGCCGCCCGTGACCAGTGCCGTTCTACCGGTGAGGCGAAAGCTGTCCAGTACATGCACGCGGCGGAGCCTGCCATGCACGGAGGGGAACCAGACGGTCCTGTCTGCGGAAGTCGGCTCGCGGACAGGACCGCTCGGTCGGATACCAGTGGTACTGCTACTGCGCGGCGGCGCGCTCCCCGGTGGCGTCGAGGCCGAGCATGGCGAGCATCTCGGCGCAGTCGACGGCGTCGACGGACCGGCCGGCGACCACCCGTGCGGCGCGGCGGTTGGCAAGGTCGTGCACTACGGCCTGGGCGGCCTGGGCGGCGGCGAAGCGGCCGTTCTCGTCGGCGTGGGAAGGGTTTCCGGTCCAGCTCATGTGTCCGTGACTCCCTCAGTCGTCGCGCCGGCGTGGCCCAGAACGAGAGCGGGTGCGGCCGGCGGGACCGTGCGTCAGGCGGCGATCTGCAACGGGGCGCGCACGTGCGGCACACGCCCGACCTGACATACCGACCTTACCCTGAGCGGCCTACACCGGCCCGATCCCCGCGCGTCGCGGGCGCCAGGTCGTCGGTTTCGAGCGCCCGGACGTCCGTCTCGGCCACCGTCACCACGACGGCCCGGCCCGGTTCGAGCCCGTCCCCGCCCGGCCCGAGGCAGGCCAAGGTGCCTGCCGCCGTGTCGACGTCCACCCGGGTCCCCCCGCCGAGCGGCACGATCCGGCGCACCGTGCCACGGACGGCGAGACCGCCCGCTACTTGCTCGTCCGTCGACACCCGGCACGTCTCCGGGCGGGCGGCCAGCAACCCCGGCCGGCCGGTGACCGCGGGCGGGAGCACGTTGCTGTAGCCGACGAGCCGGGCGCACGCGGCGTCGGCCGGGCGGTCCAGCACGTGCGCGGTGGGCCCGATCTGACGGATCCGGCCCGCCACGAGCAGCGCGGTCCCGGCGGCCAGCGCCCGCGCCTCGTGCCGGTCGTGGGTGACGAGCACGGTGGCGGTGTCGAGCCCGTCGAGCACGGCCCGCAGGTCGGCGAGCAGGTCGGTGCGCGTGGTGGCGTCCAGCCCGGCGAAGGGCTCGTCGAGCAGCAGCACCCGCGGTGAGACGGCCAGCGCGCGGGCCAGCGCCACGCGCTGGGCCTCGCCACCGGACAGCGTGCGGGCGTCACGGTCGCCCAGGTGACCGACGCCGAGCGCATCGAGCCACGGCGCGGACCGCCGGGCGGACTCGGCCCGGCCGACGCCGCGCAGCCGCAGCCCGGCCGCCGCGTTGGCCCGCACCGTGCCGCGGCGCAGGATCGGGCGCTGCAGCACCGCCGCCACGGCACGGCGCAGCTCCCGGGGGTCTGCGGGGTGTCCGTCGAGCAGCACGTCGCCGGTGACGTGGTAGCGACCCAGCCGCGCGAGCGCCCGCAGCAGCGTCGACTTCCCGGCGCCGTTCGGTCCCAGCACGGCGAGCGCCGCCCCGGGGGCGACATCGAGCCGGTCGACGTGCAGCAGTTCGCGCCCGCGAACCGTCACCCGCAGGTCCTGGCACCCGATCCTGGACGTCATCGGGCAGGCACCGACCGGTGCTGCCCCGCCAGTGTGAGCACCAGGTTCACCGCGAACGCGATCACCAGCAGGATCAACCCGAACGCGATGGCCAGCGCGAACTCACCGCGGCTGGTGGCGAGCACCGCCGCGGTGGTCAGCACCCGGGTCTGCCCGGCCAGGTTGCCACCCACCATCTGCGCTGCCCCCACCTCGCTGACCACCGCACCGAACGCCGCCATCGCGGCCGCCAACAGCGGCAGCCGCGCCTCACCGAGCAGCGCCGCCAACGCCCGGAGCCGCCCGGCACCGAGTCCCTGCATCTGCACCAGGAAGTCGGGGTCCACCTGCTGCACCGCCGTCGCCACCAGCGCCACGACGATGGGTGTGGCGATCGCCGCCTGCGCGATGATCATGGCCGTGGGCGTGTAGAGCAGCCCGAACAGCCCGAGCGGGCCGCTGCGCCACAGCAGGACGGTGACGAACAGTCCGACGACGACGGGCGGCATTCCCATCCCCGTGTTGGCCGCCGCCAGCACCACCCGCCGGCCACGGAACGCCGTGAGCGCCACCGCGGCGCCCAGCGGCACCCCGACGACGGCGGCGATCAGCGTGGCGGTCAGCGAGATCCGCAGGGTCAGGGCGGTGATGGCCCAGGTGGCGGGGTCACCGCCCAGCAGCAGGCGGACGGCCTGCACGAACCCGTCGACCAGTACGTCCATCAGGGCGCCGGTTCGGGCTTACCCGCGTCGGGCACGAACAGCTGCTGACCGTACTGAGCACGGCCGAACTCCCCGATGCGCTGCTGCGCGGCCGGGGCGGTGATCCAGTCGGCGAACGCGGCGGCGGCCTCGGGCTGGACCCGGTCTCCGGCCTTCGTGGTCATCTCGATCACGTGGTAGACGTTCAGCAGCCCGGGGTCGCCCTCGCTGAGCAGCGTCAGGCCGTCGGGCTGGCTGAGGTACGTGGCCCGGTCGGCCAGCGTGTAGCCGGACTTCTCCGCGGCCACCCGCAACGTGGCACCCATGCCCTGGCCGGTCTCCTGGTACCAGTCGCCTCCCGGGGTCACCCCGGCCTGCGTCCAGAGCGACTTCTCCCTCGCCGCTGTGCCGGAGTCGTCGCCGCGCGAGACGAACACGGCCTTGGCCTCCGAGATCCGCTTCATGGCATCGGCGGCGGTCGCGCCCTTGATGCCCGCCGGGTCGGCCGCCGGGCCGACCAGCACGAAGTCGTTGTGCATGACGAGCAGCCGGCGCCCGGCCGTTCCCTCGGCGACGAACTGCTGCTCGGCAGCAGGCGAGTGCACCAGCAGCACGTCGGCCTCGCCGCGTCGACCCAGCTCGATCGCCTGGCCACTGCCGACCGCAACCGTCTTCACCTGCCACCCTGTGTCGGCCGTGAACACCGGGAGGAGATCGTCGAGGAGGCCGGAGTCCTGGGTGCTGGTGGTGGTGGCCAGGATCAGAGATCGTTCCGCGGAGGGCCCCGCCGCAGGACCCCCACAGGCGGCCAGCAGGAGCAACGCGAGTACGGCAACAACTGATCGCAACTGGGCTAGCACAGTTCGAAAGAATAGGGTGGATCGCCGTGACCCGATACCGGGAGATCTGTACCGACCTGGCTGGGCGGATCCGCGCAGGCGAACTCGCCGCGGGTAGCGAGCTGCCAGGGGTACGCGAGCTGGCGTCACGGTTCGGCACCACGGCGTCCACCGTGAGCCGGGCCCAGCGCGCACTGGCCGACGCCGGGGTGATCGTCACGGCCGACCGCAGGCGCGCCCGGGTCGCCCCCGACGGCGCAGTGGCCGCCCGCCGGTTCCTCCACGCCGAGCTGGTCTTCCGGCTGGCCGGTAGCGACGACCCCGCGCTCGATGCGGTCACCCGCACTCTCGGCCGGGCCGTCCAGCCCGTCGGGACGGAGGGCAGCTTCGGTGGCCTGCGCGCCGTGCGCCAGGGCCGGGCCGACGGGGCCGCGGTGCACCTGCTGCACCATTCCGGCGTCTACAACGCCCCCTACGCGCTCGGGCTGCTGCGCGGGTGGCGCCCGCACCTGATCCACCTCTGGCGCCGGGAGCAGGGCCTCCTGGTCCCGCCGGGCAACCCGCACGGGCTACGGACGGCCGCCGACCTCGCAGGCCTGCGGGTGGCCAAGCGCCGCCACGGCTCCGGCACGCGCGTGCTGTTCGACCGGCTGCTGCTCGCCGCGGACCTGGACCCCGACGCCGTGGCGGGCCCGGAGACCGGTTCGCACCTCGAGACGGCGCTCTTCGTCGCATCCGGTGTGGTGGACGCCGGGCTCGGCGTCCGGTCGGTGGCGCGCGACCTGGACCTGGACTTCGTACCGCTCGTGGCGGAGGACTACGACGTCGTGCTCGGTGGGGCCGCGATGGACGCCGCCGCCCCGCTGCTCGCGGCTCTCCACGACACGGCCGTCCGCGCGATGATCACCGACCTGGGCGGTTACGACACCACCGACTCGGGGACGGTGCAGGAGCTCGGCCCCTGATTCCCCGGCTGCCCCGCTGGACGACGCCGTCGGGCGGCCGCCCAGCGGGGCAGCCGGGCGGCGAGCGCGGCGTAGAGCACGGGATCGGTGCCCATGCCGGTGTGGCTGCTGCCCACCTCCACCCACTCGGCCTCCGGGTCCTGGCACGAGCGCCAGCCCACCACGCCGTCCTCCCGCGAGTAGATGGCCACGGCCGGCACCTGCAGCGGCGCGGCGAGACCACCTGCGGTCGTATCGCGGCAGCCCCCGGTGAGACAGTCCTGGTCGAGCAGGCCACGGACACCCCACGCGGACAACCGCAACAGCAGCCGGAGGATGTGCCTCGCGGAGCCACGCGCGTCGAGGGGGTCGAGCACCGGGCTGCCGAACATCGCGAGCCCCGACACGATGTCCGGACGCCGCACCGCCACGAGCCTGCCCAGCATCCCGCCGCGGCTGTGCCCGACCAGCACCACCGGCCCGCCGGTTCTCCTGGCGAGCTCCTCGGCACGCCGTTCCAGCCGGTCCACCAGCACGTCCGTGCAGCCGAGGTTCATCCCCAGGCGCGCCCGGACGGGCGCGTAACCGCGGCGCCGGAACCAGTGGCGCATCACCGCCATGCTCGCGTCCACGCCGCCGAACCCCGGGATGACCAGCACGCCGGTGCCACCGCCCTCCGCGGTGCGGGTGGTCCACACCGGGTGGCGCAACAGCGCGGGTGTGGAGAGGCCCACGGCCGGGCCGAGCGACCGACCGAGCAGCCGGACCGAACGGCCGAGCCGCCGCCACGGCCGGACCGGAAACGCTTCGACGGTCATCGCACTCACCCTTCCGCCGTCCCCTCATCCGGCTGCGCCCGCAGGTGAGTCCGGCCGTTCTCGGGGTACTCCCGGGCATGCTCCCAGATTCACCTCACGGCCGCCCCCTGACCGCAATGGAGTGGATGCGGCTCGACGAGCTCGCCCGCCGGCTCAGTGAGGACGATCCAGGGCTGGCCCGAGCGCTCAAGGACGGCGCGCCCGCACCCGACGTCTCCTCGCCCGAACGGACGCGTCGTCCGGAGATGCGGCGGCTCGTGATGGGCGTCGCCGTCCTCGTCGTGCTGGCCGCCGTGGTCGCCGGGACGGCCGGTGTGGCGGCCGTGGCGTCGGCCCTGATCGCCGGGTTCGGGGTGAGGGCGCTGTGGCGTCGCACCCGCCGGCCACGATAGATAACGCACAAAAAAGTGGGCCCCCGCCAGACGGCGGGGGCCCACAAACAGTTTGATGTCGGCGGCGACCTACTCTCCCACACC
>NZ_JCADBN010000019.1:0-119985 GCF_059359135.1 Pseudonocardia sp. OZ21
ACCCCCCGCCGCCGAATAACGCACCCCCCACCCCCACCCCACCCCCCCAGCCCCGCGAGTCGCCCGCATTGCGTCCGCGAGTCGCCCGTTTCGCGTGCGCGAGTCGCCCGGACCCGGAGCAGGGGCCGCACCGACCGGTCCTTACCGGCTGCGAACGGGCGGCGTCGGGGGGCGCCTCGGGCCGGGTGGGTCCGGCATCCTGTCCGCGTGACGCGCATGCTCCCGGACACGCGGATCCGGCGAGCCGGGCTGTCGTTCGACCTCGCCGCGGTGGGGGCGGGTGCGGCGCTCGTCGTGGCCGCCGCGCTCGTGGGGTGGCAACTCCTGCGCGACGGGGTCGACATCTTCCTCGGCTTCCCGCCGCTGCTCGCGAGCTGGGCACCGCACGTCGGCCCGGGCACACCGGTCGCGATCGTCGTCGGCGTGCTCGTGGCGGCGCGCGGCCCGGCCGTCGCACAGCGGCTCGCCTGGCGCCCCCTGTTGCTCCTCGCGTGGGCCGCGTCCGTGGTCTGGACGCTCGGGCTGGCGCTCGTCGACGGGTGGGCCGTCGGTGTGGCGGGGCGGCTCACCACCGACCAGGAGTACCTGTACGACGTCCCGAAGGTCACCGACATCCCGGCGATGCTGCGGACGTTCACCGACTTCATCCTCACCGACCAGCCCGTGCACTGGACCACGCACGTCGGGGCGCACCCGCCCGGTGTGTTCCTGCTGTTCGTGTGGCTGGACCGGATCGGGCTGGGCGGCGGCGGGCCGGCCGGGATCGCCGTGATCCTGGTCGGGGCGTCGGCCTGCGCGGCAGTCGCTGTGACCCTGCGGGCGCTGGGCGCGGAGGACGTGGCCCGGTCGGCCCTGCCGTTCGGCGTGCTGTTCCCCGGTGCCGTGTGGGTGGGGGTGTCCGCGGACGGGATGTTCGCCGGCGTGCTGGCCTGGGGCGTGGCCCTGCTGGCGGTCGGCGCGACCCGCCGGGGCCTGCGGGCCGACGTCGCGGCCGTGGCCGGGGGTCTGCTGCTGGGGTTCGTCCTCTACCTCTCCTACGGACTCGTGCTGGGCGGGCTGCTCGCGCTGGCCGTGCTGGTGGTGACCCGGCGGTGGCGCGCCGCCGTGCTGGCCACCGCGGGAGTGCTGGTCGTGGTCGCCGCGTTCACCGCCGCGGGCTTCTGGTGGTTCACGGGACTGCACCTGCTGCGGATCATCTACGCGGCGAGCGCCGCCGCCGGTCGCCCCTACGAGTACTTCGTGTGGGCCAACCTCGCCGCGCTGGTGTTGGCCACCGGCCCCGCGGTCCTCGCCGGGCTGCGCAGGCTCGCCGCCTCGCCCCGGTCGCTGCCGGTCGCACCGGCCCTGCTGGTCGCCGCCGCGGTCGTCGCGGCGCTCGCGGCCGATGCGTCCGGGCTCAGCAAGGCGGAGGTCGAGCGGATCTGGCTGCCGTTCGGGGTGTGGATGGTGGTGGGGTGCGCGCTGCTGCCGCCCCGGCACGTGCGCTGGTGGCTGGTGGCCCAGGCGGTGCTGACGCTGCTGGTCAACCATCTACTGCTCACGGTGTGGTGACACCGGCAGAATCGACGTGTGCTGACCGCGGCGGACGAGCTCACCTCGGGCGCCGTCGTGCTGCGACGCTGGCAACGCGCCGACGCCGAGGTCCTGTACCGCGTGGTGAGCGAGTCGCTGGAGCACCTCTCCCCGTGGATGGCCTGGGCCGCCCGTGGCTACTCGACGGCTGACGCGGTGGCCTACCTGGCCCGGACCGATGAGCAGTGGGGCATCGACTACGACTACGCCATCGTCGCTCCCGGGGCGGCGGTGGCGGGCAGTTGTTCGATGATGAGCCGGATCGGTCAGGGGGGCTTCGAGATCGGCTACTGGGTCCACCCTGCGCACGTCGGGCGGGGGTACGCCACGGCCGCTGCCGCCGCGCTGACGGCGGAGGCGTTCCGCATCGGCGCCGACCGGGTCGAGATCGTGCACGACCTCGCCAACGTCGCCAGTGGCGCGATCCCGAGGCGCCTGGGCTTCGACGAGGTCGACCGGCGACCGCCGCAGGACGAGCGCAGCGCCGCGGAGGTGGGTGTCGAGGTGGTGTGGCGCCTCCTGGCCCCCGGTGCCGCGGTGGTATGACAACACCACCAGATCAACAGTCAGTTGTGACGGTTGGACGGAGGCAGGATCTGTGGAGATCACCGACGGCGTCGCCGTGGTCACCGGGGGCGCGTCCGGGCTCGGGCTCGCCACCGTAGAGGCGCTCGTGGCGGCAGGTGCGAAGGTCGTGATCCTCGACCTGCCGAGCTCGCCGGGAGAGGAACGGGCCGCGGAGCTCGGCGATGCGGTGCGGTTCGCGGCAGGCGACGTCCGCAGCGAGAGCGACGTGGCGGCCGCGCTCGACGTCGCCGACGGGCTGGGCCCGCTGCGGGTGGCCGTCAACTGCGCCGGCACCGGCAACGCGATCCGGGTGATCGGCCGGAAGGGTGTGTTCCCGCTCGCCGACTTCACCCGCATCATCGAGATCAACCTGATCGGGACGTTCAACGTGCTGCGGCTAGCCGCCGAGCGGATGGTGGCGCACGAGCCGGTGGGGGAGGAGCGCGGTGTCATCATCAACACCGCCTCGGCTGCCGCCTTCGACGGCCAGATCGGCCAGGCGGCCTACTCCGCGTCGAAGGGCGGAGTGGTGGGCATGACGCTCCCGATCGCCCGCGATCTCGCCTCGAGCTACATCCGGGTGGTCACCATCGCGCCGGGCCTGTTTGACACGCCGCTGCTGGCGGGCCTGCCGGAGGAGGCGAGGACGTCGCTCGGCGTGCAGGTGCCGCACCCGGCCCGGCTGGGCCGCCCGGCCGAGTTCGGGGCGCTCGCCGCGCACATCGTGGCCAACCCCATGCTCAACGGCGAGGTGATCCGGCTCGACGGCGCGATCCGGATGGGCCCGCGCTGACGGTGGGCCGGCGCCGAGGCAGGCGCCGGCCCCGCCGGTCGGAGCACGCCGGTCCGGTCAGACGGTGGCCGGGACCCGGTCCAGGAAGCCGTGCACGGTGGTGATCCGCCCGTCGGCGGCGACGGCCACCACGTCGAAGCCGATCACGAGCGGCTCGGCGCCCGCCGGGCCGAGGCCCCAGCGGAACCGGCACACGTCGTGGTGGCGGTCGACGTCGCCGACCGCCCGGAACTCCATGCCCGGGAACTGCTGCTGCGCACCGGCGATCAGTGCGTCCAGCCCGTCGGTGCCTGCTACGTCGGCCAGCGGGTCGACGTAGCGCACGTCAGGCGTGAACACGGCCTCGACGGCGGCACGGCGGACGGCCGGATCGGTCTCGTTCCAGGCCGCCAGGTAGTTCTGGACGAGCGTGTCGGGTGTGGGGGTGGTGGACATCGGGGCCTCCGGGGCTCACGGGTGGACGGTGACAGGACGACCTTCGCCCGGCCGCGGGTGCCCGGTCGATCACCTCGGAGGTAAGGCCCGAGGTCACAGCACCTGGATGCGCCTGCCGCGACTGTGCAGGACGATGTCGCGGAACGTCGCCCGGCCGGTGCCGTGGCCGAAGTGGCTCACCGCCACCAGCTGCAGTGATCGGATGCGCGCCGGCGCCGGGCCGACGAAGCGTTCGTGGTCGGCACGCACGTCGCGGCACTCGCGCCGCCACCGGCCGAGCCCGGCGGGCCCGCTGCGCACCGGGATGTGCGTCTCGCGCTCGGCCCGGCAGGGGACGGGGCAGCCGAAGGCGTCGGCCTCGGGCTGGAGCGCGGTGCTCCAGAACCAGTTGAGGCTGGGTGCGGGCGCGGCGGGGGCCGGCGCTGCGGGCGTGAACACCGCGGTGATCCCGAGGAGGTCGTGCGTCCAGGTCGTGTTCTCCGCCGCGGCCCCGGGCAGCGCCTCGACCCGCCAGCTCCATTCGATGGTGGTGTCGCCGTGCAGGGCCACGTCGACGTCCTTCTCGAGGACGCCCGCCGCGTTGTCGCAGACGACGTCGATCGCCGGCCTGCCGTCGGTGACGGCGTGCCGGTAGATGTCGCCCGGGCCGGGGGCCAGCAGGTAGGACCAGCCGGCGGGCGGCACCACGGGGTCGAGCAGCCTGCGCCGTTCGGCTGCGGCGAGCTGCGGGTCGGCGGCGGTGGGCCGCAGCGCCGCCAGCCCGTCGACCGGGTCGACGCCCCGCGGCCAGTGGAGCACCGTGACCGCCAGCGACCCGCGTTGCCGCCCCGAGAAGTCGTCGGCACAGGCGTTCGTGACGCGCGTGCCCGACCGGTCCGCCCAGGCGCCCAGGGAGACGCACAACTCCAGGGTGCCCGAGCTGTCGACGACGACGGTGGTGGTGTCCTGGGTGCAGCCGAAGATCTCCCCGCCGGGGACGCGGCCCCACAGGTGGTACTTCGGGCCGCCCCAGTGGGTCGGCGACCAGCTGATGCGACCCGAGCCGAGCAGCGTGACGCGGTCGCCGCGGCCCACCTCGATGCCGGTGCCCGTCCAGGAGGGGGAATCGCCCGGCAGCACCAGGTGCACCGCCGCCGGTTCGATCATCGCCCTACTGTGGCAGATCGCCCGGCGCGGCGGGCCCCATCAGCTGTTCCGTGAGAGCGTCAGTGGCTCTGGTGGTACGCCTCGAGCACGTTGGACGGGATGCGGCCCCGCTCCGAGATCTTCATCCCCTGCGCCTGAGCCCATTCCCGAATGGCCTGGTTCTGCTCGCGGTCGGTGCTGGGACGAGCGGTAGCGACGGCGGTGGCGCCCGAACGACGACGGCCGCCGGTACGGCGGGCAGCGGAAATGAAGGGCTCGAGGGCCGTGCGCAATCTGGCACCATTGGCTGCCGAGAGGTCGATCTCGTAGGCCTTCCCGTCCATCGCGAACTCGATCTGCTCCTCCGCCTCGCTGCCATCGAGGTCGTCGACGAGGGTGACCGTTGTCTGCTTCGCCATGTGCGCTGCCTTTCAGGGGCTCCGGGTACGCCGGGACGCCCTCGCTGTGGTACGAGGGTTCCACGGTTCCGAACAGGGGTGGGTGGCAATTGCGAGACGATAATAAAGGAGTGAGGTGCCCATTGTCGATCGGGGTCGGACGGATCCGTGCCGCCCGGGCCGACCCGCTGCCCCCGGTGGCCCCGGCCATTCCGACCGAATGGGATCGCCGATGCGGGAAAAGAGCCGGTCAGGCCACTAGGTGACGCTGGGCGCGCTCGGCCGACTAGGCTCGAACCGTGGGTGTGACGGTCGAACGACGCGGGCGAATCCTGCTGGTCCGGATGGAGCGCCCGGCCAAGCGCAACGCGATCGACGAGGGTATGACCGCTGCTCTGGACGCCGCCTTGAACGAGTTGGACGATGATCCAGAGCTGTGGGCCGGTGTGCTCGCCGGAACCCCGTTGGCATTCTCGGCGGGCACCGACCTGACCGATGGCGCGGGTCCCCCCACCGAAAGAGGAGGCAACTACGGCGTGGCCCGGCGCGATCGGCACACGCCGTTGGTGGCTGCCGTCGAGGGAATCGCCTACGGAGGCGGGTTCGAGCTCGTACTGGCCTGCGATCTCGTGGTGGCCGCACGGACTGCGCGGTTCGCGCTTCCGGAGACCGCACGTGGGCTGATCGCGAACTGCGGTGCCCTTTTCCGGGCGCAGCGGGCGCTGCCGCGCAACATCGCCACCGAGATGTTGTTGACGGGCGAGCCGTTGGACGCCGAGCGTGCATGGACGCTCGGCCTGGTCAATGCGCTGGTAGAGCCGGGGGAGGCGGAGGAAGCGGCGCTGGCTCTCGCGGAGCGCGTCTGTGCCAATGCGCCGGTGGCGCAGAGCGCCACGCTGGGTGCGATGGCCGAGGTGGTGGCCGACGAGGACGCTCGCGGTTGGGCTGCCACGGAACGGGCCCAGATTGCGGTGAACGAGTCGCAGGATGCCGCCGAAGGGGTGGCGGCCTTCCGTGAGAAGCGTCCCCCGCGCTGGAACGGCCGATGACTCCACCGCAAATAATCGCTCGCCATGGAGCGGTGTCACGAGGACGATGTTGGTCTTGACTCGACCGTCCCGAGTTGACGGTCGGGCGGTGCCACGTCGGCGCCGCGCCCAGTTGTGCCAAGGCTTGTGATCCGGTCTTGTGGACGTGATCCAGCCCGATGTGGCTCCGAGATGTGACGCATGTGGCTCCCGAGATGTGACACGGCCGTTGTGATGTCCGGGCTGCGCGGCATCCGCGGTGGGTCGGCCGTCCGGGACGACCATTGAGTCGTGCCCGTCCGGCCGCGAACCGTTGTCGGCGTGCGTTCATCGAAACGGTGCGTTTCGATGAAGCCCGACGCGTGGGGTTTGCCACAGCGGATTCACAACTTCTCCGATGGATGGCACCGATCGATGAGACAGAACGGTCTCGCCGGTGGTGGCCCATCGGTCCCACCGGTTACGCACGCGATCAGCTGGGCGCGGTCGATGCGGCGCGGCTGCCGGTGTGCAGTAGGGCCGGCCCGGAATGGCAGGCGTCGGCGCTGATAGCGGCGTCGGTATGGGCGGGGGAATGGCACCGCGGAAGGGGGCCGCCGGAAGTGCCGGTGTCTCGCCGTTCGCCGCCACGGGGCCGGCACAGCGGGAGCAGGCGGATTCAGGCGCCTGCCCGGTGTCGCCGGAGCCGCAGCGCCGGGCGCCACGCCGCCCGGCGGGCCGGCGCGGCCGCGGCGCGGGACGGCGAAGGAGCGGGTGGGAGCGTCACCGCGATCTCCCCGCCCAGCTGGAAACCTGGCGCGAGGTCCAGCTCGTCGCCGCTCCAGAAGCGCCCCGGGTCGTACCAGCTGGGGCTGTGGTGCTCGGCGAGCAGACCCATCTCCTCGTAGGTGACCGCCACGACCTCGGCGCAGTAGGCCGTCTCCGGGCCCGGCGCCGGTTCCGCCCTGCTGTCGCCGTGGCCACCGCCGGGGCGACGCAGTGTGGGCAGCCGGCCCCGGAGCCAGCGACCGGCCAGGCGGGCGGTGGAGGGGAACGGGGTGCCGTCGAGCCGAGCCACCGTGCGCAGCGCCGCGTCCTCCATCTCCCGGCTGAGCGGCCCGTCCAGCTGCCGCAACCAGGCCCGCTGGTCGTAGCGGTGCCCCCACTGCAGCACCGCGTCGCGCAGGTCGTGCAGCTGGACGCCGCGCTGGTGCGTGCCCGACCACAGGTCGGGAAGCGACCGTCCCAGCTCGGCGTGCCACATGAGGGGCGGCAGGTCGTCCACGACCAGTGCCATGCCGACGTGGTTGACCGGGGCGTTCGTGATGCCGCGGATGGCCCGGTCGGCCGGGCTGCTGCCACGGAAGATCCAGACGTCGCCGGTACGGGCCTGCTCGCACGCCCGGTCGAGGGTGATCACGCTGGCCGGCACGGCCGGTAGGTTAACCGCCATGCGCTGGTGGAAGTGGGTGGGGCTCGCCGGCCTCGCGGGAGTGGCGGCGACCGGGGCCGTCACGGTCCGCGCCGAGCGGCGCAGGCGGTCCTACACGCCGGAGGAGATCCGGGGCCGGCTCCACGATCGGGTGGCCGAGGCCGCCGCGGCAGGCGCCCGCCGCGAGCCCGGCTGACTCCGGCGATCAGGGCCGGATCAGCCGGCCGAGCTCGCGCCCGTCCACGTCGAACAGCACGAGCGTCGCGCCGTCGAACCCCGCCCGCGCCGACCTCGCCAGCCAGCCGGGGACGCCGGCCATGCCGTCGCAGCCCCTCAGTGCCATCGGGCCGCCCGTGGCCAGCAGAATGCCGCCCGGACCGCTCACCCACCGGCCGGCGCCGGTGTTGCAGCCGTCCGAGCCGGTCCAGGAGCCCTCCGCCGCCAGGTCGACGTGCGGTGGCTCCGGCGCTCGGGCCGCTTGTTCGCGGTCGGTGATCTCCCAGCGCCCGAGCAGCCGGGACCGCTCGTGCGGCGCCACCCCGGCCGGCAACGGTGCTGCCGGGCCGAAGTGTCCGGCGGGCCCTCCGGGGGGAGACGGTGGGCCGGCCTGTGGTGACAGCCGCGCCGTCGGCTCGCCGGCGGCGTCGAGCAGCACGAGATCGGAGCCCGCGCGCGTGACGGCGGTGGCCGCCTCCAGCCACGGCGGCGTGGACAGGTCGGGCGGCCACTCACCGCGCGCGGTGGACACGTGCGCCACGAACAGCCCGGACGAGTCGGCGCGCCAGCCGCCGTACCGGACGTCGCGGCCGGAGCTCACCTCGAACCGGTTGCTGTCGATGACGAGCACTGCATCCGCGGTTCCGGTGCCGCTCACCGACCAGCTGCCGACCAGCTCCGCGACGTCCACGGGTCCACCTCCTCCCGCCGGGACCACCGGCTGCCCGCAGGCGGTCACCGCCACGAACGCCAGCCCGACCACGATCCGTACGGGGCGCATGCCGTGAGGACGGAGCCGAGCGGGTCCCCGGTTGCACCGAGCCTAGGCTCGGTATGTGGAGAAGCGAATGGCGAAACGGCTGGGACGTGAGGTAGGGGTCGTCGGGCTGGGGTGTTGGCAGCTCGGCTCGGACTGGGGGCAGGTGGACGAGTCCGACGCCCTCGCGGTGCTGCACGGCGCCGTCGACACGGGCGTCACCTTCCTCGACACCGCCGACGTCTACGGCGACGGCCGCAGCGAGACGCTCGTCGGCCGGTTCCTGCGTGAGCGGGGCGACGCGCAGCTGACGGTGGCCACGAAGATGGGCAGGCGCGCCGACCAGGTGCCGGAGAACTACACGCGGGAGAACTTCCGGGCCTGGAACGACCGCTCCCGGGCCAACCTCGGCGTCGACACGCTGGACCTCGTGCAGCTGCACTGCCCGCCCACTCCCGTCTACTCCCGCGACGAGGTCTACGACGCGCTCGACGAGCTGGTGGCCGACAAGCGCATCGCGGCGTACGGCGTGAGCGTCGAGCGGGTGGACGAGGCGCTCACCGCGATCGCCCGGCCCGGTGTGGCGAGCGTGCAGATCATCCTCAACGCCCTGCGGCAGAAGCCGCTCGAGCAGGTGCTGCCCGCGGCCGCCGAGGCCGGGGTCGCGATCATCGCCAGGGTGCCGCTCGCGTCCGGTCTGCTCTCGGGGCGCTACACCGCGTCCACCACCTTCGGCCCCGACGACCACCGCACCTACAACCGGCACGGCGAGGCCTTCGACGTGGGCGAGACGTTCGCCGGCGTGCCGTTCGAGGTGGGCCTGGAGGCCGTCGAGCGGCTGCGGGCGCTGGTGCCGGCGGAGGCGACGATGGCGCAGTTCGCACTGCGCTGGATCGTCGACCTGCCCCAGGTCACCGTGGTGATCCCGGGCGCCCGCAACGCCGAGCAGGCCCGGGGGAACGCCGCAGCCGCCGACCTCGCCCCGCTGGGGGAGCAGGTGCACGCCGCGGTCCGCGAGGTCTACGACGAGCTGGTCCACCCGCACGTGCACGACCGCTGGTAGGCCGGTAGATCGGCAACCACGCCCGGGCATCGGGTTCCTCCCGATGCCCGGGCGCCGACCAGCGCGGAACGGGCGACTCGCGCGCGTGGATCAGGCGACTCGCGCGTCCGGATCAGGCGACTCGCGGGCGCGGGACGGGCGACTCGCGGGCGCGTTTCGGGCGACTCGCGGGGGGCGGGGGGCGGGGGGCTAGAGGTTCGCGGTGGCGCCCTCCAGGTACTCCGCGAACTTCTTCCGGGCGGCCTCGGTGCGGGTGGGGATGTGCTCGGTGGGGACCTCGGCCGGGGTGTAGCCGCGCAGGATCCGGCGGGCCACGGTGGTCTTGTGCACCTCGTCGGGGCCGTCGTAGATCCGGGCCGCGCGGGCGGCCCGGTACATGGACTCGAGCGGCAGGTCGCCCGAGAACCCCAGTGAGCCGTGCGCCTGGATCGCCCGGTCGATCACGTCGTGGAGAACCTTCGCGCCCCAGTACTTGATCATGGCGATCTCGACGCGAGCGTTGGCCGCACCGACCTGGTCCATCGTCCAGGCGGCGTGCAGCGTCATGAGCCGGGCCGCCTGCATCTCGGCGGCCGACGTGGCCACCCAGTCCTGCACCATCTGCTTATCGGCCAGCACCGACCCGTGGGTGTAGCGGCTGACGGCCCGCTCGCACAGCATGTCGAACGCCCGCTTCGACTGTCCGAGCCAGCGCATCGCGTGGTGGATCCGGCCGGGACCGAGCCGCTGCTGGGCGAGCCGGAAGCCGTCACCGGGGCTGCCGACGAGGTTCTCCTTCGGCACGCGCACGTCGGTGTAGAGGATCTCGGCGTGGCCGCCGTAGAGCGCCCCGCCGATCGTGGGGTGGTCCATCACCGGGATGTCCCGCAGGATCTGCACCCCGGGTGTGTCCACGGGCACGACGAACATCGACGACCCCTGGTAGGCGGACACGTCCGGATCGGTCACGGCCATGACGATCAGGAAGTCGGCGTGGGAGGCGTTCGACGAGAACCACTTGTGGCCGTTGATCACGTACTCGTCCCCGTCGAGCACGGCGCGCGTGGACAGCAGTGTCGGGTCCGCTCCCGCGCCGGGCTCGGTCATCGAGAAGCTGCTGCGCACCTCCCCGCGCAGCAGCGGGTACATGAAGCGTTCCTTCTGCTCCGGGGTGCCGCCGATGGCGAGCAGCTCCGCGTTGCCGGAGTCGGGAGCCTGGTTGCCGAAGATGCCCGGCGCGTACCGGCACTGTCCGAGGATCTCGTGCATCAGCCCGAGCCTGACCTGCCCGAACCCGCCGCCGCCGAGCTCGGGAGGCAGGTGTGCCGCCCACAGCCCGCGCTCCTTCACCTGCTCCTTGAGCGGGGCGGTGATCCGGGCGAACGTCGCGCGGTCCAGGTCGAGGGTCTCCAACGGGATGATCTCCGTGCGGACGAACTCGCGCATCCACTCGAGCTGCGTCTCGAACTCGGGTTCCGTCGAGAAGTCCCACGCCATGGTCCGTGCCTCCGCATCGTCGCCGGGACCGGCTCGATCCCTGCGGCCCATCGTGCCCCGGAGATCGGCTCGACGACAGCGCTGCCGACCTCCCGGCCGTCCCTACCCGCCGGGGTCAGGGAGTGCGGACCTCGTGCCGGGCAGGAGATGCTGACGGCGTGGACCTCTCGTTCGAGCCCCTGACACCGGTGTCGTACCTCGATCGGGCCGCAGCCGCACACGGCGACCGCACCGCGGTGGTCGACGGCGAGCAGCGATGGACCTACGCGGAGCTGCACCGGCGCTGCCGGCAGCTCGCGGGTGTGCTGGCCCCGCTCGCCGGGGGCCGTCCGGTGGCGGTGCTGGCGCCGAACACGCACGTGCTGCTCGAGGCGCATTTCGGGGTCCCGTGGGCGGGGGTCCCGCTGGTCGCGCTGAACACCAGGCTGGCGGCGGCGGAGGTGGCCTACATCCTGGAGCACTCCCAGGCCGGGGTGCTCGTCCACGACCCGATGTTCGACGACCTGGTCGCCGACGTGGTGGGCAGGCTCGACAGCGCCGGGACCACGCCGCCGGTGCGGGTGCGGGTGGGGGAGCAGTACGAGGAGCTCCTGGCCGCGGCCGTCCCGCAGTCGGTGACACCCGCCGACGAGCGGTCGCTGCTCTCGATCAACTACACCTCGGGGACGACCGGGCGGCCCAAGGGCGTGATGTACCACCACCGCGGGGCCTACCTGCAGGCACTGGCGATGGTCGGGCACACCGGGCTCTCGCCGTCGGCGGTGCACCTCTGGACGCTGCCGATGTTCCACTGCAACGGCTGGTGCTTCCCGTGGGCGGTCACCGCGGCGGGCGCCACGCACGTCTGCCTGCCGAAGGTGGACCCCACGCAGGTGTGGCGGCTCATCCGGGAGGAGGGGGTCACCCACCTCAACGGGGCGCCCACCGTGCTCTCGATGCTCGCGTACGCGCCGGAGGCGGCCCCGCTCGACGGCCCGCCGGTGCGGGTGGCCACCGGTGGCGCCCCACCGAGCCCGACGATCCTGCGGCGGATGGGGGAGCTGGGCTTCGACGTCACCCATCTCTACGGGCTGACCGAGACGTTCGGGCCGGTGATGATCTGCGACTGGCGCCCGGAGTGGAACGACCTCGGCGCCGCGGAGCAGGCCCGGCTGAAGGCGCGCCAGGGCGTGGCGAACATGATCTCGTGCCGGGCGCGCGTGGTGGACGCGGACGTCCCGGCGGACGCCACGACGGTGGGCGAGATCGCCCTGCGCGGCAACAACGTGATGCTCGGCTACCTGCACGACCCGGAGGCCACGGCCGCGGCGGCGCCGGACGGCTGGTTCCGCACCGGGGACCTCGGCGTGCTGCATCCCGACGGGTACGTGGAGCTGCGTGACCGGAGCAAGGACGTGATCATCTCCGGCGGGGAGAACATCGCGTCCGTCGAGGTGGAGCAGGCGATCGCGGAGCACGCGGCGGTGCGGGAGGTCGCGGTGGTCGCGGCGCCGGACGAGCGGTGGGGCGAGGTGCCGGTCGCCTACGTCACGCTGCAGGAGGGTGCGAGCGTCACCGAGGTCGAGATCATCGACCACGTGAAGGGGCGACTGGCGCGGTTCAAGGCGCCGAAGCTCGTGATCTTCGGGGAGCTGCCCAAGACCTCCACCGGCAAGGTCCAGAAGTTCGTGCTGCGGGACCGGGCTCGCTGAGCTCGGGTGCTCCAGGGGCGCTCAGCGGGCGCTGGCACGCCAGGCCTGCACGCGGTCCTCGGCCCGCCGGGACTTCATCGCTGCCGCAACGCCGTCGGCCTGTGCCGGCGACGCCGCGTGCTGGGCGACGGCCCGCTCGGCCTCGGCGAGCTCCCGTGCCGCGATCACGTCCTCCGCGTCGCGGAAGACGGTCGGCAGCGGGACGTCCTCGGCGTCGTGGGTGCCGTGACGTTCCGCCCGGTACTGGTTGTCCTCCGGCAGGCCGCCGGTGAACCTCCCGTACGCGCCGAGGAACAGCAGGAGCGCGCCCGCGACCAGGCTGAAGATCACGTTGGACATCCGGAACGCGAGCAGGTTGAACGGCGTGCCGAGCACGAGCACGTTGAGGAGCCCGGACAGGACGAACAGGGTGCCCACCGTGACGGTCACGGTGGAAGCGGTGCGCCCGCCGCGCACGGCCGCCGCGATCAGGATCCCGCCCACGACCAGCGAGATCACCGACAGCAGGCCGTTGGACGAGAGACCGAGTACGGGGGCACCGGTGAGGGAGAACGGGTCGAGCCGGTTCACCAGGCCGAGGATGCCGAAGACCCACAGGCCCAGGCCGAACAACACCGCGCCCACGCGGTGCACGGTGTCGAGACGACTGTGGGAATCGCGCCACACCTTGTTCATGGAGTCATGGTGAACCTGGTCATCGGCATGCGCGAGTCGATCTGGACCAGAATGGCTCAGTGGCGGGCGCGGCTGCGGACCGTGCGGGACAGCAGCGCGATCCCGCCGATCAGCAGGACGAGCCCGATGATGAGCCACAGCCGGGAGCCGGTCATGAAGCTACCGAGGAGCAGGTCGGCCCCCTGCAACGTCCACACCGCCCCGAAGAAGATCATGAGCACGCCGAGCACACCGGGGATCCATCGGGTCATGAGCTCGATCGTCCTCCTGATCAGCCAGTATGGGTGACCGGACAGGTGTTGCCCGGCTCACGGTGGCTGCGCCGGGACGAAGCAGGTCGAGCAGGTCCGGCTGCGTCGTCACCGCGTTCCTCCTCGGCGACCGCCAGGACGTCGGCCGGCCGGGCGTCCCACAGGTCCGCCACGAACGCGCGAAGCTCGGCGAGCGCGTCGGGCCGGGCGCGGTAGAAGCGACGCGTGCCGTCGCGACGTTCGACGAGCAGTCCGGCGCCGCGCAACACCCGCAGGTGTTGCGACACCGTGGGGCGTGCGACGTCGGGGAACTGCTCGGCGATGGCACCGGCAGGCAGTTCCCCGTCGCGCACGAGCCTCAGGATGTCGCGCCTGCGCGGTTCGACGAGGGCTTCGAGGACGGCCTGCATCCGAGGGGGGTGGACCACCACGTACGTCGGTGTCCGGCTACTCCTTCTCCTCGCCTGCGACAGGCCGTCCGGGCTCGGGGTCGGTGGCCGGGGTGGTGCCGGCCCGCAGCTCGGCCTGGAGGATCCGCGCCGACCGGCCCAGCCCGCGCGCCGCCTCGGGCAGCTTCTTGGCGCCGAACAGCAGAACCAACACGCCGATCACGATGAGCCAGTGCCAGGGGCTGAGCTCGCCCATTTCTCCACCTTTCGCTGTGCCGTCTTCTCGGCACGATTATTGCGTCGTCTTCCGCGGTGTCGTCCTCTGCTCTACCGGGGACCTCTCGAGTGTGCCCCTGTCGGGAAGTCCAGGAATATCCCGGAGCGGCAATCGGTGAATGGTCCGCAACGGGTGGGTGATCCTGTTTCTGAGGTCCATGCCGCGCTGTCCCAACTCTGCGCGGCCGGTATCGCCCCTGGTAGATGTGGTGCGTGAGTGTTCCCCGCAAGAGCGCGCGTTTGGCAGTGTTGGGCGTGGTGGCGGCCGTGGTACTGGCCGTGATGTCCTTTCCCGTGGTCGGTGGCATCGGCCTGCTGGCCGCCCAGGTCAGTAGCGGATCGGTCAATGTCGCGCCGGCGGCGCTGCTCGCCGGAAACACTCCCGATGTCACCACGGTGACCGATTCGACCGGAAAACCCATCGCGTACCTCTACGACCAGTTCCGCCTCCCCGCCACGAGTGCGCAGATCTCACCGGCGATGAAGGCGGCGATCGTCGCCATCGAGGACCGGCGCTTCTTCGAGCACGGCGGCGTGGACCCGGTCGGCACGGTCCGCGCCCTGGTCAACGACGCCGGAGGCGGCGCGCAGCAGGGCGGGTCCACACTCACGCAGCAGTACGTGAAGAACTACGAGTTGTACGTCGCGGCCACCACCGACGCACAGCGCCAAGCGGCCATCGCCCCCAGCCTCGCGCGCAAGATCCACGAGGCCGAGCTCGCGGTGCAGCTCGACAACGAGCTGAGCAAGGACGAGATCCTCACCCGCTACCTCAACATCGTCTACTTCGGACACGGTGCCTATGGCGTCGCGGCTGCGGCGCAGGTGTACTTCGGCACCACCGCCTCGCAGCTGACGATCCCCGAGGCGGCCCTGCTCGCCGGGATGGTGCAGAGCCCCACCCAGTACGACCCGGTGCAGCACCCCGACGCCGCCACGGCGCGGCGCAACGTGGTGATCCAGCAGATGCACCAGCTCGGCTCGATCAACGACGCCGACACGGCAGCCGCCACCGCGTCCACGCTCGGTGTCTCCCCCACCTCGGACGTGCCGGACGAGGGCTGCACCGCCGCGGGTGACGCGGGCTACTTCTGCGCCTATGTGGTGCGGTACCTGAAGCAGGCCGGCTTCACGTCCGAGCAGCTCGCGTCCGGCGGCTACACGGTGCGCACCACGCTCGACCCCGTCGCGCTGGCCAAGGCCAAGGCCGCGGTGGACAGCCAGGTGCCGCCGACGACGCCGCACGTCGCCGACGTGCTCTCGTTCGTGCAGCCGGGGCAGACCCAGCACCGGATCACGGCGATGGTGGCGAACCGCACCTACGGCAACGGCCCCGGCCAGTCCAGCTACGGATTGCCCTTCCAGCCCGAGAACCTCGGTGCCGGATCGGTGTACAAGATCTTCACCGCGGCCACGGCGATGGAGCAGGGCCTCATCGGGATCGACTCGGTGATCGACGTCCCGCCGAGCGGCTACGTCTCCCCGATCTACAAGGACGGGTCGGGACACGCCATCCCGGTGCACAACGCCGAGGAGACCCTCGCCCCGCAGCTGACGCTCACCAAGGCGCTCGCCGAGTCGCCGAACACCGCCTTCGTGAAGCTGGAGGAGAGCACGGGCGTCGCGCCCATCGTCGACATGGCGCTGCGGCTCGGCATGACCTCGCTCAACGACCCGGTGAGCGACGAGCCGGGCGCGCTGTCGATCGCCGACACCGTGAAGGCGGAGAAGCAGGCGTCCTTCACGCTCGGCGTGACCCCGACCAGTGACCTGGAGCTGGCCAACGTCGACGCGACGCTGCAGAGCCACGGCATGTGGTGCCCGCCCACGCCGATCGACTCCGTGACCGACGAGAACGGGAACCCGGTTCCGATCAAGGAGCAGGCGTGCAACCAGGCGGTGGCTCCCGCACTGGCCGACACCCTCGCCAACGGTCTCAGCCAGGACGACGGGCCCGGCGGCACGTCGGCCGCTGCCGCCTCGGCGGAGGACTGGCACCGGCCGACCTCGGCGAAGACGGGAACCACGCAGATCTTCCAGTCCGCGGCGTTCGTCGGCGCCACGCCGCAGCTCGCGGGCGCGGCCATCGTGTTCGACGACTCCAGGAACCCGCGGCCGATCTGTGACGGGTCGCCGCCCAGCACCTGCTCCAGCGGCACGCTCTTCGGCGGCGGCGCGCCGGCCCGCACGTTCTACGAGGCGGCGAACGACATCCTCGCCGGCACCCCGGTTGTGCCGCTGGCGACACCGGCACCGGAGTACCTGAGGGGGCGGAACTCGTAGGCCGGGTTACCTTCGACACCCGGTAGAAGCAGTGGGTCGACCGTCGGGCAGAGTGGAGGCATGGCAGCCTTCTCCTCCCCGACCACGGGCGCCCTCGTCTTCCGCGCCATCGCGATCGCCGAGGCCTGCTCCTGGGCCGGGTTGCTGATCGGGATGTTCTTCAAGTACGTCGTGGTGCGCGACGACATCGGGGTCACCGTGTTCGGGCCGATCCACGGGGTGCTCTTCCTGGCCTACGTCGTGATCACCCTGATGGTGGCGCGCGAGTTCCGGTGGAGCGCATCGACCACCGCGCTGGCGCTGGTGGCGAGCATCCCGCCGCTCGCCACCCTGTGGTTCGAGCGGCGCGCCCGGCGCAACGGGCAGCTGTCCGTCCCGCTCGCGGCGGAGTAGCCGGGCGGGTCGACGCTCAGGAGCTGAGCTCGGCCTCCAGGCCGCCGAGCTCGCTGCTGAACTGGTCGAGGAACCCGCGCCACGACCCGATCGGCACCGCGGGGCGGATCACGAACTTCGTCAGCCCGACCTCGACGAACCGGCGCACCTGCTCGCGGGCCTCGTCCCAGCCACGGGGCACCAGCAGTGCCGGGTCGATGTCGGACCGGCGCCGCGCCACCCGGTCGAGTGCCGCGTCGACGTCGGAGTCGGCGGCGCCGGGCGGGATCACGGCGATGTTCGTGCCGTAGTGGTCCTGCTCGATCTCCCGGCCCGCTTCCCCGGCGGCCCGCTCGATCTCGGCCCGCGCGTCCCCGGCCTCCGGCGGGGTGACGACGCTGCCGAGCCAGCCGTCGGCGAGCCGTCCGATCCGCCGCAGCCCGGCGGGGGCGCGGCCGCCCAGCCACAGGTCCAGCGGGCGGGGAGGCAACGGGGCCACGGACGCGTCCTCCAGCTCGAAGAAGCGCCCGTGGTGGGTGACGCGGGGCTCGCTGAGCAGTCGGCGCACGACCGTGAGCGCCTCATCGAACAGGGCGGCCCTGGCGCCGTCGGGCACCGGGTAGAGGCCGCGGTCGGCCGGGGTGGCCGACCGCACCCCGAACGCCGGCAGGATCCGCCGGGGAGCGAGCGCGGCCAGCGACGCCAGCTGGGCGGCGACGAGGGCGGGGTTGCGCCCGGGGAGCACCAGTACGCCGGTGCCCAGCTTGAGGTTGCGGGAACGACCCGCGGCGAAGGCCATGCCCACGACGGGGTCGATCGTCGGGGCGGACGCCGTGTCGGCGAGCCACAGCGAGTCGATGCCGCGCTTCTCGAGCTCGTCGATGAGCTCGGCGAGCTCGGGACCGGGACCCGGCCCGGAGGCGAGTGGCAGTGACCCGATCCCGATGCGCACCTTCACGGCCCCGACGTTACGCGCGCCTTCTGCGTGCTCTGCGCCCGCCGCGACATGGTCACCTGTCGCTGTCCGAAGCCCCCGCCGAACAGCGACATGTCTCCATGTCGCGGGTCAGGTCGCGAGCGTGTCGAGGGCCTGGGCCAGGTCGGACGTCAGGTCGCGGGGGTCCTCCAGGCCCACCGAGAAGCGCAGGTGGCCGTAGCGGCGGAACTCCTCGGGGTAGTGGCTCGACCGCTCGTCGTCGCCTGCGACGTGCACGATCAGGGACTCGTCGTGCCCGAGCGAGACCGCGGAGGTGATCAGCCGCAGCGCGGCGACGAACCTGTTCTGCGCCGCGGCGTCGCCCCGCACGGCGAACGCGAGCATCCCGCCGAACCCACCGTCGAGCGTCCGGGCGGCCAGCGCGTGCTGCGGGTGGGACGGCAGGCCCGGGTAGGCCACGTAGGCCACTCGCGGGTCGTCGGCGAGGAACCGGGCCACCGCCATCGCCCCCGCGCAGTGAGCCCGCATCCGCATCGGGAGGGTCACCGAGCCCCGCATGATCAGCCAGGCGTTGAACGGGCTGATCACCCCGCCCACGTTGACCATCGCCTCGCGGCGGACGTCCTCGACGAGCGCCGTGCCCGCCTCGCCGCCGCCGATGACCGCGCCCCCCATCGCGTCGCCGTGGCCGTTGATGTACTTCGTGAGGGAGTGCACGACGACGTCGGCGCCCAGCGCGAGCGGGCGCTGCAGCACCGGCGTGGCGAACGTCGCGTCCACCGACAACAGCGCCCCGGCGGCGTGCGCGACCTCGGCGACCGCGGCCACGTCGGTGATCCGGGTGGTCGGGTTGGCCGGGGTCTCGACGTGCACCAGGCGCGTCTCGGGCCGGATCGCCGCCGCCACGGCGGCGGGGTCGGAGGAGTCGACCAGCGTGGCCGTGATCCCGTACTTCGCCGGCAACAGCTCCGTGAGCAGCCGGTAGGTGCCCACGTAGGTGGTGTCGGAGCTGACCACGTGGTCGCCCGAGCGCAGCGCGGCGAAGAACACCGCGTGCTGCGCGGCCATCCCGCTGGCGAGCGCCACCGCCGCCGTGCCGCCGTCGAGCGCGGCGAGCTTCTCCTCCAGCCAGCCCTGGTTGGCGCCGCCGTTGCGGGTGTAGAGCGGCGTGCCGGTGCCGGACCAGCTCAGCTCGGACGGGTCGTCGGGCAGGGCATAGGAGTTGGCCATGACGAGCGGACGGCGGATCGCTCCGGTGCCGGCGTCGACGGCGTTGCCGGCATGGACGGCGAGCGTGGCGAGGTGCGGGATGTCGGACACCCTGCATTCGTACCGCGCCCGAGTCGAACCGGGCGCATGCCGCCCACGTACGTCAGGTCATGTCATGGTGAGTACCGCTGTAGGGGTGGCCAGTGCGGTGCGGGCGGGGTCGCTCGATCCCGTGCGGGTCACCGAGGACGTGCTGGCGCGGATCCTGGCAGGTGACGCCGCGATCGGCGCGTTCCGGCGCGTCCGGGCAGAGGAGGCGGTGACCGAGGCGCGTGCGGTGGGGGAGCGGCCCGACCTCGCGGACCTCCCGCTGGCCGGGGTGCCGATCGCCGTCAAGGACGTCACGGCCGTCGCCGGTGAGTACGTGGGATGGGGTTCGCAGGCGGGGTCGCGGCAGCCCGCGGCCGCCGACGGCGAGATCGCCGCCCGGCTGCGCGCCGCCGGTGCCGTGATGGTCGGGGTGACCCACGTCCCCGAGCTGTGTCACTGGCCGATGACCGACACTCCCGACGCGATCACCCGCAACCCCGTGGTGCCGGCGTACACGGCCGGTGGATCGTCGGGAGACAGCGCGGCGGCCGTCGCGGCCGGCATGGTGCCGGTGGCCCACGGCACCGACGCGCTCGGCTCGATCCGCGGGCCCGCTGCGGTGTGCGGGCTGGTCGGATTCATGCCCGGCAGGGGTGTGGTCGCCGCGTCGGACACCCACCTCTTCTGCGGCCTGTACACCCACGGGGTGCTCACGACGACCGCCGCTGACGCGGCCCTGGTGCTCTCCGTGCTCGCCCAGCGGCCCGCACTGGCGCAGCTCACGGAGCCGGGCACGCTGCGGGTGGCCGTGTCCACCCAGGTCCCGGGTGGGGGTGCGGCACCGGACGAGCTGACCGCCGTGGCCACCCAGGTGGCGCAGCTGCTCGGCACGGCAGGCCACACGGTCCGGGAGGCCACCCCGTCGTACGGATCGGGACAGCTGAACGCCACCGCCGCCCGCTGGTTCGCAGGTCCGTCGGAGCACGCGGAGGAGTTCGACCGCAAGCTGCTCCAGCGGCGCACCCGCACCCACGCGCGGATCGGGCGTGTCGTGCGCAGGGCCGGGCTGGTCCGCGAGAGCGCCCGCCAGGAATGGACGGCCCGCGCGCGGGAGTTCTTCACCGAGCACGACGTGCTGGTCCTGCCCATGCTCCAGGCGATGCCCGCGAAGGCGGAGATGTGGCACCGCAGGTCGTGGCTCGCGAACTTCCCCCAGGCACTGCACAGCGCGTTCGTCACCCCGTGGAACCTCGCGGGCTTCCCGGCGATGTCCGTGCCCGCCGGGGTGCACCCCACCGGCCTGCCGGTCGGCGTGCAGGTGGTGGCCCCGCCAGGGGGTGAGGCGCGGCTGCTCGGCATCGCCGCACAGCTGGAGTCGCTCCGCTGACGCTGCTTGCTCCCCGCGAGATGGACACCAGAGTGCCTGATCGCGTCCGAAACCACGCTGGTGTCGATCTCACCGCCCGTGGACGCCCGGTGTGCTGTCCTCCCCGGCGAGGGCGCGGTAGGCCGGGCGCAGCAGGTCGGCGACCCGCTCGCCGCGCACGTCGACGGCGAACTCGGGCGCCTGGTCGAGCACCGCGTCGGGTGGGGTGCGGGGCCCGGTCAGCCGCTCCGGGAGCCCCGGCCCCGCGCTCCAGTACTCGTGCATGACGTCGGCGAGCGCCGGCACACCGTCGGCCGGTCCGGCCGGCGCCGCGGCGGCGCGGCGGGTGCGGAGGTCCTCCAGGAGCATCTCGCGGTCGCGACCGCGCAGCGCGAGGATCTGGAAGGGATCGGTGTCGAACCGGTCGGCGAGCACGTAGAACACCGCGGCGAGGTGCTTGCAGGGGACGGCGTGGTCGGGGCAGCTGCAGTCCATCACGAGATCGCGGTTGCCGGCGGGGAAGAGCGAGAGCCCGACGGCCTCGAACACCGTCTCGATCTCGCGGGGCATCTCGCCTGCCAGCAGCGTGGCGGCGTACGACGCGTCGTCGGCGAGTGCCTGCGCCACCGCCGCCCACTCGGTCTTGCCGAAGGCCGGCACGCCGATCCGCACCCGGTACGGCTGGGGCCGGGAGCCCTGCACCTGGGCGACGGCCCCGCCCGCGTCGACGTCGAGGGAGATGATCTGGCCGGCCCGCGCGTAGCTGCGGCCCCGCGAGAGCCTGCCGCCGACGCCGAGTGACTCCAGCACGCCGAGGAACCGCTGCGACCACCAGGTGCGTGCCACCGGGCCGCGGGTGCTGTTGATCTGGATGCCCCCCTCGACCCGGCGCGGGCGTGCGGGTTCGGTGTCGCGCCACCAGAACGGATCGGGGTCAGGCATCGTCGGCCTCCTCCACCGTCTCCTCGAGCGCTTCCGAGCCCAGGGTGAACAGCTCGCGCAGCGAGTCGGTGGACAGCTCGGTGAGCCAGCCCTCCCCGTCGCCCACCACCATCTCCGACAGCGCCTTCTTCTTGGTGATCATGTCGTCGATGCGCTCCTCGACCGTGCCTGGGCACACGAACTTGCGCACCTGGACGTTGCGGCGCTGTCCGATGCGGAACGCGCGGTCGGTGGCCTGGTTCTCCACGGCGGGGTTCCACCAGCGGTCGAGGTGCACGACGTGGTTGGCGGCGGTGAGGGTGAGGCCGGTGCCGCCCGCCTTGAGCGAGAGCAGCATGACCGGCGGCCCCTCGCCCGCCTGGAAGCGCATGACCATCTCGTCGCGGCGCTTCTTGGGCGTGCCCCCGTGCAGGAACGCGACGTCGGTGTCGAAGCGGGCCGCCAGGTGCGGCACGAGCATGTGGCCGAACTCGGTGAACTGGGTGAAGCACAGCACGCGGTCACCCTCGTCGAGGATCTCGGCGAGGATCTCCTCCAGCCGGATGATCTTGCCGGAGCGCCTGCCGACCGGCGAACCGTCGTGGAGCAGCTGGGCCGGGTGGTTGCAGACCTGCTTGAGCTTCGCCATCGCGGCCAGCACGTTGCCGCGGCGCTCGATGCCGCGGGAGTCGGCGATCTTCTCCATCATGTCGTCGACGACCGTGCGGTAGAGCGAGGCCTGCTCGCGGGTGAGCCGGTAGTGCTGGGTGACCTCGATCTTGTCGGGCAGGTCGTCGATGATCGTCGGGTCGGTCTTCACCCGCCGCAGCAGGTACGGGCGCGTGACGCGGCGCAGCAACGCGGCGGCCTCGGTGTTGCCGTGGCGTTCCACGGGGATGGCGTAGCGGGCGCGGAACTTCTCGGCGGAGCCCAGCAGGCCGGGGTTGAGCACGTCCATGATCGACCACAGCTCGGCCAGCCGGTTCTCCACGGGCGTGCCGGTGAGCGCCACGCGGTGCTCGGCGTCGAACCGCCGCACGGCGCGTGCATGGGAGGCCCTGCTGTTCTTCACGGCCTGGGCCTCGTCGAGCACGAGCCGACGCCAGGCGACGGCGGCGAGCTCGTCGCCGTCGCGGGTGGCGGTGGCGTAGGTGGTGACCACGAGGTCGGCCTCGTGGATCTGCGCCTCGAGCTCCGCGCCGTGGCGGCGGCCGGGCCCGTGGTGGGCGAGCACCCGCAGGTCGGGGGCGAACCGGGCGGCCTCGCGCTGCCACGTGCCGACCAGCGACATCGGGCAGACGAGCAGGGTGGGGCCGCGCTCCTGCTGGGCGCGTTCGAGCGCCTCCAGGGCCAGCAGCTGCACCGTCTTGCCCAGGCCCATGTCGTCGGCGAGGCACGCCCCCAGCCCGAGCGTGGAGAGGAACGCGAGCCACGAGACGCCGCGCTGCTGGTAGGGCCGCAGCTGCGCGCGGAATCCGGCGGGCGGCTCGACCGGGGTGATCGTGCGTTCGACCTCGCCCGCGAGCAGCGCGCCGATCCAGCCGTCGGCGTGGATGGCGGTGACGGGCAGCGGTGCGCCGTGCTCCTCGTCGCTCTCCCAGTGGTGGTCGTCCCAGTCGTCGGGATGGCGCTGGGCGAGAGCGAGCACCTCTGCGGCGGTGGGCGCGCCGTCGGCGCGTCGCCTGCGGGCCCGGCGCAGGAACTCCAGGCCGGCGCGCAGCCGCTCGGCGTCGACGCTCACCCACCTACCCCGCAGCCGCACCAGGGGCGCCTTGGTGGCCACCAGGTCGGTGATCTCCTCCTCGGACAGCTCCTCGTCGCCCACCGCGATCGACCAGCGGAAGTCGGCCAGCTCCTCGCGGCCCAGCCCGCTGCGGGTGAGGACGCGGTCGGCCGGGGTGCTGCGCGCACTCAGCGTGAGCCCGACCCGGCGCGAGCCGTCCCACCCGGCCGGGAGCTGGACACCGAACCCGGCTTCGACGAGCAGCGCGGCCCCCGCGGTGAGGAAGTGGTGGGCGCCCGCGACGTCGAGGTCGAGCCCGGACGGCCGGGCCTGCCGCAGCGCGGGGGCGATCGCCGGGAGCACCAGCGAGGCGCGGCCGAGCTCGGCGAGCAGCAGCTCCTGCGGCTCCGCGATCAGCCGGGCGGCGCCGCCGGACCAGACCTGCTCGGCCGGGACGAGCAGGCTCGGGTCGGCGGTGGACTGCAGGAGGAAGTCGAGCACCCAACGCGTGCCGTCGCCGGTCTGGTCGAGCGTGTCGGGCTCTGGGTCGGCGGGGTCGTGCAGGGTGCTGATCTCGGTGAGCCGGAAGCACGCGCGGCCCTCACCGGTGGCCGTGGCGCCGAACTCGTCCCATTCCGCGACGGCGCCTGCGAGCGCGGCAAGCTCCGTGGCCGGCAGGCCGCGGTCGCCACCGAGCCGCCCGTCGGGCGTGAGCAGGGCGGCGAGCCACGACTCCGTGGCCAGGAGCTGCCGGGCCTCGCGGCCGGGTCGGGGTGGGAGCACCGTGACGGGCTCGGGTGCGCGGGCCAGCCGGTCGCGGACGGCGGCGTCGGTGAGCGCGTGCAGCGCGTCGCTGACGAGCGGGTGCGGGTCGGCCCCGGCCGGCCGGCCGCGTCCGGCGCCCACCGCCTCCGCGCGACCGACCGGCGGGAGAGCGGCCACCAGCGCGTCGAACGTGACGGCGTCGAGGCCCTGGACGAGCGGGCGCCACCGGGCGAACGCGTGCGGACCCTGCCGGACCAGGGTGGGCAACACCCGGCCGCGCGCGGCGAGATCGGCCGCCAGCTCCGCCACGGCGCGCAGGTGGGCCACCGAGGAGCCGTAGCGCACCTCGTCGGCGGGGTCGTCCAGCTCCGCGACGTCGACGGCCAGCGCGGGCACCGACCACGCCCGCAGCACCGGGCCGCCCCGCGGCGGGGTGCCGCCGCGGCCGCCGCTGCGCACCAGTTCCGGCGACGCGAGCGGGCCGCCGGGCCGGGAGGGCAGCAGCAGCGTGACGGTGGCGGGCTTGCCCGGGTGGAGCGCGGTGAGTGCCGACGACGGCGCCGCGAACGGGTGGGGGCGCGCGGACCGCAGCGACCGGCTCGACGAGGTGGTGGGACGCGCGCCGTCCTCGGCCCAGAGCAGGACCCCGCGGCCGGGGGACCAGAGGGCGTGGACGGCGAGCACGCGTCAAGGCTACGGAGACCCTCCGACAACACACGCCCGCCCGGCATGGTGGTCACCACGAGCCGCACCGAGCGGCCTTCAGAGGGACGCTCGGGTGCGACCGTCAGAGACCGAAGCGCGGGCGCTCGTCCTCCGGCACCAGGTCGAGGTAGTCCTCGTGCTTCTGGAGCCAGCCGCGGACGAACGGGCACTGGGGCAGCACCGCCAGGCCGCGGGACCGCGCGGCGTCCAGTGCGCCCCGTACCAGCTTGCTGCCCAGGCCCAGCCCCTCGAAGGCGCCCTCGATCTCGGTGTGGGCGAACGTGATCGTTCCCCGGCCCGTGCGGTACGCCACGAACCCGGCGAGCGTGCCGTCGAGGTGGATCTCGAACCGGGACCACTCGGCGACGTCGAGCACCTGCGGTTCGGTCATGTGCTGCCTCCTGTGGAGCCGTGCGGACGGACGTCGGCGAACGACGCCCAGCTTGCCCTCCGGGAGGGTCCGAGCGCCGCTCAGCCCTCGCCCACCGGGACCGGCTGCTGCTGCCGCACGTCGGGCCCGCTGCCGTCGTCGGCCACCAGGTGGCAGGCCACCTGACCGATGGCGGTGGTGCGTAGCAGGGGCACCTCGGTGCGGCACCGCTCGACGGCCACCGGGCACCGCGTGTGGAAGCGGCAGCCCGGGGGAGGGGCGGTGGGCGAGGGGATCTCGCCGGTGAGCAGCACGCGGCGACGGGCCCGTTGCTCGCGGGGGTCCGCCAGCGGAGCGGCCGAGAGCAGCGCCTGCGTGTACGGGTGGGACGGGGAGTCGAACACCGCCTCCCGCGACCCCTGCTCCACCAGCGTGCCCAGGTACATCACCGCCACCTCGTCGGCCAGGTACTCCACGGCCGACAGGTCGTGGGTGATGAACAGGCACGCGAAGCCCAGGTCGCGCTGCAGGTCCGCGAGCAGGTTCAGCACCGAGGCCTGCACCGAGACGTCGAGCGCGCTGGTGGGCTCGTCGGCCACCAGCAGCCGCGGCGACGAGACCAGTGCGCGGGCGATGCTCACCCGCTGGCGCTGCCCCCCGGACATCTCGTGGGGGTAGCGCTGCGCGACCTGGCGCCGCAGCCCCACCTGCTCCAGCGCGTCGCCCACGCGGGTCTCCCGGTCGCGGCGCGAGCTCGCCAGCCCGAGCAGCCGCAGCGGCTCACCCACGATGTCGCCGACCGACAGCCGCGGGTCGAGCGAGCTCGCCGGGTCCTGGAACACGATGGAGACCTCACGCCGGTGCGGGCGCAGCGCCCGCCTGCTGAGGTGGGTGACGTCGGTGCCCGCCAGCTGCACCGTGCCGGACGTCGGCGCCAGCAGCCGCACGACGCACCGGCCGACGGTCGACTTGCCCGACCCGCTCTCGCCGACGAGTGCCAGTACCCGTCCGCGTTCGATCCGCAGGCTGACGCCGTCGACGGCCCGCACGGGGCCGAAGTGCATCACGAGGTCGTCGAGTTCCAGAGCGGCAGGCTCCTGGCCCTGTTCCCGGGCCGGGTGCTCCTCGAGGTCAGTGATCGTCCTACCGTCCCTTCGCGAGGAGGGCGTCTGCCGGATGCCAGCAGGCGGCCCGGTGGGTCGTCGGATCCGTGTCGCGCGGCTGGAGGGCCGGCGCGGCCGAGCGGCACTGGTCGTCGGCGGCCGGACACCGCTCGGCGAACGTGCACGCGTCGGGCTGCTCGTGCAGCACCGGCACCAGCCCGGGGATCTCCTGGAGCCGTCCCCCCGCGGCGCGGCGGCCCGCGGTCGGCACCGCGCCGAGCAGGCCCAGCGTGTAGTGGTGCCGCGGAGCGTCGAACAGTTCCTGCGTCGGGCCGGTCTCGACGACCCGGCCCGCGTACATGACCAGCACGCGGTCGGCGATGTCGGCCACCACGCCGAGGTCGTGCGTGATCAGCACGATCGCCGTGCCCAGCCGCGTGCCGAGGTCGCGCAGCAGGTCGAGGACGGCGGCCTGCACGGTGACGTCGAGGGCCGTGGTCGGCTCGTCGGCCACCAGCACCGCGGGATCGCAGGCCAGTGCCATGGCGATCATCACCCGCTGCCGCATCCCGCCGGAGAACTGGTGCGGGTAGGCCCCCACGCGCGAGGCCGGCGACGGGATCCCGACCAGCGCGAGCAGTTCCACGGCCCGCCCCAGCGCCTCCTTCCGCGAGAGCTTCTGGTGGATCCGCAGGGTCTCGGTGATCTGGCTGCCCACGGTGAACACGGGGTTCAGCGAGGTCATCGGCTCCTGGAACACGTAGGCCACCTCAGCGCCGCGCACCGAACGCAGCGCCGGCTCGGGGGCCCCGACCAGCTCCCGGTCGCGCAACCGGACGGATCCGGTGACGGTCGCCGACGGGGGGAGCAGTCCCGCGATGCTCATCGCGGTGACGCTCTTGCCGCACCCCGACTCCCCGACCACCGCGAGCACCTCGCCCGGCCGGACGTCGAACGACACGGCGTCGACGGCGGACACCGGCCCGTCGTCGGTCCGGAACGTGACCCGGAGGTCGCGCACGGTGAGAACGGGCTCGCCCTGTGCCGTCACCGGGAGCTCCTCGGGTCGAGGGCGTCGCGCAGCGCGTCGCCGAACAGGTTGAACGCGAGCGCCACCAGCATGATCGCCAGGCCGGGCACCACGGCGGTCCACGGCGCCTGGGCGGCGTACTGCTGGGCGTCGGCGAGCATCGTCCCGAGGCTCGGGTCGGGCGGCTGGATGCCCAGCCCGAGGAACGACAGCACCGACTCACCGATGATCGCCTGCGGGATGGCCACGGTGGCCTGCACGATCACCGCGGACAGCGCGTTGGGCAGCACGTGGCGCCCGAGCACCCACACGTCGCTCGCCCCGTCCACCAGCGACGCCGCGACGAAGTCGAGGTTCTTGAGGCGGAACGTCTCCGAGCGGACCACGCGGATCATGCCCGGGATCTGGGAGATGCCCAGTGCCAGCGCCGCGTTGCCGAGGCTTGGGCCGCGGATGGCGGCGAGCCCGACGGCCAGCAGGAGGAACGGGAAGGCGAGCATGAGGTCGGTGAAGCGGGAGATCACCGCGTCGAGGGCCCGGAAGTAGCCGGCCGCGAGGCCCAGCGGGACCCCGACGGCCAGCGCGAGCGCCACGGCGAGCACTCCGACCTCCAGCGACGCCCGCAGCCCGAAGAGGATGCGGGAGAGCACGTCGCGGCCCAGGTCGTCGGTGCCCAGGGCGAAACCGACGGTGCCCGGGATCTGGAACGGCGCGTCGAAGTTCACCTGGGCGGGCGAGTAGGGCGCGAGCACCGGGGCGAGCACCGAGGCCAGTACGGCCAGGGCTAGCACCACGAACCCGGCTATCCCCAGCGGGCTGCGCCGCAGCCTGCGCAGGGCGGCGCGGCGCCGCGGGGGCTCGCCGCCCGGGTCCGGTGCGGGCGGGGTGGCGATCTCGGTCGCGGTCATGATTTCGCCTCCGCGGGAGGGAGTACGTCGGCGGTCATGATTTCGCCTCCGCGGGAGGGAGTACGTCGGCGGTCATGACTGTCCTCCCGCCACTCGGATCCGCGGGTCGATGAGCGAGTACGCGACATCGACCAGGAAGTTGATCAGGATGTAGGCGGCCGCCGTCACGAGGACGACGCCCTGGATGACCGGGTAGTCGCGCTGGAACACCGCGTCGATCGTCATCTTCCCGAACCCGGGCAGCCCGAAGATCCGCTCGGTGACGACGGCCCCGGAGATCAGGATGCCCAACTGCAGCCCGACGACCGTGACCACCACGACGAGGCTGTTGCGCAGGGCGTGCCGGCCGATCACCGCGCGGGGCGAGGCGCCCTTGGCCCGCGCCGTGCGGATGTAGTCGGCCCCGAGCGACTCGAGCATCGCCGAGCGGGTCTGGCGCATCACGATCGCGGCGATCCCGGTGCCGAGCACGAGCGCGGGCAGCACGAGGTGGTGGAGGTTGGCGACCGGGTCCTCCCCGAACGGCACGAAGCCCGACGCCGGGAACAGGCCGAGACCCACCGCCAGGTAGAGGATCGCGATCAGGCCGAGCCAGAAGTTCGGGACCGACAGTCCGAGTAGCGCCAGCGCGTTGGCGAACCACTCCGCGGGGCGCCCGCGCCGCACGGCGGCCACCACGCCGGCGGTGACGCCCAGCACGATCGCCACCAGCAGCGCCAGCACCGACAGCTCGATCGTCACGGGCAGGCCCGTGCCGATCATCGTGGAGACCGGGATCCCGGTCCGCGTGGAGGTGCCGAGATCCCCGCGCAGCGCCCCGAGCACGAACTTCCCGTACTGGACGACGAGCGGGTCGTTGAGCCCGAGCCGCTCGCGGATCGCCGCGAGCGACGCGGCGTCACGTTCCTCCCCGGCGAACGCGAGCGCCGGGTCGCCCGGCAGCGCGCGCACGCCGAGGAACACCACGATCGTCGCGAGCACCAGCGTCACCGCCGACTGCCACAACCGGTGGAGCAGGTAGGACCGCATTCCGGACGTGCTCCCGTCAGCGGGTCAGGCCGGCGAAGGCGACCCGCACGATGCCGTCCGGGAAGACCTGCACGCCGGCCACCTTGTCAGTGACGCCGGTGAAGTTGCGGATGCGGTACAGGTAGACGATCGGGTCGGCGGCGTGGATCGCCGTCACCACCTCGCCGTAGAGCCGCACGCGCTCGGCCTGGTCGGTGCTCGTGCGGGCCCGGGTGAGCAGTGCGTCGAGCGCCGCGTTGCTGTAGCCGGCCACGTTCTGCCCGCCGTCGGTGCTGAGGTAGTTGGTGATGTTGTTGTCCGGGTCGATGCGGCCCGACCAGCCCAGCTGCAGCATCTCGAAGTCGCCGCGGTCCTGCTGGTCGAGCAGCGCGGAGTACTCCACGGGCTGGATCTGGAGGTCGAACCCGCCGTCGGCGACGGTGGCCTGCAGGGCCTGGGCCAGCCGCAGCGAGTCCGGGTTGTTCGACGTGATCATCGAGATCTTGTAGGGGACCGGGACGCCCGCCTCCTGCAACAGGGCGCGTGCGGCGGCGGGGTCGTGGGCCGCGCAGGCCTGCGCGGCCTCGCTCGTGAACTCGGTGTCCGGGCTGATCGGCGAGCAGGTCGGCGTGTAGAGGCCGCCGAACACGGCCTGCACGAGGCCCTGGCGGTCCACCGCGAGCTCGAACGCCTGGCGGATGCGGGGGTCGCGCGAGACGGGCGTGCCGACGTCGCCGACCGGGTTGCCGAGCCCCGAGACGTTGCCGACGTTGAACGTGATGCCCTGGTAGCCCAGCGAGTTGGACTGCAGCACCTGGATGCCCGCTGCGGTGCGCAGGCCGGGGACGTCCTGGGTGGAGAGCGTGTCGGCCACCTGCGCGTCACCGGACTGCAGGTTGGCCGCCCGGATGCTGGCGTCGGTGATGATCCGGTAGGTGATGCGGTCGAGATGGACCTTGCCCGCGTCGTAGTAGTTCGGGTCGCGGACCACGTCGATCGAGTTCTGGGCCACGCGGTTCTCGAACTTGAACGGCCCGACGCACACCGGCGCGGTGCCGAACTTGTCGCCGAGCTGCTGCAGCGCCGCCGGGCTCATGATCATGCCGGCCCGGTCGGCGAGCGCCGAGGTCAGCGGGGCGAACGGCGTCGAGAGGTGGACCACCACCGAGCTCGCGCCCTGCGCCTCCACGGACGTGACGGGCCCGAGCTCGCTCTTCCGGCCGGAGCCCGCCATCGTCAGGTTGCGCTGGAACGTGGTGACCACCGACTGCGCGTCCATCGGCGTGCCGTCGGCGAAGCGCACCCCCTCGCGCAGCGGGATGGTGACGGTGAGCCCGTCGGGCGAGATCGTGGGCAGCGCGGTGGCCAGCTGCGGGACGATCCGCGTGTGCTCGTCGAGGTCGTAGAGCTTCTCGCACATCGTGTGGAAGACGTAGCGCGAGTACAGCGAGCGGGACTGCGTCGGGTCGAGCATGTCGGGCTCGGCCGACAGGGCCATGGTGAGCGTGCCGCCCTGCTGCACCGCAGCGGGGTCGGCGGGAGTGCCGAAGGAGTCGGCGGCGGGCTCCGCGGCCGGCCCGGCGGCCTGCTGCACCGGCGCGCAGCCGACGGCGACGGCCGCTGCCAGCGCGATCGCGAGTGCCGCCGCCCCCCGCCCCCGGATCGTTCGTGCTATCAGGCTGAGCCCCATCGTTCTACCTCCGGCCGTTCATTCGGTCGGGTGAACGTAGTATGTATACAGAGGGTGTGACCATGGTGCACAAGGACTCTTGATCTAGCTGAAACACGACAGCTGCCGCGCCGACCGGGGCGTCACCGGCCACACTGGAGCGATGACTCACCGTTGCGGGGCCTGAGTGCCCGCCCTCGACACTGCGCAGCAGCTCGCCAGGCTCGCGGGCGCCCCCGTCGGTCGCCTGGCCACGCTGCGGGCCGACGGCACCCCCCGGCTGGTGCCGATCACCTTCGCACTCGTGGACGGGCTCGTCTGCTCGGTGGTCGACGAGGTCAAGCCCAAACGCAGCAGCCGGCTCGCGCGCCTCGACGACGTGCGCCGGGACCCCCGCGTCGGGCTCGTCGTCGACCACTACGCCGACGACTGGTCCACGCTGTGGTGGGTTCGGGTGGACGGCACGGCCGAGATCCACGAGACCGGGCCGCTGCGGGAACGCGCGCTCGCCGAGCTGCGGGCCAAGTACCGGCCCTACGCGGCCGTGCCGCCTGCCGGCGTACTGCTGGTGATCACCCCGGTCCGGTGCAGCGGGTGGACGGCCACCTGACCCCCGCCGATCGACGCGGTGCGCAGCCTCAGAAGGCGAGCCAGCCGTCGTCGACCGACCGGCGGCACCCCTCGCGGTCGTCGCCCGCGCTGGTGTAAAGGGCGGTCAGCAGCGGCACACCGTGGGCGAGCGCCTGGCGGGGCAACGGGCCGGTGGCGACCAGTGACGCCAGCCCGTGACCGATGGTCCAGCTCTGGGTGGCCAGCTCCAGCGGATCGACGTCGTCGCGGAAGCGGCCGGCGGCCGTGGCCCGTTCGACCGTCCGGACCAGGCACTGCAGCGTGTCGTCAGCGGCGTCGGCGTCGGCGAGATCGAAACCGGCGTCGAACATGACGCGGTAGAGATCGGGCCCGGCCAGTGCGTTGGACAGGTACGCGGCGCCGAGAGCGGCCAGGTCCCGTACGGGATCGGCCGACGGCGAGACCGCGGCGAGCCGGGTCGCGAGGCGGGTGAAGCCTTCCTGGCGCATGGCCTTCCACAGGCCGTCCATGCCGCCGAAGTAGGTGTAGACGGCCATGGTCGACACGCCGGTGCCGGCGACCAGCGAGCGGAGCGTGATCGGCTGCCGGGCGGCGAGCATCTGCGCGGCCCGGTCGATCAGGAGGGAGCGGACCGCGGGGTCTCCTGTCCTCACCATGGCGCCACAATACATAACGCTGATATGTTTTCGGCGGACGCCTGCACCGATGTCGAGGAGTGGCCATGACCGTGACGCTGATCAACCCCGACGGGTTGCCGAAACCCGATGCCTACCGCCAGCTGTCGGTCGCCACCGGGTCGAAGCTGGTGTTCGTGGCCGGCCAGGTCGCCCGCGATGCCGAGGGGCGTCGAGTCGGCGAGGGAGACCTGGCCGCCCAGGTCGAGCAGGCCTACCTCAACATCGGCACCGCACTGGCCGAGGCCGGCGGATCCTTCGACGACGTGGCGAAGCTGACCGTCTACGTCGTGGACTGGACGCCCGACAAGATGCCGCTGCTGGGAGAGGGCGTCACCCGGGCGGCCGCGAAGCTGGGGGTCGACCCGGTCAAGCCGATCACGCTGCTGGGCGTGGCGGCGCTGGGAGAACCCGATCTGCTCGTCGAGGTCGAGGCCACCGCGGTCCTCGACTGACCGAAGGGCCGTCCGTCACGCGCTCACCTGGACCACGGCCTCGATCTCCACGGCGATGTCGAACGGCAGCTCCGCCATCCCCACCGCGGAGCGCGCGCTGCGGCCGGCGTCGCCCAGCACCTCGACCAGCAGGTCGGAGCAGCCGTCGATCACCGCGGGCGTCCGGTTGAAGCCGGGGGCGCAGTTCACCATGCCGAAGATCCGCGCCACCCGTCGCACCCGGCCCAGGTCGCCGATCTCGGCCCGGAGCGCCGCGAGGAGCTGCAGGCCGGTGAGCCGGGCGGCCCCACGCGCGGTGTCGAGATCCAGGCCGCCGTCACCGACCTTGCCGACCACGAAGCTCCCGTCCGGGCGCACCGGCCCCACTCCGGAGAGGTACACCAGGTCGCCCACCCGGGCGGCCGGCACGTAGTTCCCGGCCGGGCCGAGCGGGGCGGGGAGCTCGATGCCCAGTTCGCGGAGTCGGCTCTCGACGTTCATGGCGCGACCGTACGTGGCGCAGGCGAGGTGATCGTTCTCGCCGCGTTCGGGCGGTTGTGGCGGGATTCGATGCGGGTGGGGCGGGTCGTCGGCTCACGGCCGCGGTGAGGCCGCCTCGGCCGGAAGGACGGTGTCGAGGTACTGGTCGAGCGCGGCCAGTGCGTCGGCGGGGGAGTAGTGCCCGCCGAGGACGTGGACGCCCAGCCCGTCGACGAGCGCGAGCAGGACGGTGGCGGCGAGTTCCGGATCGACCCCGCGCTCGGCCGGGCTCGTCGCCCGGATCTGGTCGGCGAAGAAGTCCCGCATCTGTGCGGTGTTCTCCCGTAGCTCCGCGGCCACGTGCGGGCGGACCGCGGCGTAGGAGAGGAAGGCCAGCGCCACCTTCCCCTCGGTGGCGCGCTCCTCGTCCAGCGGCAGCATCTGGAGCAGGAGTCCGCGCACGAGGTCCCGGGGGGTCGGGACGACCTGCTGGTCACCCGCCTCGGCGGCGAGCCGGGCCTGGACGCGGGCGCTGACCATGTCCAGGGCGAAGATCATCATCTGGTCCTTGGTGCGGAAGTAGTGCTGCACCATGCCGGTGGACACGCCTGCCTCGGTCGCCACATGGCGCAGGCTCACGGCCTCGAGGCCCCGGGTGGCGGCCACCCGCATCAGGGCGTCGGCGATCAGGGCGCGCTGGGCCCGGTGGTCGACCTTCTTCGGCACCGCGGCAGTCTTTCACATTGCAGTCGTATTGACTCGAAGTCCCGGCGAGCTTTACGTTGCAGGTGTATTGCCAAACCTTCTTGGGGGACCCGATGACCACCGCCGCCCTACACCTGCCGCTCGACCGCCCCGACCTCCTGCAACCACCCCCGGCCTACGCGCAGCTGCGCGGGAGCGAGCCCGTCACCCGCGTGACCACTCCGTACGGGATGCCGGCGTGGCTGGTCACCTCGTACGACGCCGTGGTGACCGTCCTGTCCGACCCGCGGTTCGGGGTGGCCCCGCCCGGGGGTGGCCACCCCGGCAACCACACCCTGTTCCAGGACGGAGCCGCACACACCCGGCTGCGCCGCCTGGTGTCGGCGGCCTTCACACCGCGGCGCGTGGAGGCGATGCGTCCGCGCATCGAGGCCCTCGCCGACCGGTACGTGGGCGCCATGGCCGCGGCAGGCCCGCCCGCCGACCTCGTCGACGCCGTCGCGGCCCCGCTGTCGATCAGCACCATCGGCGAGCTGGTCGGCATCCCCGGACCCGAGCGTGCCCAGCTGCGGGAGTGGGCCGACGCGGTTCTCACCGCGGACGCGGCCGCCGGCTCGAGCGAGCAGGTCGCCGCGGTCGTGGAGCAGGCCTGGGCGGCCCTGACCGACTACGCCGCCGCGCTCGTCACCGCCCGGCGGGCCGACCGGGGTGACGACCTCATCAGCGCGTTGGTCGGCGTGCACGAGGACGGCACCCGGCCGGGGCACGACGAACTGCTGAGCGAGGACGAGCTCGTCGCCATGGTGACCACGCTGGTGAGCGCCGGGTACCTCAGCGCGTGCAACGGCATGTCCGTGGCCACCATCCATCTCGTCACGAGCGGGCAGCTACCGGTACTCGCCGCCCACCCGGACCGGCTGGACGCGGTGGTGGAGGAGGTGCTGCGGCAGCAGTCCGGTGTCACCGGCGAGGCGCTCCCGCGGTGGGCCCACCAGGACGTCGAGCTGGCCGGCGTGTCCGTCGCGGCCGGGGACATGGTCCTGGCCCGGCTGGAGGCCGCCAACCGGGACCCCGCCCGCTTCCCGGACCCCGACCGGTTCGTCCTCGACCGGCCCGACTCCCACATCGCCTTCGGCCGCGGCCCGCACCACTGCCTGGGCGCGGCACTGGCCCGCGTGGAGATCCGGGCCGCACTGCGCGCACTCGCCGCGCAGCTGCCCGGGCTGCGCCTGGGTGGACCGGTCGAGGAGATCCCCTGGATCCACGGCTTCGTCGACTCCGGGCCGGCCGCCCTGCCCGTCACCTGGTGACCCGCCCCATGAACAGCGAGCGCGCCACGGCGTCGACCGGTGCCGCCCGCGGCCGCACGGCGGTGGCGGCGCTCGCCCGGCGCGCTGTGCGGTTCGAGACGGGGAGCTGGCGCAGCCTCGCCCGCTGGCTCCGGCGCCGCCCGGACCTCGCACCGGGAGACACGGCCTTCCCCTACCGCGGCCCGCTGCTGGCACCGATGCTGGTGATGACCGGCCTCTCGGTTCTGGAGGTCGTCGCACTGGACCTGCTGATCCCGTGGCCCGGGCTGCGGATCGTGCTGCTCGTCCTCGGCATCTGGGGAACGATCCTGATGCTGGGGATGCTGGCCGCCGTCACCGTCCACCCCCATGCCGTCGGGCCGGCGGGCCTCCGGATCCGGCACGGGACGAGCCTCGACGTGCACATCGGCTGGGACGCGGTCGCCGGCGTCCGGCACGTCCGCCGCAGCCGTCCCGGGTCGCGGTCCGTGCAGACCGACGGAGGCCACCTGCACGTCCTGGTCGGCGGCCAGACCACCGTCGAGATCGAGCTGACCCGGCCCGTCACCGTAGCCCTGCCGCGGGACCATTCCGCGCAGATCACGAGGTTGAGCCTCTACGCAGACGACCCGAGGGCCCTGGTCGCAGCCGTCCGCGCTCCCCGCACTTCGGAGCCGTAAAGCTGCCGAGACGGGCTGCAGAAAGCACTACGGCTCCGAAGTTGCGCCAGAGGCTGGTGGACGCACGGCATGCAGGAACGCCGCGATCGGCGGGTGCTTGCTCGACCCTCGGCGGCAGGCGCCCAGCGTGCTGCGCTTCATCGGCACCGGGGTGAGCACCACGTCCGGGGCGGGCTCCGCGGCCGCCAACTGCGGGACGAGCGCCACGCCGCATCCGACCCCGACCAGGGCCAGCACCGTCGAGAAGTCGTCGACGACATGGCGCACGCGCGGGCGGAAGCCGGCGCGTGCGCACGCCCGGAGGGTCATCGTGCCGCAGCGGGTGGCGGTGGGTGCCACGATCCACGGTGCGTCGCGCCATCGACCGAGCGGATCGTCCTCGCCGGGCCGTGGAGCGAGGTCGCGGGGCGTTGCGACGAACATCCGCTCGTCGAAGAGGTGCGTCGTGTCCAGACCGGGCTCGGGGGGATCCGCGACGAAGTCGTAGCTGTGGACGAGCGCGACGTCGAGCTCACCGCTTCGCAGCGCCCCCGCAACCGCGGCCGGGTCGATCTCCTGCACCGACGGTTCGAGATGGGGGTGGCGATCCGTGAGCGCGGCGATCGCAGGCGGGATGACGGTCCGCCCGGCAGACGGGAACACCCCGATCCGCAGCGGTCCGGCCGGCCCGTCGCGCATCGAGGCGAGTGCTGCCGATGCTTGTTCCAGCCGCTCCAGCACGACCTCCGTGTGCTCGACGAGGGTCAGGGCTGCGGGGGTCAGCACGACCCGGCGCCCCGAGCGCTCCAGCAGCCGCACCCCGGCTTCCCGCTCCAGGCTGCTGAGCTGCTGCGACACCGCGGAGGGTGTGTAGGCGAGAGCGGCCGCGACGGCGGCGATCGTGCGGCGATGGGCCAGCTCGCGCAGAAGCCGGAGACGGCGGACGTCGAGCATCAGCTCAGCTTAGGGTTTGCGCCAGAAATGCGAACGCGACGTGACGGGTTCTCCTCGCGATGATCGGACCATGGATCTCCGCGGCCTGTTCGTCCCGTTGGTCACCCCGCTCACCTCCGACGATGCCGTCGCCACCGGGGCGCTGGAACGCCTGGCGCTCGACGTCCTGCAGTGCGGTGCGGCCGGCATCGTCGCGCTCGGCACCACAGGAGAGGCTGCCGCCCTGGACGACGCCGAGCGCCGCACCGTCGTGGACGTCTGTGCGGCGGTGTGCCGCAGTGCCGGGGCGCCTCTGATCGTCGGGGCAGGCACGAACGACACGCGTGGCAGCGCCGCCGCACTCCGCACGCTGGAGGTGTGGCCCGAGATCACTGCGGCGCTCGTACCCGTCCCGCCGTTCACCCGGCCCACCGAAGCGGGTGTCGTCGCGCACTTCGCGCACCTCAGCCGGCGGAGCCCGGTGCCGCTCGTCGTCTACAACGTCCCCTGTCGCACCGGCCGGTCGCTGTCGGCCGCCACGCTGCGCGGACTGGCCGCCCTGCCGGGGGTCGTCGGGGTGAAACAGGCGGTCCGCTCGGTGGACGCCGAGACGGTGGCGCTGCTCGCCGACCCACCGCCGGGATTTGCCGTACTGGCAGGTGACGACGTGGTCGCGGCCCCGCTGCTGGCGATCGGGGCGGCCGGTGGGGTGCTCGCGTCGGCACACCTGTGCACCACGCGGTTCGTGGACATGGTCGCGGCCTGGAGGGCGGGGGACGCCGTCGCCGGGCGGGAGAGCGCAGAGCTGGCCTGCCTGTCCGCGGCGCTGTTCGCCGAGCCGAACCCGACCGTTCTCAAGGCCGTGCTCCACGCCACCGGGCGGATCCCCACCCCCGCGGTGCGGTTGCCCCTCCTGCCTGCCCACCCGGACGCCGTGGCTGCCGCGCTGACTCGGCTGGACCGGCTGACCGCCTGCTGAGCGGTGGGAGCCCTATCCCGGCAGGGTGCCGAGGAACCTCACCACCGCCTGCTCCGTGACGTCGGGTCGTTCCAGGTGGGGGGCGTGGCCGCAGTCGAGCACCAGCATCTCGACCGGCCCGCCTGCCGCGTCCCGCACCGCCTCGACGTGCGCGACGGTGCCGTAGGGGTCGGCCGTGCCCTGGATCGCGAGCACGGGACAGGTGATCGCGGACAGCTCGGGCCGGATGTCCCAGTCGCGGAACGCGTCACCCCGCCACACGTCGTTCCAGTTCCAGAACGTGGCGTCGGGGTCGCGGTGGTGGCGGGCCATCCGGGTGCGCAGGTCGCCCTCGGTGTAGGTGCGCCGGGCCTGCTCGACCCCGCCGAGGCCCGCGTCCTCCACGAACACGTGCGGCGCCAGCACGACCAGCCCGGCGATGTCGTTCCGCGCCGCGGCGGCCCGCAGCAGCGCGATGGACGCGCCGTCACTGTGCCCGACCAGCACCGGGCGCTCCAGCCCGAGTGCGGAGCACAGCGCCGGGACGACGGTGGCGGCCTCGTCATGCATGAACCGCGGCGTGCGCTTCTGCCGTGGCAGGTCGGAGTGCCCGTGGCCGAAGCGGGAGTAGGCCACCGCCCGGCGTCCGGTGGCGGCCGCGATGCGCTGGTGGAAGCCGCGCCACAGCCCCACGGACCCGAGACCCTCGTGGAGGAACAGCAGGGGTGCGAGCTCGCCGCGGGCGGTATCGGCCGGCACGTCGTCGTACTCGATCCGTCCACCGGGCAACTCGACCCTCGGGAGATCCGGCACCCGCCGACCCTAGTGCGGCGGCCAGAAACCTCCACCGGGGTCCTCGCGCGCCGTTCCGATCACGCGATCACCCCGGCAACGTTCCTGGCCACCGCACTAGTCGAGGAGGGCCGTGAGCTTCTTCGGGGCGATGACCCGGTAGGCGTCGAGGACGATCTCGCCGATCTCGTCCCAGTCCACGTCGTCGACGTCGAGGTAGACCCCCAGCCAGCCGCGGCCACCGACGTAAGGCGGCCGGAAGAACCGGGTGGGGGCCGTGGCGACGAGCTCATCCTGCGCGCCCGGTGGTGCCGCGCACCAGAACGCGACCCGGTCGTCGTGGTGCCGGTCGGCGTACATCACGAACGTCCTGCGGACGAACCATGTCGGCTCGCCGTGGCTGACCTTCTCGGTCACCTCGGGCAGCGCCAGACACAGCGCCCGGAGGCGGGCGAGCGGATCGGTCACGCCTGGTCCGCGGGCTTGATCACCGGCCGGTAGCTGCCCATCGTCCAGATGTTTCCCTCGGGGTCGAGCACCGCGAACTCGCGGGAGCCGTAGGGCTGGTCGGTGAGCTCCTGCACCACCTCGGCCCCGGCGGCCACGGCCCGGCCGTGATGCGCGTCCACGGCGTCGGCGCCGTCGGCCACGAGGTAGAGCACCGCGTGGCCGGTGTCGAACGGATCACTCCTGCCGGTCCGCGTGCCGAGCAGGACGACGCCGTCGCCGAAGCTCAGCTCCGCGTGCGCGATCGTGCCGTCGTCGTTGGTGTAGATCTGCTGCTGGACGAGGCCCAGCGCGCCTGTCAGGAACGCGATCGCGGCACCCGGGTCGTCGTAACGAAGAGTGGGATGAATGGCCATGAAGCGGACAGTAGGCCCGGCCCCCGGGGTGTGGCTTGCACGAATGGGAACTGTTCGCGGCAGTCATGCGCGTGGAGCGGGGCCGGAGCGGCACCTACGCTGAGAGCCGTGCCCGACGACCTGTTCGCCGAGCTGGTCGGACTACTTCCTGTCGGCGTCTTCGCCCTCGACGACGACGGCCGTGTCGTGCTCTGGAACGCCGCCGCCGAGCGGCTCACCGGCCGGTCGAGCAGCGACACGGTGGGGCGCCACGTCCTCGGCGACGGCGCGGCCGGGCCCGCCGCCACCGTGTTCGGGCCCTCCACCGTCACCGGGTTCCTCGACGACCTGCGCGCCGGGCGCCCGTTCAGCGGACGGCTCGCGGCCACGGGCGACCGCCCTTGGCCGTTGTACGTCCGCGTCGTCCCCGGCCCCCGCGACACCGTGCTCGGCGTGCTGCAGGACGTCGGCGACAAGGAGGCGGCGGACGAGGCGTCCGGGTTGCTCGATGCCTTGTGGGAGACCGCCCCCGTCGGGCTCGCGTACTTCGACACCGAACTGCGGTACCGGCGCCTCAACAGGGCCGTGTTCGACATGGACGGCGGCAGCCCCGACGAACGGCTGGGGCGGACGCTGGAGGAGGTCCACGGGGCCGTCGGCGCCGTGATCGCCGAGGATCTGCGGGCGGTGCTGAGCGACGGGAAGTCCCGCACCGACGTCCCGGTACGGGGACGGCTGTGGCACGGGCGGGGCCCGTTCCAGGAGTGGCGGACGCACTACTACCCGGTGCGCGGGCCCGACGGCGCGGTTGTCGGGGCCGGCGCGGTGCTCGTGGAGGTCACCGCGGCCGAGAACACCCGCAAGGCGTTGGCCCAGGCCGCGGCGCAGCGCGAGCACGCGCTCAACCGCTACCAGAGCCTGGTGGAGGCCACGAGCGCCGCGGTGTGGATCCGGGAGGCCGACGGCAGGGCCGTGCGCGATGCCCCCGGCCTCCGCGCGATCACCGGGCAGAGCGCCGTGGAGCATCGCGGGTGGGGCTTCCTCGACGCCGTCCATCCCGTCCACCGGGCCGAGTTCGCGGCGTCGTGGCGGGCGGCTGCCACCGCCGACCCCGCTGCCGTGTTCGTCCGCTCCTACCGGCTGCGCACGGCCGCGGGGGGCTACCGCTGGTTCCGCACGCGTGCCGTCCCCGTCCACTCCGGCGGCCGGGTGGTGGAGTGGGTGGGCACCGAGACCGACATCGACGTCAGTATGCGCGCCCGCGAGCGGCTGGCCGTACTGGCCGAGGCCACGCACGCGATGAACGCCGCGCTCGACCCGGAGGGCGAGCTGGTGGCCCTGGCCGAGTCGGTGGTCCCGCAGTTCGCCGACCTGTGCCGGGTGTTCCTCGTCGACCCCGACCCGCTGTCCCGGGTGTGGAGCTCGCCCACCGGTTCCGGCGCGCCCGGCGAACGCCGGCTCACGGGACGGCGGTCGGTCACGCGGAGGGCGCCGGGGATCCCGACGATGCCCGGGAGCCACGAGAGGTTCGTGTTCTCCGGCGACCACCCCGTGGCCCGCAGTGCCCGCGGCGCCGCGCCCCTGCTGATCCACGTGCCCGACGCGACGGTGCCGTCGTGGCAGCCCCCGCCGGACCAGGCCGGGTGGGCGTCCGAGACCGGGGCCCACTCGATGCTGGTGGCGCCGGTGCTGTCGGGTGGGGCGGTCGTGGCGGCCCTCCTGCTCATCGCGTGCGCCGACCGGGCGCCCTACACCGAGGACGACCTCGCTCTCGTCCGCGAGCTCGCCACCCGGGCGTCGGTGGCCGTGGAGAACGCGGTGGCGTTCCAGCAGAGCCGTGAGGTGTCGCTGGCGCTGCAGAACGCGATGCTCACCGAACCCCCGCGTTTTCCCGGCGTGGAGATCGAGGCCCGCTACCGGCCGGCGGCGGCGCAGCTCCAGGTGGGGGGCGACTGGTACGACGCGTTCGCGCTGCCCTCGGGGGACCTGGCCGTGGGGGTCGGCGACGTCGAGGGTCATGACCTGCCCGCGGCGGCCACCATGGGCCAGCTGCGCAGCATGCTCCGGGGGCTCGCGCACGACAGCGAGGCCGCGCCGTCGGTGGTGCTGAGCAAGCTCGACCGGGTGCTGTCCGGTCTCGACGTCACGCGGTTCACCACGCTCGTCTACGGCAGGCTCACCTCCACCGCCGACGGCGCGGTGTTCCGCTGGTCCAACGCCGGGCACCCCGCGCCGATACTGGTGGGCCCGGACGGGGAGCCGCAGCTGCTCACCGGCCGCATCGACGTCGTACTGGGGGTCGAACCCGCCGCGCGCAGACACGACCGGGAGGTCCGGATCCTGCCGGGCTCGACGCTGCTGCTCTACACCGACGGGCTGTTCGAACGCCGCCGCGACCCCGGCGACACGGCGGGCGCGGCCCTGCTGGACCTCGTACGCCAAGGCTGCACCCTGCCGCTCCCCGGGTTCTGCGACCGCCTCGTGCAGGCCGGCATCGCCGACACGGGCGACGACATCGCGGTGCTCGCGCTGCGGGTCGCGGCGGAACCCGGATGACGCTCGACGATCTCGTCCGGCGCGCCGCCGCACTGGCCGCCGGGCCACGACGCGCGATCCTGGGCATCACCGGCAGCCCGGGCGCGGGGAAGTCCACGCTGGTGGCGGCCCTGCTGGCACGCCTGGATGACCAGGACGTCGCGCACGTGCCGATGGACGGGTTCCACCTCGCCGACGTGGCGCTGGATGCCCTCGGTCGCCGGGACGCCAAGGGCGCTCCGGACACCTTCGACGTCGGCGGTTACGTCGCGCTGCTGCGGCGGCTGCGGGCCGCGGACGACGACCCGTCCGAGGACGTGGTCTACGCGCCCGCGTTCGAGCGGGATCTCGAGCAGCCCCTGGCCGGGGCCATCGCGGTGCCCAGGAGCGCCCGGCTGGTGCTCACCGAGGGCAACTACCTTCTGCTCGACCGCGGCCGGTGGGCGCAGGTCCGCCCCGAGCTCGACGAGGTGTGGTTCTGTGACCCGCGCCCCGACGTCCGGTTGGCGCAGCTCACCGCCCGCCACGTCGCGTTCGGAAAACCGCCCGCCCACGCCACTGCCTGGGTGGCGGCCGTCGACGAACCCAACGCCGCGCTGGTGGAGGCGACCAGACCCCGGGCCGACGTGGTCGTCCCGGCCACCCTGCTGGAGTCGCTCCCGGCCGTCGGCTGACCGCGCCGACCACCGGCGTCGACCACCGGCGTCGACCACCGGCGCCGAGCCCGGCCCGAGTTGCAGCAAAGCCACGTTGCGGCAACGAGCTTGCATGAAAGTGGCTTTGCTGCAACGGGCGGGGGGCGGGCGGGGGCTCAGCTGTGGTGCGCCGCCCGGTGCGCGGCGAGCACGTCGAGCCCGAAGTCGGCCTCCGGGTCGCGCCACACCGCGTGCGCGTGGTTGACGTTGCGCTGCGTGTTGTCCCACTCGGCCAGCAGCCGGGGGCCCTGCAGCCGGTAGTAGTGCGGCTCACCGGCCACCGTGGAGCCCGCCCAGGCGAGGTGAACGGCGTCGAGCGCCGCCGGGTCGCGGTAGCGCTCGAACGGCGAGACCTCGTCCGGGACGCGGCCGAGGTAGGTCCGCAGCAGGTGCAGCAGCAGTTCGCGCTGCCCGGCGTCGAGCTCCGAGGCGGGTATGCCCTTCGGGGTGTCGGTGAGCGCCAGCGTGCGGTGGTCGGCACTGTCGAGGCCGGTGGCAGCGTCGGCCCTGTCGCTCTGGGCCTGCAGCCGCTGCTGCTCCCCGGGGTCGGGGAGCGGGCTGCCGAAGACGCCTGCCAGAGGGATGACCTGGTCGCCGTCGGTGATCCGCGACCGGTTGCCCCCGATGATGTCGGACGGGGCCCGGGGCAGCAGCACGGCCCGTTCGGCGAGCTCGGGCCGCAGCGAGCGGACGAGCTCGCGGGCCAGGTCCTCCGGAGCTCCGAGTGGGCGCAGCCGGGCGTCGCCGAGCAGCGTCGAGGTGGCCGGGTCGGCGCCGAGGAAGCACGGCGTGGTCGCGGCGACGCGGCCGTCGACGACGAGGTTGTTGAGCGACACGTGGTGTCCCCCGAAGCGCCACCCCCAGGGAGCCGATCCGCCCGGTTCCCCGAACACCCGCAGGTAGTACAGGCCCGGGTCCCGCCCGCGCTCCCGCCCGAACGACACGGCGAAGTCCTCGGTGTGGTCGAGCACGTTCTCCAGGCCCATCACGGTGGCCACCGTGACGTAGCCGGGCGTGGACAGCCCGGTACCGACCAGCCGCATGGCCAGCCGTTGCTGGGCGGGGCGCTGCTGGTGGACGGTGAGGCCGCCGTGGTCGGTCGGCGTGTAGAACCAGCGGAGCCGATCGGCGTCGGACGGGTCGTCCCCGCCCGGTACCGGTCCCGTGCCCACCTCGCGCTGTTGCGCGTCCAGGGACTCCAGCCACGCGTTCGCCGCCTCGGCCATCCGGTCCGCGACCTGCCGGGTCGCCTCGCTCGCTGCCAGCACCATGTCGCGACGGTACGACGCCGGAGCACCGCCCGCCGGGCCCATGTGATCACAGCGGCGGCCGGGTATCAGACGAACGGTGAGGGACCCCCGAAACCGCGGGGTCGTCCGGGGCGGATCTCACACCGGACGGTAGCCGGGTCGAGCCCGGTGAGGTCGGCGATGAGCGACCGTACCGCGGCGTCGGCATCAGGCATCGCCGACACGGTGGTGGAGGCCTCGATCTCCGGCACGTACAGGACGACACCACGCTCGGAGAGCCAGGTCAGCACCTGGAACGTGCGCTCGCCCAGCCCCGCGGCCACACCCGACAGCCTAGAGCCGCCGGCGCGTCAGCCACAGTCGGTTACCGAGCAGTCCGGCGTGGGGGTGGTCGTCTCGGGGTCGGCCTGACCGAACATCGGAGCCCTGGTGGTGGAGCTCGCCCCGTCGGGTGACGCGGCGCGCTGGTCCTGGTCCTCGGGTTCCGGGTCCGCCCCGCCGAGTACGCCGTGGCGGGGCGCGGTCTCCCGGTCCTCGTCGGCCGGGTCGGGGGCACCGGACGGCGCCGCGGGATCGGCGGCCGGAGGCCCGGTGGTGGGTGTCGGGGTGGCGGTGGCCGCCGAGGTCGGGGTGGCCGAGGCCCGGGCACCGGACCCCGCATCGGAGGGCCCCTCACCGATGGGGCGGAACGGGGCGAACTGCTCGACCGGCTCGTCGTCCACCGCCTGGGCCATGAACTGGTGCCACACCTCGCCCGGCAGGCCGGCCCCGTCGATCGGGGTGCCCCGCGCCGTGCGGATGGGCGAGTTCATGTCCGTCCCCATCCAGACCACCGAGGCGATCGACGGGGTGAAGCCTGCCATCCACGCGTCGTTGTTCTGGCCCTCGAACCGCGACTGGACCGTGCCCGTCTTCGCGGCCACCGGGCGGCCGCCCGGGAGGGCCAGGTCGTCGTGGGAGGCGACGTTCAGCATCGACTCGGTGACGTTGCGCGCCACCCGCTCCGGGAACCGCCGCTCTCCCTCGGTGTCGGCCTGGTAGAGCACCCGGTCGTCGGCGGTGACGACCGACGTGACGAGGTGCGGCTGGTGCCAGACGCCGCCGGCCGCGATCGTCGCGTACGCCGAGGCCAGCTCGAGGGCGCTGACCTCCTTGTTCCCCAGCGCGATGCCCTCGTTCGGGTCGTCGAGGGGCGCGGTGACGCCGGCCGACCGGGCGGCGGCCGCGACGGCCTCGGGGCCGACCTGCTTGGCGAGGGTGTTGAACACGACGTTGTTCGAGACCGTCATCGCCTGCTTGAGGTCGCACTCCTCGCAGTCGGCGCCCTCGGCGTTGCGCAGCCCCGGCACCTCGGCCCCGTCGAAGGTCTCGCCCAGCCCGACCGGCGGGTCCTCCTGCAGGCCCGCGAGCACCACGAACGGCTTGAACGTCGAGCCGGCGAGCCGCCGCACCCGCGTGTAGTCCAGGCCGAGGCCGTTGTCGCCGCCGTAGTAGGCGAGGACCCCACCGGTCTCCGGGTCGATGGCCACCATGGCGCTGCGCAGGTTGACCGGCTGACCTTCGAGCGTGTCGTGGGCGGCCGCGACCGCCTGCTTCTGGCGCCGGGGGTCGATCGTCGTCGTGATCCGCAGGCCTTCCTGGGCGATGTCCTCCTCGGAGATCCCCAGCTCCTGGAGCTCGGCGGTGACGGCGCCGACGATGTGCCCGCTGCTGTTGGCGGGCCGCCCGCCGGAGGACGTCTTCCGGGGCACGGTGTGCGGGAACTGCGCGGCCTGCCGGGTGGCCGGGTCGAGCCAGCCCTCGGCGACCATGCCGTCGAGCACGAAGTTCCACCGCTCCACCGAGTGCTCCGGGTTGATCGCGGGGTCCCACCGGGACGGCGACTGGATCACCGCGGCCAGCAGCGCTCCTTCGACGGGCGTCAGGTCCTGCGCGTTCTTGCCGAAGTAGGACTGGGCCGCCGACTGGATGCCGTACGCCCCGCGGCCGAAGTAGATCGTGTTGAGGTAGTCGGAGAGGATCTGGTCCTTGCTGCGCTCCTGGGAGATCTTGAGCGCCAGGATGATCTCCTTGTACTTGCGCCAGAGCGTCTGCTCGTCTCCCACCAGCGCCTTCTTGACGAACTGCTGGGTGATCGTCGAGCCGCCGCCGGAGCCGCCCCGTAGCTGGTTGCGGACGGCACGCAGGATCCCCATGACGTCGAAGCCGGGGTTGGAGTAGAAGGACCGGTCCTCCGCGGCGAGCACGGCGTGGCGGACGTGCAGCGGCACCTGCTCGATCGGCACCTTGGTGCGGTTGCCCTCCTCGGGCACGAGGCGGGTGAGCTGGTCCCCGTCGGCGAACGACACCGTGGCCACCTGGTTGTTCACCGCATCGTCCGGGTTCGGCACGGCGAGGACGAGGTATCCGATCGCGAACGCGAGCACCGGGCCGAGCACCGCGGCGGCAGCCGTACCGATCAGCGCGACGATGGCCCGGCGCCGCCAGAGCGCCTTCTTCCTCTGCTGCTCGTCCGGGTTCCCCGGCTCAGAGGTACGCCGCTCCTGCCCCTGTCCGTCGACGGCAGGCAGGACGTCGGTGGGCCCGGGGACGTCGGCGGGATCGGGGACACGCCGGCGGCCGGGCTCCTGCGCGGGCGCGACCCGGCCCCTCGGCGGCTGTGGCCGGCCCGGGCCGGTGGGTGCGGCGACGCGGGAACGCTGAGCGGGCGGCCCGGGCCTGCGCTCGATCGGGCCGGGGGAGCGGTGGGGCCGTGACGTACCTGGTCCGCCCACCAACCGTCCGAGGTCCTTCCACTTGCTGCCGTCGCGCTCGTCTGCGGCGGCCGTGGGGTTCAACGGTGCACCCGCGCCGACGGTGCGGCTGCGTCACCGGCATCACCCGAGTGGGTGACCCCGACATGACGACGGCGCCGCGGACCGGAACCCGGGGGTGACCGGGCCCTGACCCGACGGCCGTCCGCGTGCCCGGCCGAGGCGGCGGCGTCAGACCCGGGCGGGCGCCACCGCCGCTGCGAGCAGCTCGTACGAGCGGAGGCGGTCGGCGCCGTCGTGGGTGCTGGTGACGACCATCAGCTCGTCCACCCCGGTGCGCTCGACGAGCTCGTGGACGCCGTCGCGCACCGTGTCGGGCGAGCCGATGATCTGGGCGGCCAGCCGGTCGTCGACGAACGCCCGCTCCTCCTCGGTGTAGGGGTACGCGCTCGCCTCGTCCGGGGTCGGGACCGGGCTCGGGTGTCCGAGGCGGAGCCGCAGGAACTGCAGCGCGCTCGGCAGGGCGAGGCGCTGGGCCTCCGCGTCCGTCCCGGCGGCCAGCACCGAGGCGGCGATCATGGAGTAGGGCTGCTCCAGGGTGGGGGATGGCCGGAACGCCTCGCGGTACAGCGCCAGCGCCGGGAGCGTGTTGGCCGCGCTGAAGTGGTGGGCGAACGCGAACGGCAGCCCCAGCACTCCCGCCAGCTGGGCGCTGTAGCCGCTGGACCCGAGCAGCCAGATCGCCGGCTGCTGACCGTGTGCCGGCACCGCCACCACGGGCCCCTCGCCGCGGAAGTACGACGCCAGCTCCGTGAGCTCCTGAGGGAAGTCGTCGGCGCCCAGCTGTGCGGATCCCCGACGCAGTGCGCGTGCGGTGCGCTGGTCGGTGCCGGGGGCCCGCCCGATGCCGAGGTCGATCCGTCCGGGGTGCAGGGCGTCGAGCGTGCCGAACTGCTCGGCGATGACGAGCGGCTGGTGGTTGGGCAGCATCACCCCGCCGGACCCGACGCGGATCCGCGAGGTGGCCCCGGCGAGGTGGGCGATCAGCACCGCGGGCGAGGAGCTGGCGATCCCCGGCATCCCGTGGTGCTCCGCCACCCAGTAGCGGTGGAAGCCCAGCTCCTCGACGCGCCGGATCAGCGCGGTGCTGTGCTTCAGCGCGACGGTGGCCGTCGAACCGGAGCCGATGGGGACGAGGTCGAGTACGGAGAGAGGCACCACGCGCGGTGCAACCGCGGCGCGCAGGCAGTTTCTTCCCTGCCGCCGCACCGCCATCCAGCCCAACGGCGGCAGGACCAGGTGGGTGGACCGGAGCTGCTCCGGAGCTTTGGGAAAGAGTGAGGTATGCGTGCCCCCGCCGACTCGGACGAGACCGGTCCGCTCGAGATCGACCCGCTCGGTTCCGTGCTCGCAGGTCTGCTGCGCATGCCGGGGGTGCGGGTGGCGCACGTGGTGGACGCCCGGCACGGGGTGATCGTCGCTGCGGCCGGGGCCCCCACGGCTGACGGCGGCACCGCTCTCGTGCAGCTCGCCCGGGCGATGGTGCCCTTCGCCGCGGAGCCGGATCCACTCGACGACGTGGTCGTCTTCAGCCGGGACTCGGTGCACGTGCTGCGGGAGTGCGAGGAGCCGGGGACCGTCCTGCACGTGTGCATCGACCGCAGGCACGGCGATCTCGACGCCGCCCGCCGGGCCCTGCGCGTGACCGGGCTGCAGCAGGCCGCGCCGGTCGCGCAGCCCCCGCCCGCCGCGGTCCCGTCGCTCCCCCCGGTGCCGGTGTCGGCGGTTCCGGTCCGGCCCGTGCCGGTCCCCCGACCGCGGCAGGCGCCGGTCGCAGCACCGTTGCCGGTGCCCCACCCGCGGCGATCGTCCGCACCGGGCCCGGCAGGCCAGCAACCTGCGCTGGTGACCCTCACCGGGCAGCGCCCGCCCGCCCGGGCCGGAGCGCTGGCGGTGCTGGCGCTGCAGCACGTCGAGCCCGAGCCCAGGGTGGCCGTCGAGGTGCCGCTCCCGCGGCGCCGTCCGTCGCCCCGGCCCGTGGCTGCGGTCCCAGCTGGTGGGGCCGTCCTGCCCCAGGCGTGGGCCCAGGACGTCGGCGCGTTGCAGCGGGTGCTCGCAGGGCTGCGGAAGCTGGCCTGAGGGATCCTCGGCCGTGGGAGCCACCGCCCCCGGCACGCTGCCGGAAACCAGGTCGCGCGACACCTCTACCATCGGCTTGTACATCGTCTGACTGCTGGAGGCCTCCCGTGTCCGCGCCCGTATCTCCCGTCGCGTCCGCCCCCGTCCGGGTGCCGGCCGGGACGACGGCGGGCACCGCCGTGCGCGAGGCGGGTCTGCCCACCAGCGGCCCGAGCACCGTCGTCGTCGTCCGCGATCCCGAGGGGCGCCTGCGCGACCTCGGGTGGGTGCCCGACGGTGACGTCGAGGTGCAGCCCGTCGGCGCCGACACCGAGGACGGCCGCAGCGTCATCCGGCACTCCGCAGCCCACGTGCTCGCCCAGGCCGTGCAGCAGCTGTACCCCGAGGCGAAGCTCGGGATCGGGCCGCCGATCACCGACGGCTTCTACTACGACTTCGACGTGGAGAAGCCGTTCACGCCCGACGACCTGACCAAGATCGAGTCGGCGATGAAGAAGATCATCAAAGCCGGCCAGCGGTTCTCCCGCCGCCGCTTCGACTCGCTCGAGGACGCCCGCGAGGAGCTCGCCGGCGAGCCGTACAAGCTCGAGCTGATCGAGCTCAAGGGCGGGCCGGAGTCCGATGCGGCCGAGGACGGCGAGGTCATGGAGGTCGACGCCTCCGGCGAGCTCACCATCTACGACAACGTGCACGCCCACACCGGCGAGACCGTGTGGTCCGACCTGTGCCGTGGGCCGCACATCCCGACCACGCGCTTCATCCCCGCCTTCAAGCTCACCCGAACCGCGGCGGCGTACTGGCGGGGCAGCGAGAAGAACCCGCAGCTGCAGCGCATCTACGGCACCGCGTGGGAGAGCCAGGAGGCCCTCGACGCTCACCTGGAGCGGCTGGCCGAGGCCGAGCGCCGTGACCACCGCCGCCTGGGCGCGGAGCTCGACCTGTTCTCGTTTCCCGACGAGCTGGGCTCCGGGCTGCCGGTGTTCCACCCGAAGGGCGGGATCATCCGGCGCGAGCTGGAGGACTACTCCCGCCGCCGGCACGAGGAGGCGGGCTACGAGTTCGTCTACACCCCGCACATCACCAAGGGCCGGCTCTACGAGATCTCCGGTCACCTCGACTGGTACGCCGACGGGATGTTCCCGGCGATGCACCTCGACGAGGAGCGCGGTCCGGACGGCGAGGTGCGCAAGCCGGGGCAGGACTACTACCTGAAGCCGATGAACTGCCCCATGCACATCCTGATCTTCGACTCGCGCGGCCGCTCGTACCGGGAGCTGCCGCTACGCGAGTTCGAGTTCGGCTCCGTGTACCGCTACGAGAAGTCCGGAGTGATCCACGGGCTCACCCGTGTGCGGGGCATGACCCAGGACGACGCCCACATCTTCTGCACCCCTGAGCAGGTGCAGGACGAGCTCAAGTCGTTGCTGAAGTTCGTGCTCGACCTCCTGCGCGACTACGGCCTCGACGACTTCTACCTCGAGCTGTCCACCCGTAACCCCGACAAGTCCGTCGGCACCGACGAGATGTGGGAGCGGTCCACCGAGGCGCTGCGCGAGGCCGCCGAGCACTCGGGCCTCCACCTCGTCGACGACCCCGGCGGCGCGGCGTTCTACGGGCCGAAGATCTCGGTGCAGGCGCGCGACGCGATCGGCCGCACCTGGCAGATGTCGACCATCCAGCTCGACCTCAACCTGCCCGAGCGGTTCGGGCTGGAGTACACGGCGGCCGACGGCTCGCGCCAGACGCCGGTGATGATCCACCGCGCCCTGTTCGGCTCCATCGAGCGGTTCTTCGGCGTGCTCACCGAGCACTACGCGGGCGCGTTCCCCGCGTGGCTCGCCCCCGTGCAGGTCGTCGCGATCCCGGTCACCGACGACCAGGTCGGCTACGTGGAGGACGTCGCCGCGCAGCTGCGCCGCCAGGGCGTGCGGGTCGAGGTCGACGCGGGCGACGACCGGATGCAGAAGAAGATCCGCACCCACACGCTGCAGAAGGTGCCGTTCCTGATGCTGGTGGGCGGCCGGGACGTCGAGGCGGGCGCGGTCAGCTTCCGGTTCCGCGACGGGTCCCAGCTCAACGGGATCCCGGTGGCCGACGCCGTGGCCACGGTCGTCGACTGGATCGCGAGCCGGAACAACACCTCGCCGACGGGCGAGCTCTTCGCGGCGGCCCCGTAGCGGCCGGTGCCTACTGGTCCTGGCTCAGGTCTGCTGGGCCAGGATGCAGAACTCGTTGCCGGAGGGATCGGCGAACACGAGCCACGGGTGGTCGGACGGGTCGGTGAGCGGGGTGGCTCCCCGGTTCAGGATGCGTTCGACGATGTCGTGGTCCTGGGCGTCGGGGCGCACGTCGAGGTGCAGCCGGTTCTTACCGCGTTTGGGCTCGGGCTCGGGACAGAGCTCCAGCAGGGGGCCGACGCCAGACGGGTGGCGCAGCGTCATTGCCCCGGGCATCCCTGCTCGGGGCACCCAGCCGGTGATCTCCGCCCAGAACGCGGCGTCCCGGTCCGGATCAGCGCTGTCGAGTGGCAGCGCTGCGATGGGTCCGGTGTCGCGGTAGACCTCGCGGTCCTCCATCACACAGAAGGCGTTGCCTTCCGGGTCGGTGAGGACCACCCAGGGCGCTGCGCCCTGGCCGATGTCGGCGTGCTCGGCGCCGAGGTCGAGCAGTCGCTGCACGATCTCCTGCTGCCGCGCTCCGCCGGAGAGGTCGGGATGCAGGCGGGCCGGTGAGGCGGAGGGCGAGGCCACCCGCTGGAAGCACAGATCGAGGAAGGCGTCGTCGGCGAGGCGCAGCCGGGCTTCGACGAGGTCCGGCTCGTTCGTGATCTGCTCCGCGCCGAGGGCGGCCGCCCAGAACCGGCCGAGCCGGTGGGGATCGCGGGCGTCCCAGATGATGTTCTCGAGTCTCACCGGCGCCACTGTGCAGCGGGTGGGACGCCGGCGCAATCACGGGTCCTCGGTGATCACTGCGCCGAGGTTCCTGGCGGTGACATTAGGATCGGAGCATGAGCGACGCGGCCCAGCCGGGAGAGACCGACGGCCCGGCCGAGCCGGTGGTCGAGCTGCGGGACGGCGTCGGCACACCCGACGGCTTCCGCAGGCTGTGGACGCCGCACCGCATGGCCTACATCAAGGACGCCGGGGGCGACGGCTGCCCGTTCTGCCGCATCCCCGGCCTCCCCGACGAGGAGGGTCTCGTCGTCGCCCGCGGGCGCACGGTGTACGCGGTGCTGAACCTGCACCCGTACAACCCGGGACACCTCATGGTGCTGCCCTACCGGCACGTGGCCGAGCTGGAGGACCTCACCCCCGAGGAGGGGGTCGAGCTCATGACGTTCACCCAGGCGGCCGTGAAGGCGATGAAGCAGGTCGCGGCGCCGCACGCGTTCAACGTCGGGATCAACCTCGGTACCGTCGCTGGCGGCTCGCTGGCCGAGCACCTGCACCAGCACGTCGTGCCGCGCTGGGGAGGCGACGCCAACTTCATCGCGGTCGTCGGACAGACGAAGGTGATCCCGCAGCTGTTGTCGGAGACCCGGGCGCTGCTCGCGCAGGCCTGGCCGCCGGTCGGAGAGCCACAGGGAGGGGCCCCGACCGATCGGGGCTAGGCTGCAGACGGTCCAGGCGGCGGCCGGCGCGCTGCGGCCGGCCGGGCAGGACCCCGGTCGACAAGCAGGAGTCCATGCTCAACGTCCTTGCCCGCGTTCGCATCAACCGCGTGACCGACCCCATCGGCCGGTGGCTCGTCGGGCACGGCGTCGCACCCGATGTGGTCACCGTCGTCGGCACTGTCGGCACCGTGGCGGCGGCACTCTGGTTCCTGCCGCGCGACCAGCTGTTCGTCGGCACGGTGGTGGTCACCGTCTTCGTGCTGTTCGACCTCATCGACGGCGCCATGGCGCGGGCCAGGGGCCACGGCACGCCGTTCGGTGCGGTGCTCGACTCCACATGCGACCGCGTGGCCGACGGCGCGGTGTTCGCCGCGATCACCTGGTGGTGCCTCGGTGTGGGGGACCAGCGCCTCCTGGGCGTGGCGGCCCTGGTCTGCCTGGTCGCCGGCCAGATCGTCTCCTACATCAAGGCGCGCGCCGAGGGCGCCGGGCTCTCCGCGGACGGCGGCCTCGTCGAGCGGGCCGAACGGCTGATCGTCGCGCTGGTCGGCACCGGGCTGCACGGTCTCGGGGTGCCCTACGCCCTGCCCGTCGCGCTGTGCCTGCTGGCCGTGGCGTCGGTGTGGACCGTCGGGCAGCGGATCCTGGCCGTGTACCGGAGCGCGCAGGCCGCGGCGGACGAGCCCGTGGCGAGCGACTCCGCCGACCCCGGTCCGGGCCCGTGACCGCCCGGCTCGATCCGCCCCACGCCGGGACGCCGTCTCCCGCCGGGCGACCGCAGGCCGGCCCGGCACCCGGCGAGCCGGCGGCCGTGCCCCGCTTCGCCGAGCGGGTTGCGGACGCCGAGTTCGCGGCGGCCTGGCGGCTGGTGCGCGCGCTCCCGCCCGCGGCGGCGTCCGGGCTCTTCCGGTTCGGTGCCGACCTCGCCAGCCGGCGCGGCGGGGCCGGGGTGGCGCAGCTGCGGGCCAACCTGGCGCGGGTGGTCCCGGCCGCGACTCCCGCCGAGGTCGACGCGCTGGTCCGCGACGCCATGCGCAGCTACGCCCGCTACTGGTGTGAGGCGTTCCGCCTGCCGTCGATGGACCCGGCTGCCGTCCACGCCCGGATGGACCCGTTCTTCACCGGCACCGGCCCGTTCTTCGAGGCGCTGGACGCCGGGCGCGGGGTGGTCTTCGCGGTGCCGCACAGCGGCAACTGGGACGCTGCCGGCGTGTGGCTGGTGGAGGAGCTGCGCAGGCGGGGCCTGCCGGCCGGGTTCACGACCGTGGCGCAGCGGTTGCGTCCGGAGTCGCTCTACCGGCGATTCGTCGCCTACCGGGAGCTGCTCGGGTTCGAGGTCGTGGCCGCCGAGGACGCGGTCGCCGCCCACCGCGCCCTCACCCGGCGGCTGCGCGCCGGTGGCGTCGTCTGCCTGGTGGCGGAACGCGACATCACCGGCACCGGCGTGGAGGTGCAGTTCCTCGGCGAACGGGCGCGCTTCCCCACCGGCCCGGCCCGGCTCGCGGCGCTCACCGGCGCCGTTCTGATGCCGGCCTACCCGCACTTCAGGCCGGGCGGCTGGGTCGTGCCGATCGGGGAGCCGGTGCCGGTCGGTGACGGCTCACCGCTGCGCGGCGCGGGCGCCACGCGGGCCGCCGTCGCACACGCGACGCAGGCGATCGCCGATGCGTTCGGCACGCTGATCGCGCAGGCCCCGGCGGACTGGCACGCGCTGCAGCCGATCTGGACCGCCGACCACGTCGCCCGGGCGGAGACGGGATGAACGAGATGGTGCACCCGGTGTCGGCAGGCAGGCGGCCCCCACTGCGGATCGGCATCGTCTGCCCGTACTCGCTCGACGTCCCGGGCGGGGTGCAGGCCCACGTGGTCGGGCTCGCGGGCGCGCTGGAGGACCTCGGCCACAGCGTGAGCGTGCTCGCCCCCGCAGGCGACGACACGCCCGTGCCCACCTTCGTCACGCCGACCGGGCGGGCGATGGGGGTGCCCTACAACGGCTCCGTGGCGCGCGTGTCGTTCGGGCCGGTCACCTACGCACGGTCCCGGCGCTGGCTCGCCGGCAACTCCTTCGACGTGCTGCACCTGCACGAGCCCACCACGTTCAGCCTGTCGGTGCTGACCTTGTTCGCCGCCGAGGGCCCGATCGTGGCCACGTTCCACACGTCCACGGACCGGTCGCGCGCGCTGAGCGCGTTCGGCGGGATGCTGCGACCGCTGATGGAGAAGGTCACGGCCCGCATCGCGGTGTCGCCACTGGCCCGGCGCGTGCAGGTCCAGCACCTGGGCGGCGACGCCGTGGAGATCCCCAACGGGGTCGACATCCCCGCCTTCGCCGACGGGCCACTCCTGCCCGGCTATCCGCGGCCGGGCACCGTCGGTTTCCTGGGCCGGTTCGACGAGTCGCGCAAGGGGATGCCCGTGCTCCTCGACGCGCTGCGCGCGCTGGCGCCCGCGCGCCCCGACCTGCGCGTGCTGGTCGTGGGCCGGGGTGACGTCGGGGCGCTGCGGCGGGCGGCCGGACCGGTGGCCGACCGGCTCGACGTCCTCGGAGCCGTCGACGACCCCACCAAGGCGGCTGCACTGCGGTCGGTCGACGTGTTCTGCGCGCCCAACCTCGGAGGCGAGAGCTTCGGCATCGTGCTGGCGGAGGCGATGGCCGCCGGAGCGCCGGTGCTGGCGAGCGACCTCGACGCCTTCCGGGCCGTCCTGGGCGACTCCCAGGCAGGTGCCCTGTTCCCGACGGGGGACGCCGCCGCCCTCGCGGCCGCGCTCCCCGCCCTGCTGGACGACCCACCGCTGCGGGCCGCGATGTCCGCGGCCGGCCGGCTGCGGGCCGCCGACTTCGGCTGGCCCGCCGTCGCCGCATCCGTGGTGCGGGTCTACCGGGCCGCGGTGGCGGCCGACCCCCGCCGGGTCGCCGTGGGCCGGGGTGCATCGTGACCGGAGTGCTCTGGACGGCTGCCGTCGCCGGCGCACTCGTGCTGGCCTGGGTGATCCTGCTGACCGTCGTCAGGGTGCGCCGGCTGGACCGCCTGCACATGCGCACCGACGCCGCCCGTGCGGGTCTGGAGTCCGCGCTCGAACGCCGGGCCGCGGCGGCGCTGGCGGCCGCGGCGGCCACCACTGGGAAGCGGGCCGACCGGCTGCGGGCCGCGGTGGCGGCCGCCCGCGCCCCCACCGGCGACCGGGAGGCCGCGGAGAACCTGCTCGGCCGGGCGCTCGCGACCCTCGACCGGGCGGTGCTGCCCCCGGCGGTGCTGGAGGAGCTCGTCGACGCCGAACAGCTGCTCATACTGGCCCGGCGGGTGTACAACGATGCCGTGCGCGACACCCTCGGCCTGCGGTCGCGTCGGCTGGTGCGCTGGCTGCATCTCGCCGGCACCGCGCCGCTGCCGGCGTACTTCGAGATCGCCGACGCCGACGCCGGAGTGACCACCGTCGCGCCCGCCGCCAATCCGGACTTGCAGATCGTTGCTCTGAAGTACGATCGGGTGTCCGCATATCGTAGAACCGAGGGGTAGAACCGTGTCGTCCGAAACGTCCAAGACCACCGCCGGCCCAGCGCTGGGCACCGCACGCGTCAAGCGCGGGATGGCGGAGATGCTCAAGGGCGGCGTGATCATGGACGTGGTCGACGCCGACCAGGCCAAGATCGCCGAGGACGCGGGGGCCGTCGCGGTGATGGCGCTCGAGCGCGTGCCCGCCGACATCCGCGCCCAGGGCGGGGTGGCCAGGATGAGCGACCCCGACATGATCCAGGGCATCATCGACGCCGTCTCGATCCCGGTGATGGCGAAGGCTCGCATCGGCCACTTCGTCGAGGCGCAGGTGCTCCAGTCGCTCGGCGTCGACTACGTCGACGAGTCCGAGGTGCTCACCCCGGCCGACGAGGCGCACCACATCGACAAGTGGGCGTTCACCGTGCCGTTCGTCTGTGGCGCCACCAACCTCGGTGAGGCCCTGCGCCGCATCTCCGAGGGCGCGGCGATGATCCGCTCGAAGGGTGAGGCCGGCACGGGCAACGTCGTCGAGGCCACGCGGCACATGCGGTCGATCCGGTCGGAGATCCGCCGGTTGACCACGCTCGACGAGGCCGAGCTCTACGTCGCCGCGAAGGAGCTGCGGGCTCCGGTGGACCTGGTGGCGGAGGTCGCCCGCGCGGGCGAGCTGCCGGTGGTGCTCTTCACCGCGGGTGGCATCGCCACCCCCGCCGACGCGGCCATGATGCGCCAGCTCGGCGCCGAGGGCGTGTTCGTGGGCTCGGGCATCTTCAAGTCCGGCGACCCTGCGCAGCGCGCCGAGGCCATCGTCAAGGCAGCCACGTTCTTCGACGACCCCGACGTGATCGCGAAGGTCTCCCGCGGTCTGGGTGAGGCCATGGTCGGCATCAACGTCTCCGAGCTGCCCGCCGACCAGCGCTACGCCTCGCGCGGCTGGTAGGCCCGTCACCCGCTCGGGGTTCACGCGCCACCCCGTAGCGCTCGCTGCTCCATTCGTCGCCGCCGTGTCACCGGTCACCGTACCGGGACGCGGCGGCGACTTCGTTCTGTGTTGCCCGCTGCTGCCCGAAGTGGTTGTCCGCCCTACACGGTCCGGTGAATGGGGCCGACCGAGTAATCACCCGCGCCTAGGGTCGCTCGTGTCCGATATGTGACACGAGGGGTAGGTGAGGTAGATGAGGCGATACGTGACCATCGGGAGCATCGTCGTCACCACGATGCTCAGCGGCTCGATGGCGGCGATCGCGCAACCCACACCGCCTCCGCCGAAGGGCTGCGTGCCGTCCGGGCCCGGCATCGCGGCGCCGCCGGTCACCCCGGCGCCCGTCGGTCCGCCGGGGGTGCTGGCCGCCCCCGCGCCGGCGCAGAGCGGCGCGGTGATGGGCGCCGTCGGTGTGCCGCTGCTGGGCCGGTCGGAGCAGAACGGGTCGCAGCCGGCGGATGCGGGCAGGCTCGCGCAGGTCCCGGTATCCCCGACCCCCGCGCCGACCCTGGTGCTGCCGCCCTCGATCCGGCCGCTGCCGGTGACGCCGGGTCCGGTGCTGCCGACGACGGTCGCTCCGGCTCCGGCGTTGCCGCCGCCGCTGGTGCCGGGCCCGGTGCCGCCCCCGCTGCCGCCCCCGGTGCTGCCGCCGGTCACGCCGACCTCGGTGGTGCCGCTGCCTGTGCTGCCGCCGCCGCTGGTGCCGGGCCCGGTGGCGCCGACATCGGCGTTGCCGCTCCCCGTTCTGCCCAGGCCCGTGCCGCCTTCATCGGCAGTGCCGCTCCCCGTGCTGCCGCCGCTGTCGCCGACCTCGGTGCTGCCGCGCCCTGGGGTGCCGAACCCGGTGCCGCCCGTGGCGCCGACCTCGGTCCTGCCGGCACCGCTGGTGCCGCCTGGACTGCCTGCGCCCGTACCGGCGCCCGTCCAGCCCTACCCGGCACTCGCGCCGCGGTTGCCGGTCCAGCAGACGTCCGCGGTGCCCGCCCCGCTCCCCCTGCCGGCGGCGAACGTGGTGATGGTGCCGTACCCGGTGCCCTTCCCGGTGCCGGTTCCCTTCCCGATCCCGTTCCCCGTGCCGATGGTGCTGACGCCGCTGACTCCGGGTCAGGTTCCGGCGGTACCCGCCGTGCCGCCGGTGCCGGTGGCTCCGGTCCCGACGGTGCCTCCGGTCCCGAAGGTCCCGCCGCTGCCTCCGGTCCCGAAGGTGCCGCCGCTGCCTCCGGTGCCGCCGCTGCCTCCGGTCCCGAAGGTGCCCCCGCTGCCTCCGGTGCCGACCGTGCCGTTGCCACCGTTGCCGGTGCCGCTCCCTGCGCCGACGCCGATCGCCCCGCCGCTGCCGCCGCCGGGTGTCGACTGTGACCCGGGCGGCACCACCGCGGCCGCGGTGCGGGGGTGGGGCACACCGAACCGGGTGGACGAGTTCACCTCGGGTCTCGGCCCCAACTGGGAGCTCTACGACGGCCCGGGCCACGGGGGCAACGGGCGGCGCACGCCATCGGCGGTGACCGTCCAGAACGGGGTGCTGACCATCACCGGCGACTCCCAGGGCAACACCGAGGGCATGGCGTGGAACCCGGGCCAGATGTACGGCCGCTGGGAGGGCAGGGTGCGCGCCCCGGCCTCGGACGAGTCGTACAACGCGCTGATGCTGCTCTGGCCGGACGCGGAGAACTTCCCGGTGGGCGGAGAGATCGACTTCATGGAGATGATGGACCACACCCGCCAGACCACGGACTTCTTCCTGCACTACGGCCCGAACAACAACCAGGTGCACGGCCAGGTGCGGATCGACGGGACCCAGTGGCACAACTGGGCCGTCGAGTGGACACCGACCCACGTCGCCGCCTTCGTGGACGGCAGGGAGTGGTACCGGACCACGGACAGGAGCATCCTCCCGCCGGGCCCCATGCACCTGTGCATCCAGCTCGACTGGTTCCCGGGCAGCGGTTCCGGCCCGGTCCAGGAGTCCTCCATGCAGGTGGACTGGGTGAAGCAGTACACGCTGCCCCTCGACGAGCTGGTGAGCGGCCTCGTCCAGGACCCCAAACGGACCCCCGAGAAGGTGCTCACTCCGGGCCAGGCGAAGGACGTGACCCAGGGTGTCGGGCCGGCGGCGGGCCGGTTGACCAGCTCGACCAGGGACCAGTCCGGGAGACCGGGTCTCGTCCGGGACACGGTCCGCACGCTGACCGAGGGCGCCCCGGACGCGCCCCCGGCCCGTCATGACCCGGCCGGGAACACCGGGGGCGGCGGCTGACAGGAGGGCGGAGCGGCGGCCGCGGTGCTGGTGATGGAGTACTACACGTACTCCATCACCAGCACCGCGGCGCTCCGCGGCTCGAGGGCCTCGTAGAGGTGTGCGCGGTCGCCGGGGAAGCGGGCGTAGTCACCCGGACCGAGCTCGACCTGCGCCTCGACCGGACCGGCGCGCCAGCGTCCGGCCGTGACGAGCAGGTGTTCGGTGGTGCCGGGGATGTGGGCGTGCACCTTGCGGGCCGGGCCGGGCTCGGCCGCGATGACGTGCAGGTCGCGCCGGGCGCCGGGTGGACAGGCGGCCAGCAGGGTGCCGGTGAAGGGGGAATGCTCGGACGGGATGGCCAGGCCCTCGCCGGCCCGCAGCACGTGGACGGGGGCCTCCGGTGGGTCCACCAGGCGGCTGAAGGGGATCTCGAGCACCACGGCGAGCGCCCAGAGGGTCTCGACGCTGGGGTTGCCCGCCCCCGCCTCGAGCTGGGAGACCGTCGACTTCGCGATGCCTGCCCGGCGGGCGAGCTCGGACGAGGAGAGGCCGTGTCGCTCCCGCTCCCGGCGGAGCGCGGCGGCGATCGTCGCCAGCGGTGCCGTTCGATCCATCAGTATCCTCGTTCGGCTTGACGAACGGTTGAGGTTCCGTTCACTCTATCGGTCATGCGTTCGCTACGTCGAACAATAGACCGCGACGACCTACGGGATGCCATGGCCCTGGCGGCCGCCGTCGGCGTGGTGGGTGCCTCGTTCGGCGCGCTGGCTGCCGCGGCCGACGTGCCGGTGGTGCTGGCCATGGCGCTGTCGCTGCTGGTGTTCGCGGGCGGCGCCCAGTTCCTCGTGGTGGCCGTGGTGGCTGCGGGCGGCGGCGCCATCGCCGCCGTGGCCGCCGGGCTGCTGCTCAACGCGCGGCACGTGCCGTTCGGGCTGGCCGTGGGCGGCAACATCGCCGACGGCTGGCCGGCGCGGCTGCTCGGAACGCACCTCATGGTCGATGAGAGCGTGGCGTTCTCCCGGGCCCGGGGCGGTGGCCCGCGGGCCCGCACCGCGTACTGGCTCTGCGGCTCACTGCTCTTCGTCTTCTGGAACGTGGGAACCGTGGTCGGGGTGCTGGCGGGCGGCGCCGTCCCGGACCCGGACACCTTCGGGGTGGATGCCGCCTTCCCCGCCGCGCTGCTGGCTCTGCTGCTGCCGTCGCTGCGCCGGGTCGACGCGCGCCGGGTGGGGCTGCTGGCCGCCGCGGCGGCGCTGGTGGCGACGCCGCTGCTGCCGCCAGGGGTGCCGGTGCTCGCCGGCCTGCTCGGTCTGGTCGTCGCGCGGCTGCCGGGCGACCGGCGGGAGGCGGCGTGAACTGGCCTGCCGTCCTGGTCCTCGCCGCCGGCACCTACCTGCTGCGCCTCGCGGGCATCGTCCTGCGCGACCGGGTGCGCATCTCCTCGCGGGTGGAGCGCTACGTCGACCTCGGGGCCACCGCGCTGCTCGTCGCTCTGGTGGCGACGGCCGCGCTGACCGACGGCACCGGGTTCGCCGGCTGGGCCCGGCCCGCCGGTGTCGCCGTTGGTGCGCTCGCCGCGTGGCGCAAGGTCCCGTTCGTGCTGGTCGTGGTCCTGGCGGCGGCCACCACAGCGGGGCTGCGGTACCTCGGCGTGCCGTGACGACAGTCAGCCGACAGCGGGAAGAGCTCCCATCCGGACTCGGTGGACGCCTACACGATCATGCATCTGGTCGCCGACGCCGTGGGGCTCATCGACGACGCCGGGGCGCAGGAGGCCGTGGTGGTCGGCCACGACTGGGGCGCGACCGTCGCATGGAACCTCGCCCTCATGCGTCCCGACCTCGTGCGGGGCGTCGTCGGTCTCAGCGTGCCGCCGCGTCCGCGTGGCTCAGGTCCTGCCGTCCGCCGGATGCAGGAGATCTACGAGGGCCGCTTCTACACCGGCTACTTCGAGCAGTAGGGAGTCGCCGATCGCGAGTTCGGTCGCGACGTGCGGACGAGCCTGCGCCGGTTCTTCCATGCGCTCAGCGGCGACAACCCCGAGAACCCGCAGCTTCTGCTCGTGCCGCACGGTGGCGGCCTCCTGGACGGCATGCAGGAGCCCCACGAGAGCCCGGGAGTGGCTGAGCGAGGACGACCTCGACGCAATCGGTCGCGTGCATCCCGGCCTCCGCGAGCCGGTGATCCTTCCGGGCTGCGGTCACTGGACACAGCAGGAACGCCCCGACGAGGTCACCGCTGAGCTGCTGGGCTTCCTGCGGGGTCAGCCCGGTGCCACGTCGTAACGGGCGGACCGGCGGGTGAACGTCGCCGCGCCGCTCGTCATCGCGCGCAGGTCGACGGCGTACCGGCACAGCTCTGTGCAGGGCACCTCGGCCCGCACGAGTGACCGGCCCGGGCCGGCGAGGTCGGTGCCGAGCACCCGTCCGCGCCTGCCGGAGAGGTCTCCGAGCACGGCTCCGAGGTGCTCGTCCGGTACCCGCACCGTCACCTCGTCGTAGGGCTCGAGGACCTGCACGCCGCAGGCCTCCGCCGCCTCCCGCAGAGCGATCGCGCCCGCGGTCTGGAACGCGGCGTCCGAGGAGTCGACGCTGTGCGCCTTGCCGTCCACCAGGGTGGCGCGGAAGTCGACGACCGGATGGTGGTCGTCGGTCAGCCCGCGCGCGGCCTGGGCCCGCACCCCCTTCTCGACGCTCGGGATGAACTGGTGGGGGACCGAGCCGCCGAAGATCTTGTCGACGAACTCGATGCCCGCCCCGCGCGGCAGCGGCTCGAACTCGATGTGGCAGACGGCGTACTGGCCGTGGCCACCGGACTGCTTCACGTGGCGTCCGGTCACCCGGGCAGGCGCGGACAGGGTGGTGCGCAGCGGGATGCGCACCGGTTCGGTGTCGACGTCGGCTCCACCGGCGCGCAGCCGCGACAGCACGACGTCGGCATGGGCCTCACCCATGCACCACAGCACCGTCTGGTGGGTCTCCTGGTTGCGCTCCAGGTGCAGCGTCGGGTCGGCTGCGACGATCTTCCCGAGCGTCTTGACCAGGGCGTCCTCGTCCCCCCGGGTACGGGCGGCCACCGCGACGGGCAGGAGCGGGCGGGGCAGGTCCCAGCAGGAGAGCAGCAGCGGGTGCTCGGCGGCCGACACCGTGTCCCCGGTCTCGGCGGTCCCGAGCTTGGTGAGGGCGCAGATGTCGCCTGCCACGCAGGCCTGTACCTCGCGCAGGGCCGCGCCGAGCGGGGCGTAGACGTGCGCGAGGCGCTCGTCGGCGTCGTGCCCGTCGTGCCCGCCCGAGCCCGCGCCGTTGGTCTTCCCGTCCCGCTGGGTCGGGATGCTCACGTGGTGTCCGCTCACGTGCACTGTCGACTCCGGGCGCAGTGTCCCGGAGAAGACCCGCACCAGGGAGACGCGCCCCACGTAGGGGTCGGCGGAGGTCCGCACGATCTCGGCGGCGAGCGGACCGTCGGGATCGGCCGTGAGCGGCGGGTGCGTCGCGCCCTCGATACCGCTGACGGGCGGGAGGGGGCGCTCCAGCGGCGAGGGGAAGCCGCCGATGAGCACTTCGAGGAGCGCGTCGAGCCCGGTCCCGCTGCTCGCGCAGACCGGGATCACCGGGTGGAACGACCCTCGGCAGACGGCGGTCTCGAGGTCGTCGATGAGCGTGCTGACGTCCAGTTCCTCGCCGTCGAGGTAGCGCTCCATGAGCGACTCGTCCTCGGACTGCTCGATGATGCCCTCGACCAGTTCGCCGCGGGCGTCCTCGGCGCCGGGCGGGGCCTGTCCCGGGGGCGATTCCGAGAGCAGGCCGTAGAGGCCGGTGAGCCGGTCCCCGTCGCGGATGGGCAGGTAGAGCGGGGCGACACCGCCGCCGAACGCCTCCTGGCACGCGGCGATCGTGGCTTCCAGGTCGGCGCGGGCGTGGTCGCAGCGGGCGACCACCACGGCACGGGGCATGCCGACGGCGGCACATTCCTCCCACTGCGCGACGGCAGCGGGGTCGATCGTGCCCTCGCGCCCCTCGTTGGCCGGCACGACGAACAGCGCGGCGTCGGCGGCGCGCAACCCGGCGCGCAGCTCACCGACGAAGTCCCCGTAGCCGGGGGTGTCGATCAGGTTGATCTTGGTGTCCTCGTGCAGCAGGGGAGCCACGGAGAGCGCGACCGACCGCTGCTGCCGGACTGCCGCCGGGTCGTGGTCGCACACCGTTGTGCCTTCCACCACAGCGCCGGGCCGGGGTATCGCGGCGGTGTGGGCGAGCAGCGCTTCGACCAATGTCGTCTTCCCCGACCCCGACGGCCCGACGAGAACCACGTTCCGTACCCGGGACGGGTCGCTGACGGTCGGAACCGGTGCCCGGTTTCCGCTCCGCTGCCCGGCTTCTGCTCTGACGGCCATGGGGGACCACCTCCGCGGCACTGCGTCGACGTCCGAAGCTGACGTGTGCGCCATCTCACACCCGACCTCGGGTGGTCACAACCCCTCTCGACGCATCGGGCCGGGATCGCCGTGACGGGGCCCCGGCCCGGACCGGCCCCGTCCGCACCGGCGGTAGTGTTCTGGGGTGCCAGTTCCCGGTCCCGGATACGCCATTACCGCGCGCGTCGAGGCGCCCGCCTCCGCCAGTGCCGCAGGCGACATCACGATGGCGGTCGGCCGCGTCGGCGGCGTCGTCACCGCATTCGACGTGGTGGAGTCGCACACCCGGACGCTCATCGTCGACATCAGCTGCAACGCCCTGAACGAGGCACACGCCAGCGAGATCACCGCGGCGCTCGAAGCGCTGCCGGGCGTGCGGGTACGGAAGGTCTCCGACCGCACGTTCCTCCTGCACCTCGGGGGCAAGCTGAGCGTCGAGTCGAAGGTCAGCCTGCGCAACCGCGACGACCTCTCGCGTGCCTACACGCCCGGCGTAGCCCGGGTCTGCCAGGCCATCGCGGCCAACCCCGCCGACGCGAGACGCCTCACGATCAAGCGCAACACCGTCGCCGTCGTCACCGACGGCTCCGCGGTGCTCGGCCTCGGCAACCTCGGTGCCGCCGCCGCGATGCCGGTGATGGAGGGCAAGGCGGCGCTGTTCAAGCGCTTCGCCGGCGTCGACGCCTGGCCGGTCTGCCTGGACACCCAGGACACCGAGGAGATCATCCGGACCGTCCAGATCCTCGCCCCGGCCTACGGCGGCATCAACCTCGAGGACATCGCGGCGCCGCGCTGCTTCGAGATCGAGGCCCGGCTGCGCGAGATGCTCGACATCCCGGTCTTCCACGACGACCAGCACGGCACGGCGGTGGTCGTGCTCGGCGCGCTGCGCAACGCGCTGCGCGTGGTGGGCAAGAAGCTCTCGGACTGCAAGGTCGTGGTCTGCGGGGTCGGCGCGGCCGGCTCGGCGATCATCCGGCTGCTGCGCTCCAGCATGCCCGGCGACGTGCTGGCCGTCGACATCGACGGCATCGTCCACCCGGGGCGCGACGGGCTCGACGACAACCTGCGCTGGATCGCCGACCACACCAACGAGGCGCGCGTGTCCGGCTCCCTGGCCGACGCCCTCGTCGACACCGACGTGTTCATCGGGGTGTCCGCGCCCAACCTGTTCGGTGCCGAGGAGCTCGCCACGATGGCTCCCGACTCCATCGTGTTCGCGCTGGCCAACCCCGACCCCGAGGTCGACCCGGCCATCGCCACGGCCCACGCCGCCGTGGTGGCCACCGGCCGTTCGGACTACCCCAACCAGATCAACAACGTCCTCGCGTTCCCCGGGGTGTTCCGGGGTCTGCTGGACGCCCAGGCGCGCGACATCACCGACGCCATGCTGCTGGCCGCCTCGGCCGCGATCGCCGACGTGGTCGCCGAGCCGAACCCGTCCTTCATCGTGCCGAGCGTCTTCGACGCCGCAGTCGCCCCCGCGGTCGCGGAAGCCGTCCGCTCCGCCACGGGGCGGCAGGACGTGGCCCCGGTCTGACCGCCGCCCCGACCCCGCGAGTCGCCCGTTTCGTGCGGGTGAGTCGCCCGGAATCCGCGGGGTGGGGGTGGGCAGTCGCGGTCAACCGCACGTGATCGCCCTTGGCGGGGCGATCACGTGCGTCTCGTGGTGATCACCACCTGGCCGTCGGTGGGCGGGGCCGGGGGACGTGGGGGCGACTACGCTGGTCACCGTGGTTCCCGTGATCGGTGTGCTCGCTCTACAGGGTGACGTCCGCGAGCACCTGGCCGCCGTGACGGCCTGTGGTGACGTCCGTGGTGTCGCGGTGCGGCGTCCGTCGGAGCTCGACGCTGTCGACGCGCTGGTGATCCCCGGCGGGGAGTCGACCACGATGAGCAGGCTGCTGGAGGTCTTCGACCTGCTCGACCCGCTGCGCGAGCGGATCGCCGCCGGGATGCCGGCCTACGGGTCGTGCGCCGGGATGATCCTGCTCGCCCGCGAGGTGCTGGACGGGCGTCCCGACCAGCAGCAGGTCGGCGGCCTGGACGTCGTGGTGCGGCGCAACGCGTTCGGCCGCCAGGTCGACTCCTTCGAGACCGACCTGCGCTTCCGGGGTCTGCTGGGCGACCCGATGCGCGCGGTGTTCATCAGGGCGCCGTGGGTCGAGTCCACGGGGCCGGGGGTGGAGGTGCTCGCCACCGTCCCGCGGTTGACGATCACCGGCGCCGATGCGGGGCCGGCGGCCGGGCGGGCGGTCGCGGTGCGGCAGGGGTCGGTGATCGCCACGGCGTTCCACCCGGAGCTCACCGGTGATCTGCGGGTGCACGGGCTGTTCTGCGACCTCGTGAAGGAGAGCGCGCGGGCGGCGTGAGGTGGCGGTGCCGCCGGCCGTCCGAGCGGGTCGGTAGAATCGCCACGATCAGGCAGAGGTCGGTGTCATCCGGTCCGCACGGCAGGAGGCCGGCGACGGACGTCCGGGTCCCGGCAGGTGAGCATGAGCTGGGAAAGGACGGCGAAACTCGATGAGCGGCCACTCCAAGTGGGCGACGACCAAGCACAAGAAGGCCGTCATCGATGCCCGGCGCGGCAAGATGTTCGCCAAGCTGATCAAGAACATCGAGGTGGCTGCGCGCACGGGCGGCGGTGACCCGGACGGTAACCCCACGCTCTTCGACGCCATCCAGAAGGCCAAGAAGAGCTCGGTGCCCAACGACAACATCGACCGCGCCGTCAAGCGCGGCTCGGGTGCTGACGCCGGTGGTGCCGACTACCAGACGATCACCTACGAGGGCTACGGCCCCAACGGTGTCGCGGTGCTCATCGAGTGCCTCACCGACAACCGCAACCGCGCCGCCACCGAGGTGCGCACGGCGATGACGCGCAACGGTGGCGCGATGGCCGACCCCGGCTCCGTGGCGTACCTCTTCACGCGCAAGGGCGTGGTGATCGTCCCGAAGGCGGGCGAGCTCACCGAGGACGACCTGCTGCTCGCCGTGCTCGACGCCGGCGCCGAGGAGGTCAACGACCTCGGGGAGAGCTTCGAGGTGGTGTCCGAGGCGGGCGACCTGATCCCGGTGCGCACGGCGCTGCAGGAGGCGAGCATCGACTACGACTCGGCCGACCCCACCTTCCTGCCGTCGATGTCCGTGCCGCTCGACGCCGAGGCGGCCAAGAAGGTGTTCCGGCTGATCGACGCGCTCGAGGACAGCGACGAGGTGCAGAACGTCTACGCCAACTTCGACGTCTCCGACGAGGTTCTCGAAGAGGTCAACGCCTAGCTCCTGAGTTCCTGCGAACGGCACCTTCGCCCCGGCCACCCGGGGGAGGGTGCCGTTTCGTTTCCGCGGGGCCGGCGCCCCGGGGCACTCCGATTTCGGGCACTATGGACGAATCACCCCGATCGGACGCGTGCCGTGTCACGGCGTCCGATCGCTCCCCGTGTGCCGATGAACGGAGTACGTGTGTCGATCAACCTGACCAAGGGTCAGAAGGTTTCGCTCGCCAAACGCGACGGTGGCAGCCTGAGCGTGGTCCGGATGGGGCTGGGCTGGGACGCGGTGAAGAAGCGCGGCCTGTTCGGCTCCAAGTCGCAGCAGATCGACCTGGACGCCTCCGCGCTGCTCTTCGACGCGCGCGGCGACCTGGTCGACGCGGTGTGGTTCCGGCAGCTGCGCAGCCAGGACGGCTCGGTGCAGCACACGGGCGACAACCAGACCGGCGCCGGGGACGGCGACGACGAGACGATCCTGGTGGATCTCGCGCGGCTTCCGGCCTCGATCACCCAGATCGCGTTCGTGGTCAGCTCGTTCACCGGGCAGGACTTCTCGCAGATCGAGAACGCCTTCTGCCGGCTCGTCGACCAGACCACGGGCGACGAGCTGGCCCGTTTCGTGCTGTCGGGCTCCGGGCAGCACAACGCCCAGATCATGGCCAAGGTGGGCCGGGGTGACGGCGGCGGCTGGACGATGACGGCGATCGGGGCCGTGGCCACCGGGCGCACGTTCCAGGAGCTGCTGCCGGCTACGGCCGCCCACATCTGAGGATTTCGCCGTGCAGGACGGGCTCCCCGGCGCATCGCGCCGGGGAGCCCGTTGTTGCTACAGATCGAACTCCGAGGGCGCCACGCCGACGGCGTTGCACGACTCGCGGACGGCCTGCCTCTCGTTCTCGTCGAAGTCGCCGTCGGACCCGCCGACGATGATGCCGACCTGGATCACGGCGCGGGCGGCGTCCGGCTTCCCCTTCAGCTTCGACAGGGCCTGGATCGCCTCGACCTTGCCGAAGTCGTAGTCGCTCTCGAGCTTGCCGGCGAAGTGGTTGAACCTCTCCAGCAGCTCGGTGGCCGAGAAGATCGACAGAACGTCGTTGCTCGTGATGAAGCCCGCCGTCTTGCGGCGCTCCTCCCCGCTGATGGTGCCGTCGGCTGCGGCGATGAGTGCGCACACGGCCATGCTCGCGTCGGCGAACTCCTTGTTCTTGTGCTTGCCGACCTGCGTCTTCGCCTGCGAGGTCATGTCGAGCGCACGTTCCTTGAGTTGGTCCCACAGCGCCATGAAGCGTTTCCTCCTGTTGTTCTTCGGTGTGATCAGGGCCTGCCGGAGCCGGACAGGACGAACGCTCCGGCCCGTTCGGACAGCCAGGCCAGCAGCTCGGCCCCTGCCGCGGCTCCGGTGGCGGTGGTGACGGCCAGGTGCGGCCGGGTGAAGCCGGTGGCGGCGAGCTCGCCGTGGGCCGGGCGGACCGCGAGGTCGGCCGCGTCGAGCAGGTCGGCGTCGAGCAGTGAGTCGCCTGCGGCGAGCAGGTGGGTGCCGCCCGACCGGGCGAGCACCTCGGCAGCGGCCGCCGACTTCGTCAGGCCGGCAGGCACCGCGTAGACCTTGCGGCCCTGCAACGACACCGTCCAGCCGCGGGGGGCGCACCAGTCGGCGAGCGCCTCCACCCAGCCGGTGGGCAGGGCGGCCCGGTCCACCACGGCGTAGCAGAACAGCTCGCTCGCCGTGCGCAGCCTCAGGACGAACGGGCCGCCGCGGGCCCGCATGTGGGCCTCGACCTCGGCGGGCGGCGCGCACCCCGCGAGCCGGGTGCGCACGGCGGCGTTCCAGCCGGGGTCGATCTCGCCGTCGACGAGCAGGTGGCCGCCGTTGCTGGCGATCGCGAAGCGGGCGGGCGGCCCGGGCAGGTGGACGCGGGCGAGCTGCTCGGGTGTGCGCGTGGTGGTCGGGACGACGACGGCCGCGCCCTGCAGCGCGCGGAAGGCGTGGACGGCCTCCTCGGTCATGAACGACTGCGGGACGCCCGCGAGGACCTCGACGCACAGCAGCCGTGGGGCGTGCTGGTCGGGCATGCGGAGGTCGAGGGCGGCGGCCGAGTAGATGGTGGTGCGGTCGAGGTCGAGGCAGGCGACCGGACGGGCGACCGTGATCGCTCCGGCCGTCACGGCGCCGCCGTCCGTGCGCCGGTGGTGCGGCGGAGGACGGGACGGCGGGCGTGCCGGGGGCGGATCAACCCCACGCAGCTGTAGGGCAGGTCGGCCACCTCCTCGACCGGAACGCCGCGGCGCTGCGCCAGCAGCCGGATGTGCGCGAGGTCGGCGGCGGGCGCCCCGGCGCGCACCAGCACCCGCCACGGCACCCGGCGCAGCAGCACCCGGGTGGTCTCGCCGACCCCGGGCTTCACGAGGTTGACGTCGCCGACGTCGTAGGCCTGGGTGATCCGTTCGACGGCTCGCCTGCCTGCGCCGTCGGCGACCCGGTCGGACGGCGGCGTGGTGTCGTGGACGCCGGCGAACTTCGTGGTGACGGCGCTGATGAAGCCGGTGGAGACGTCGGACCGCGCGAGGTGCGTATAGAACTTCGCCCCGTGGTACTGGTGGGGCCCGAGCAGGCGCGGGTTCAGCACGGTGCGGGAGACGAGCCCCGACACCGTCGAGTTCAGGCAGGCGGACGCGATCAGCCAGTCCTCCCGCGTGCCGAACGTGGTGGTGCAGCGGCCGGGGTCGGCGAGCACCGCGAGGTCGGGGTCGAAGCGCGCCCCGGTGTCGCGTTCGTGCTCGGCCACGGCCTCCGCGAGCTCCCGGGTGATCGCGCCCTTGCCCGTCCAGCCGTCCACGAACACCACCCGGGACGGGTCGTGGTGCTCGGCGAGGTGGCGCAGCGCGAGCCGGTCGATGCCCCGCCCGCGGACGATGGAGACGGCGTAGTGCGGCAGGTCCAGCCCGTGGGCCCACGCCGCCCAGCGGCGCATCAGCACACCGACCGGGGTGCCTCCGCGGGCGAGGGAGGCCAGCACCACGTCGGGCCCGCGTTCGCGGAGCACCAGTTCGGTGACCGTGCCGACGGCCTGCGCCAGCCGGGGAGCGGTGGCGGCGAGCGCCGCGCGGTACAGCGCGAGGTAGCTCGCATCCGGGAGGTACTCGTGCGGGAGCGACTCGGCGTAGTGGCTCCCGCCGCTCTGGACGGCCTCCTCGCGCTCCTCCGTGGGAGCCTCCAGCGCCACGCCGGACAGGTCGGTGAGCAGCCACGCCACGTCGTCGGGGGCGTAGCTGCCGAAGTGCGGGCCGCGCAGCGGAGCGGGGGTCACGGCGTGATCACCAGGCTCGTCCGTCGCGTGTGCGGGGCGAGCGCCGGGAGGAGCCCGGACCGCAGGGCGGCCGTGTCGGCGGGTGGGTCGACGACGACGAGGACGTGGTCCCATGCGCCGTCCCCGACGTTGTAGGCGAAGCGGGGCCCCGGTCCGTCGGCGGGATCGTCGTGGGCCGGGAACGTGATCCCGCTGGTGAGGGCGTACCCCTCGGCCGCGACGACGACGGCGGGCGAGCGCGTGGTGCTGGAGAACGCCACGTGATGGCCCGCGTCGGCGAGGGTCTGGGCGAGCCGCAGGGGGAGATGCATCAGTTCCTCGGTGCCGAGCACCAGCGTCCGCTCTCCGGGCACCAGCCCGGCCGCGCGGGCCAGACCGGCGCCGAGGCGGGGCAGTGCGTCCGTGAGCTGTCGGTGGTCGTGGGCCGTGAACCCGTGCCGGGCACCGGCCGGCACGCCGGCGGGCCAGCCGAGGTCGGCGAGCACCAGCGTCGGCACCTGCGGTGCACCGCCGGGCAGGATCGGTGACGGCGGGAGCGCGTCACCGAGCTCGGCGCGCAGGGCGGCCGCGCGGTCGGTGAGGTCGGCGGGCAGCTCGATCGCGGCACGGGCGAGCGAGACGACGTCCAGCCGGGCGCCCAGAGCCGCCATGCCGTCGACCAGCTCGTTCCCGGCGGGCCGGACGTCCACGAGCGCCGCCACGACGTAGTGCTCGCGCGGGGCCGTGCGGTGCAGCGCGGTGATCGTGTTCAGCGCGGTGCGCCCGGTGCTCAGCTCGTCGTCCACGAGCACGAGCGGCCGCCCGCTGTGCAGGAGAGCGGGGTCGGCGGGCAGCAGCAGGTGGTGGGTGGCGTGCGAGTGGTCCTCGGTGAAGCCGCCCGCGACGGCGTACCCGGGCACCGGCCGGCGCGTGGAGTGCAGGCAGGCGGCACCGCCCAGCCCTTCGGCGACGCAGTGGGCCAGCGCGGTGGCCGTCTCGGCGAAGCCGAGGACGAGCGCGCCGGGGTCCGTCCCGATGGCCCGCTCGGCGTCGCCGTGCAGCGTGGCCGCTGCCGCACGGTCGCCCCGGACGGCGGCGTGCAGCGTCGCCACGGGCAACGGCCGCGGCGGCTTCCCGGCCAGCGTGTCGGCCACCAGCCCGCCCAGCAGCAGCCCGGCGGCGCGGACCAGCCGGGGATCGGTGGGGACGTGCTTGCCGAGCACCCGCGACACGAGCAGCTGCGCCCTCCGCGGGTTGCGCCGCAGCGCCAGGCCCAGCAGCACGGCGGGATCGGCGCCCGCGCCGACGGTGCGCAGCCGGATGCCGAGCCGCGCGGCCAGGGGCGCGCGCCGCTCGCTCGCGATGCCGGTCATCGCGGCAGGCTCGCAGCCAGCAGGTCGACGAAGGAGACGTCGTCGGCGGCCACCCCGAACGCCCGCGCCCGCAGCATCGTCCGCCGGGCCCACGCGGTGTGCGGGCCGATCTCGTTCATCTTGTTGCGGTGACCGGACGCCAGCACGCCGCCCGCCCGGTCCGCCCGGAGCACGTCGGAGGCGTCCCGGTGCTCCTCGCTCGTGACCACGGACAGCGCGTGGACCACGGCGACGTGGCTCGGGTGGATCGCGGTCTTGCCGGTGAGGCCGTTGGCCCGGTCGAGCGACACCTCGCGGATGAGCCCGTCGATCGCCCGGCCCACGAGCCGGCCGCGCAGCTCCCGCTCATTGTGCTCGGCGAACGGGGAGGAGCGCAGCTGCGGCTTGAAGATCCGCTCGACGCCGGAGTAGTACTCCCACACCGGCCCGGTGACGGTGAAGCCGCTGCCGTCGGCCCGGCCCAGGACGTTGACGACGTCGGAGATGAGGCTGCTCACCACCTTGACGTCGTAGATCGACAGGTCCGGCGAGCGGCGCAGGCCGTACAGGGCGCACAGATCGGTGGCGCCCAGGCGCACCGCCAGTATCCGGCGCCGGTCGCGGTGCAGGAGCGCGCGCAGCCGTGTCAGCTCGTCGACGCGGGTCTCGGCGTAGAGCACGGCCCCCGACTCGATCACGGGCATCGCCAGCAGCGTCGTGCCGGCCATGCGGTCGGCGTCGTCGATGGCGTGCAGGTACTCGGTGCCGCTGGCCGCGGTGAACTTCGGCATCACGAACCCGTCGAGCACCGCGGCGGCAGGCCCGAGCCGCGCCACCAGCGCGGGGATCTGCGCCGCGCCCCGGACCCGGACGAAGAGCAGCGGCGGCTCGGTCTGCGGCTGCTCGTGCAGGTCGCGCAGCGTCGCGACCAGGTTGGCCTCGCCCTCGGCCACCTCGTCGTCGGCGATGGAGTCCTCCAGGCAGACGACCACCGACGTGACACCGGCGGCCGCCTGCTTGGTGATGTCGGCGGTGAGGGCCGGCCGGGTGGCCGGCATGTAGAGCGTGGCGCCGAGCGCCACCGAGAGCAGGTCCCGGCCGCTGTCGCGGTGGAACGGCTCCGGTGGCGTCTCGAACAGGGCGCCCGTCTCGGACGCGCTCAGGTAGGCGAAGTGCCGCACGGTGCGATCCCTTTCCGAAGTCGCCCGGTGTGGCACCTACCGGGAGCGCGGTCGTCGGCGCAGGTCACTTACGCCCGCGCGCCCACTCCATTCCCCAGCCGTACGCCCGGTCGACGTCGGCCTGCCCACCGCTGACGTAGCGCACCTCGCGGCGCACCAGCATCTCCCCGCCCTGGTTCTCGAGCATCGCGATCACGCAGGTCGGCGACCCGGTGTCGTGCTCGTCGAGGCGCACCTCGATCTCGGGCCCCGACGCCGGATGCAGCGTCACGACGCCGTTGGCGCCCGCCCAGTTGGGCGTGCCCTGGTAGATGAACGCGAACACGAGGATGCGGCGGATCTCGTCGACCCGGGACAGGTCGATCACCATGTTCTCGCCGCCCGCGGCGGAGCCCGAGCGGTCGTCGCCGTCGAGCCGGATGATCGGCGCGCCCTGGTACGGCGCCTGGAACGCGTTGCCCAGAGCCTGCACGACACCCTTGCTGCCGTCGCTGAACTCCCACAGGCAGGCGAGGTCCAGGTCGATCGACCGGCCGCGCCGTTTGCCGAACAGGCCGCCGCGGGCCTCCTCACCCGCGGTCCACTGCAGGTTGACCCGCAGCTCACCGCCGGTGGCGCCCCGCTTGGTGAGCGAGACGCTCGGCGCGGCCTTCGTGAGGGTGACCTTCGACAGCGACACCCCGTCGCCGCTCGCGCCTCCCGCTGCCGGTGTGGTCGGACGCCGTTTGGTGTAGTCGATGGCCACCGGCCGGGTCAGACGTTGACGCCGTAGTCGCGGGCGATCCCCGTGAGGCCCGACGCGTAGCCCTGGCCGACCGCGCGGAACTTCCACTCGGCACCGTTGCGGTACAGCTCCCCGAAGACCATGGCCGTCTCCGTGGAGGCGTCCTCGCTGAGGTCGTAGCGGGCGATCTCGGCCCCGCCCGCCTGGTTGACGACCCGGATGAACGCGTTGCGGACCTGGCCGAAGCTCTGCGAACGCGCGTCGGCGTCGTAGATGCTCACGGCGAACACGATCTTGTCGACCTCGGCGGCCATGCCGGCCAGGTTGACCTTGACCTGCTCGTCGTCGCCCGAGCCCTCACCGGTGAGGTTGTCGCCGGTGTGCTCGACGGTGCCGTCGGGGGTGGTGAGGTTGTTGAAGAACACGAAGTGCTTGTCGGAGACGGCCTTGCCGTCGGCCTTGGCCACGATCGCCGAGGAGTCGAGGTCGAAGTCGGTGCCGGTGGTGGATCGGACGTCCCAGCCGAGGCCGATGACCACGGCCGTGAGGCCGGGGGCCTCCTTGGTGAGGCTGACGTTTCCACCCTTGGAGAGGCTGACGCTCACGTACTGCTCCGCTTCTGTTGTCGGTCCTGCCGGATCCACCCTAACGGGATCAACCGGACGGACGATCACATGTCACCACGGGAACGGCGGAACGGGCCGTGTGGTTCCCGGCTCTTCGAGAACGGAGCCCGTCCGTGTGCGGAACTGTCGGGGTGCGGTCCTAGACTCGCCGTCGATGAGCCCCGCCACCCGCACCCGCCAGAGGCCTGCCGCGCCCGCTGCGCCGTCGTCCACCGGAAAGCGGCTCCTGCTGCTCGACGGGCACTCGCTCGCCTACCGCGCCTTCTTCGCGCTGCCGGCCGAGAACTTCCGCACCGGCACGGGGCAGACCACCAACGCGGTCTACGGCTTCACGTCGATGCTCATCAACCTGCTGCGCGACGAGCAGCCCACCCACCTCGCGGTGTGCTTCGACGTCTCGCGCACCACGTTCCGGTCCGAGCGCTACACCGAGTACAAGGCCAACCGCTCGGCCACTCCCGACGACTTCCGGGGCCAGGTCGACCTCATCAAGGAGGTGCTGCGGGCGCTCGCGATCCCGGAGTTCGGCGTCGAGGGCTACGAGGCCGACGACCTGATCGCCACGCTCGCCACGCAGGCGGAGGCCGACGGCTTCCAGGTGCTGATCACCACCGGCGACCGCGACGCGTTCCAGCTGGTCAGCGACGACGTCATGGTGCTGTACCCGAAGCGCGGGGTGTCCGACCTGGGCCGCATCGACCCGGCCGAGGTGATGAACCGCTACGGCCTGACCCCGGCCCAGTACCCCGATTTCGCGGCCCTGCGGGGCGACCCCAGCGACAACCTGCCGAGCATCCCGGGCGTCGGGGAGAAGACCGCAGCGAAGTGGGTACGCGAGTTCGGCTCGCTCGCCGAGCTCACCGACCGCGTCGACGAGGTCAAGGGCAAGGCGGGCGACGCGCTGCGCGCCCACCTGGCCGGAGTACTGCTCAACCGCCAGCTCACCGAGCTGATCCGCGACGTCCCGCTCGAGGCGGCGCCCGCCGATCTCGAACTGCGGCCGTGGGACCGCGACGCCGTCCACCGGCTCTTCGACGAGCTGGAGTTCCGGGTGCTGCGTGAGCGCCTGTTCGCCACGCTGCAGAGCGCGGAGCCGGAGGCCGAGGGCGGCATCGAGGTGCAGGGCGGGGCCATCGAGCCGGGCGGTGTGCGGGCCTGGCTCGACGCGCACGCCCGCGACGGTCGCCGCGTCGGCCTGGCCTTCCACGGCCTCACCGGCGGCCCCACGGCTGCCGACGTCGCCGGCATCGGGCTCGCGGCCGGCGAGCCCACGGTCGAGGCCAGGGCGGCCGGTGCCACGGCGGGCGTCCCACAGGCCGGCTACCTCGACGTCACCGTGCTCACGCCCGACGACGAGGCCGCGCTGGGGGAGTGGCTCGCCGACCCGGACGTGCCGAAGGCCGCCCACGACGCCAAGTCGGCGCTGCACGCGCTGCGGGGTCGAGGTTGGAGCCTCGCCGGGCTCACCAGCGACACCGCGCTGGCCGCCTACCTGTCGCGGCCGGGCCAGCGCAGTTTCGACCTGGCCGACCTCGCGCTGCGCTACCTGCGGCGCGAGCTGCGGGCCGACGGCGAGGCCGAGGACGGCCAGCTCTCCCTCCTCGGCCGTGCTGATGCGCTCTCCGCTGACGCTCCGAGCGGTGAAGAGGAGGCCGACGCCGCGCGCGCCCAGGCGCAGATGATCGCCGCGTCCGCCGTCGCGGAGCTGGCCGACGCCCTCGACGCCGAGCTGGCCGAACGCGGCGGCACCGAGCTGCTGGCGGAGCTGGAGCTGCCGCTGGAGTTCGTGCTGGCCGACCTGGAGCAGGCCGGCATCGCGGTCGACGGTGAGGCGCTCGCCGCGCTGGAGTCCGAGTTCGCCGCGCAGGTGAAGCAGGCCGCGCAGGACAGCTACACGGTGATCGGCAAGGAGATCAACCTCGGCTCGCCGAAGCAGCTGCAGGCCGTGCTGTTCGACGAGCTCAACATGCCGAAGACCAAGCGCACCAAGACCGGCTACACCACCGACGCCGACGCGCTGCAGACGCTCTTCGAGCAGACGGGGCACGAGTTCCTCTCCCATCTGCTGCTGCACCGCGACGCAACGCGGCTCAAGGTCACCGTCGACGGCCTGCTCAAGTCCGTGGCCGACGACGGGCGGATCCACACCACCTACAGCCAGACGATCGCGGCCACCGGCAGGCTGAGCTCCACCGAGCCCAACCTGCAGAACGTCCCGATCCGCACCGCGGCGGGCCGGCGCATCCGCGAGACGTTCGTGGTGGGCCCGGAGTACGGCGAGTTGATGACGGCCGACTACAGCCAGATCGAGATGCGGATCATGGCCCACCTGTCGGAGGACGCCGCGCTGATCGAGGCCTTCCGCTCGCGCCACGACTTCCACGCCCAGACGGCGGGGCGGGTCTTCGGCTGCGAGCCCACCGAGGTCTCGGGGGAGCAGCGGGCCAAGATCAAGGCGATGAACTACGGGCTGGCCTACGGCCTCTCCTCGTTCGGCCTGGCCGGCCAGCTGCGGATCTCCACCGAGGAGGCCCGCGGCCTCATGGACGAGTACTTCAACGTCTTCGGCGGGGTGCGCGACTACCTGCGCAGCATCGTCGACATCGCCCGCAAGGACGGCTTCACCGCCACGATCATGGGTCGCCGCCGCTACCTGCCCGACCTCACGAACGACAACCGCCAGCGCCGGGAGATGGCCGAGCGGATGGCGCTCAACGCCCCCATCCAGGGCAGCGCGGCCGACATCATCAAGGTCGCGATGCTCGGGGTGCACCGGGCGCTCACCGGCGAGGGGCTGCGTAGCCGGATGCTGCTGCAGGTGCACGACGAGCTGGTGCTCGAGCTCGCCGAGGGTGAGCGCGAGGTCGTGGAGACGCTCGTGCGCCGCGAGATGGGTGCCGCCGCGTCGCTGAGCGTGCCGCTGGAGGTCTCGGTGGGCTACGGGCGCAGCTGGGACGACGCGGCCCACTGACCGGCCTCGGGCTGCTCGTGGGGCGTCGCCTCCACGCGCAGCACCGCCGGCCCGCGGCGCAGCACCCCGTCGTCGAGCGGTTCGCACCGCACCCCGCCCCGGCCCCGCATCGCGCGGAACGCGCCCGGCGCCAGCACCACGTCCATCCAGCTGCAGGGGTTGGCCGGGCGGTGTGCGCGGAAGCGCACCGGGCCGGCACCGGAGTCGATGCTGAAGATCGCCCCTTCGGTGCCCCGCCTGGCGGCCAGCCGGTCCACCGGGAAGCCGCGCAGCACCACGTTGCGCCGGGTGAGCCCGGCGTCGGGCACGTCGGCGAGGCCGAGCTCGTGCGCGACCTCGGCGAGCGACTCGGCCGCGAAGAACGTGACGGCCGCGCGCCGGTGCGCCGCGCGGCCGTAGTACCGGTCCCCGACCAGGCCGAGGCCGGCGCGGACCTCGACGGTGTCGGGCCGTGTGCCGTCCGGGTCGGGACGCGGGCCGTCCAGCGGGCGTCCCTCGTAGGCGTGCACGGGCGAGACGAGCAGCTCGACGATCTCCACGGGCACGGCGCCCGGCTCCTCGACCATGGCATCGACGCTACAGCCCGACAGCCGGGCGGTTCCGCGCGCTGCGTCAGGTCCTCGCAGAGCCCCCGGACCCTGCAAAGGCCGGGCCGGGCGCGCGGAACCGCCTGCGGCAGCTCAGCCGCGCGGGCCGGAGGCGGCGAGGATGCGGGCCGGGGGGAGGTTGCGCCACACGGGCGGGCTCACGGTGAGCTCGGCGAACGCGGCCCTGAGGTCGCGTTCCTGACGGCGGGCCGGGGGCAGCAGGTGGGTCAGCAGGAGTGAGACCTGGGTGAACGTGCCGGTGGGCGCCAGAGCGGCGGCGGCGATGGCGGGGATCGGTGCGGCGGCGTAGGCCGCCCAGGGCAGCAGGCTGCAGATCACGTCGGCCGTCGTGATCCCGTGGGCGTGCAACACGTCGGGCAGCTCGGCCGCGTCGGCGCACACCACGGTGACGGCGGGGTGGCGGGCGGTCAGCCGCTGCGCCAGCACGGGGCTGAGCTCGATGGCGAGGTGGCGGCCGCGACCGCCCAGCCGGCGCTGGACGGCGTCGGTGAGGTGTCCCGTGCCCGCCCCGAGCTCGACGACCACGGACTCGTCCCCGATCACGTGCGGGGCGAGCATCGCGGCGACGAGCGCGTCGGAGCTCGCCGTCACCGTGGCGACCTGGGTGGGGGCGCGCAGGAACTCGCGCAGCAGGAGCCGGTCGTCGCGCATCGTCGCAGCGTACGGCGGCCGGACGCGGGTGAACCGGGATGATCCGCCCGACTCCCGGCATGCCACCAGCGGGTTTCCGTCCGGTGTCGCGCGGTGAGAGCGCGGGGCGGGTACGGGAGGATGGGGGCGTGAACGGCCCTGTCGTGCCCGCGGTGTTCCATCTGCGGCGGGCGCGTGACCTGATCGACCGGCAGTACGCCGAGCCGCTCGACCTCGACGCGATGGCCCGGGCCGCCGGCTTCTCCCGTTACCACTTCGCCCGCGGGTTCCGCGCGGCCTACGGCGAGACACCGGGCCAGTACCTCACCCGCCGCCGGGTGGAGCGGGCACAGGACCTCCTGCGCTCGGCCGACCTCACCGTCACCGAGATCTGCCACCTCGTCGGCTTCAGCAGCCTCGGCTCGTTCAGCGCCCGGTTCTCGGAGCTCGTCGGCGCCTCCCCCACGCAGTACCGCAAGGTGCACGCCGAGCGGGGAGCTCCGCGGGTGCCCGGCTGCTTCGTCATGGCGTGGAGCCGTCCCGGCGCCACCACCGCAAGCGCGGAGAAGCCCGCGGCGGTGGAGCGGTCCTAGCGTCTGTGCATCCCGTCACCGACCCGGAGGACCAGATGATCAGCAGGATGTCGCACACCACCGTGTACGTGGTCGATCAGGACTCGGCGAAGCGGTTCTACACCGAGAAGCTCGGGTTCGAGCTGCGCGGTGACCTCACCATGGGCGCGGAGTTCGAGGGGTCGGGCACCGGCTTCCGCTGGCTCACCGTCAGCCCGCCCGACCAGCCCGACCTGGAGATCGTCCTCGCCGCCGTCGGGATGGGCCAGGACGAGGAGACCGCGGACCAGATGCGCTCCCTGATCGCCAAGGGCGCGCTCGGCGCGGGGGTGATGGGCACCGACGACTGCCAGAAGACCTACGAGGAGCTCTCGGCCCGCGGCGTCGTGTTCGTCCAGGAGCCCGCGCGGCGGCCCTACGGGATCGAGGCCGTGTTCCGCGACGACTCCGGCAACTGGTTCAGCCTCACCCAGCGCGTGGCCTGACGGCCGGGGCCCGTCCGGTCAGTCGGCGGCGGCGAAGGCGGCGCGGGCAGCGCCGAGCCGCACGGTCTCCAGCCGGCGCCGCTGGTCCCGCGCCCGATCGGCCAGCGCGGGCAGGTCGATGCAGCTGAGCTGCGGGTACGCCGGGGCCACCTCCAGCAGCGACAGCCAGAGCGCGAGCTTGCCCTCCACGCCGAGCGCGAGGCTCTCGGCCTGCAGCAGCAGCGTCAGCTCGCGGCTGTGGGTCACCCGCTCGTCCACCCCGAGCCGATGGACCTTCTCCGCGATCCACCCCGCGGCCTGCTTCACCGGGTTGCTCCCGACCCCGAGCACCTCCACGAGGCGGCGGAGCGTCGCCAGGTCCTCCTCGACGTCGGCGGCGATCGGCCCGAGCCCGGCGGCCGCCGGCTCGCCGCGGACGGCCTCCTCGAGCTGCCGGGCCATCTCCACGCCCGCGTTCGCTCCTCCGATGTGGTCGTTGAGGTACGTGCCGAGACGGTCGGTCGGGGACATGCTCGCTCCTGGGGGCGACGAGGCGTGCGCGGCGTGCAGCGGCTGACGCCGCACAGCGTGCTACGGAAAGGCGCCCACCGCTGACGGCGCGCCCCCATCGGGGCCGGATACCGCGCCGGTAGCCTGCCCTCTCGAACGGCTGTTCGCGCGAGAGGAGACGGTGTGCGGGTGCTCGGCGTCGACCCGGGACTGACCCGGTGTGGGCTCGGGGTCGTCGACGGTTCGGGTGGGCGCACCGTGCGGTGTGTGGACGTCGGCGTCGTCACGACCCCTCCTGAGGCGCCCGTCGCCGAGCGGCTGCTGGCCGTCGGTGCCGAGGTCGAGCGCTGGATCGAGCGGCACCGGCCCGACGTCGTCGCGATCGAGCGGGTGTTCAGCCAGCACAACGTCCGCACCGTGATGGGAACGGCGCAGGCCAGCGGGGTGGTGGCGCTGCTCGCGGCGCGGGCGGGGCTGCCCGTCGCGTTCCACACGCCCAGCGAGGTGAAGGCGGCCGTCACCGGTGAGGGCCGGGCAGGCAAGCAGCAGGTCACCACCATGGTCACGCGCCTGCTCGGCCTGGAGACGGCGCCCCGGCCCGCCGACGCCGCCGATGCGCTGGCCCTGGCGATCTGCCACTGCTGGCGGGCGCCCATGCTGGACCGGATGGCACAGGCACAGGCCCGGTCGGCCGAGCTGGCCCGAGCCCACCGGGCCCGGCTGGCGGCCGCGGCGAAGGCGGCTGGGGCGAAGGCGGCGGCGAAGGCCGCGGGGGAGGCGTCGTGATCAGCTCGGTGCGCGGCGAGGTGCTGGAGATCGGGCTCGACCACGCCGTCGTCGAGGTCGGCGGCGTCGGCCTGGCCGTGTACGCCACGCCCACCACGCTGGCCGGGCTGCGGCGCGGGCAGCCGAGCCGCCTGGCCACGGCACTCGTGGTGCGGGAGGACTCACTCACGCTGTTCGGCTTCGCCGACGACGAGGAACGCGAGCTGTTCGGGCTGCTGCAGACGGTGAGCGGCATCGGGCCGCGCATCGCGCTCGCCACCCTCGCCGTGCTCGCCCCCGACGTGCTCCGCCGCGCCCTCCTCGACGGTGACCTGACCACGATCACCCGCGTGCCCGGCATCGGGCGCAAGGGAGCCGAGCGCCTGGTGCTGGAGCTGAAGGACAAGGTCGACGCCCCGTCGGCGGCCCCGGCCACGCTCCCGATCACGGCGAACGGCGCGAACCCGCGCCGTGAGCAGGTCGTGGAGGCACTCGTCGGTCTCGGGTTCACGGCGAAGCCCGCCGAACAGGCCGTGGACGCGGTGCTGGCGGGCGACGGCGCCGACACCGACGCGAGCACGCTCCTGCGTGCCGCACTGGCCCGCCTGGGCCGGTCCCGATGAGTGACGTCGCACTGACCCCCGGGCCCGAACCGGAGGACCTCGAGGTCGACGCCACCCTGCGGCCACGCAACCTCACCGAGTTCATCGGGCAGCCCCGGGTCCGCGAACAGCTGGAGCTGGTGCTGGAGGGTGCGCGGCGCCGCGGTGACCCGCCCGACCACATCCTGCTGTCGGGGCCGCCGGGCCTCGGCAAGACGAGCCTCGCGCTCATCGTCGCGGCCGAGATGGGAGCCGCGATCCGGCTGACCTCGGGACCCGCGCTCGAACGGGCGGGCGACCTCGCCGCGATGCTGTCCAACCTCGAGTCCGGTGACGTGCTGTTCATCGACGAGATCCACCGGATCGCCCGCCCCGCCGAGGAGATGCTCTACCTGGCGATGGAGGACTTCCGGGTCGACGTGGTGGTGGGGAAGGGCCCGGGTGCCACCTCCATCCCGCTGGAGATCGCCCCGTTCACGCTGGTCGGGGCGACCACACGGTCGGGTGCGCTCACGGGACCGCTGCGCGACCGGTTCGGCTTCACCGCGCACATGGAGTTCTACGAGCCGGCCGAGCTGGAGCTCGTGCTGCGCCGCGCGGCCGTCATCCTCGACGTCGACCTGCGCCGGGACGGCGCCGAGGAGATCGCCTCCCGGTCGCGGGGCACCCCGCGGATCGCCAACCGCCTGCTGCGCCGCGTCCGCGACTTCGCGCAGGTGCGCGCCGACGGTGCGGTCACCCGGAAGGTGGCGCGGGACGCCCTGGCCGTCTACGACGTCGACGAGCTGGGCCTGGACCGGCTGGACCGGGCCGTGCTGGGGGCGTTGGTCCGCTCGTTCGGCGGTGGTCCGGTGGGTGTTTCCACGCTCGCTGTCGCTGTCGGGGAGGAACCCGGTACCGTCGAAGAGGTCTGCGAGCCGTACCTGGTGCGGGCCGGAATGCTGGCCCGCACGCCGCGGGGCCGGGTGGCCACGGCGGCTGCCTGGGCCCATCTGGGCATCACTCCGCCACCGAACGTCACCCAGGGTGGCCCTCCCGCGTTGTTCTGAGCGGGGGCTGGCAGACTCGGGTGGCTCTCGACGTGCGGAGATACGGAGACCATGGACCTCTCGCTGCTGTTCCCACTACTCATCCTGCTGCTGTTCATCCCGATCTTCCTGTCCGGGCGGCGCCAGCGCCGTCAGGTCGCGGAGACGCAGAAGCTGCAGGCCGCGCTGGAGGTCGGTGACGTGGTCATGACCACGTCGGGTCTCCGGGCCACGGTTGTCGACGCCTCCTACGAGGACACCGTCGACCTGGAGATCGCGGACGGCGTCGTCACCACGTGGGTGCGCGCCGCGGTCCGTGAGAAGGTCAACCCGGTCGCACTCGAGCCGGGCGTGGTCGACGCGCCCGCCGCCCCGGTGGTGGCATCGGGCGAGGCGACCCCCTCGGTCGCCGACGACGACAAGGCGCCGTCGCTGGACAAGGCACCGTCGCTGGAGAAGGACGACTCCGCGAACGGCACCTCCCGCAACTGAACGCGGGCGTTTTCTGACAGGAAGAGAATTCAGCAGTGGCAACCACCCCGGGGCGGATTCGTCCCTGGCGCTACCTGGCGGCGTTCGCCGGTGTCGTCATCGTGCTCTACGCACTGGTGTTCTTCACCGGCGACGGTCGCGCCGCCCCCAAGCTCGGTATCGATCTGCAGGGCGGCACTCGGGTCACCCTGCAGGCGCGCACCGAGACGGGCGCGGAGCCGCCCCGGGACCAGCTCCTGCTGGCGCAGCAGATCATCGAGGACCGGGTCAACGGTCTCGGCGTCAGCGGCGCCGAGGTGGTGCTCGACGGCAGCAACCTGACGATCACGGTGCCCGGCCAGGAGGGTGACCAGGCCCGATCGCTGGGTCAGACCGCCCAGCTGCGGTTCCGTGAGGTCATCGGCGGCCCGGTGGCGTCGGCTCCGGCCGCGCCGCCGGGTCCCGAGGCGGGCCAGCCGGGCGCTCCGGCTCCCGCCCCGGGTGCCCCCGCCGTCACGCCCAGCCCGGGTGCGCCGCCTCCCGCCGCGCCGCCGTCCGGTGCGCCCGCCCCGGCCGACCAGCCGCAGGGCGCGGCCGACCCGGCGGCTCCTGTGGAGCGCGGGGTGGCTCCGGTGGCCTTCACGGCGCCGCTGCAGAACCCCACACCCGCTCCGCCGCCGGCCCCGCCGGCACAGCCCGCGCAGCCGGCACAGTCCGCCCCGCCGGGACAGCCTGCCCCGCCGCCACCACCGGACCCGGGGGCAGTCACTCCGGCATCTCCCGCCGACCCGCAGGTGGCCGCGGCCATCGCCGCGGCCCGGCAGGTGCGCCAGAGCACCGACCCCACCGTGCAGCAGATGGCGCTGACCACGCTCAACTGCAGCGCCAACGACCCGCTGCGCGGATACGACGACCCCAAGCTCCCGCTGGTCGCCTGCAGCCAGGACGGCACCGAGAAGTACGTCCTCGGCCCCAGCTTCCTCGAGGGCACCCAGATCGACAACGCGATGGCGCAGCAGAACTCGCAGGGCGCCGGCTGGGTCATCAGCCTCACGTTCAAGAGCGAGGGCGCCGCGATCTGGGGGCAGTACACCTCTCAGAACATCGGCAAGAGCGCCGCGTTCGTGCTCGACGGCGAGGTCGTCTCCGCCCCTACGATCCAGAGCGCGATCTACGGCCCCACCGAGATCTCGGGGCAGTTCAACCAGAAGTCCGCCCAGGACCTCGCCAACACGCTGCGGTACGGCTCGCTGCCCCTGTCGTTCGAGTCGTCGGAGGCCCAGACGGTCTCGGCGACGCTCGGGCTGGCCTCGCTGCAGGCCGGGCTGATCGCGGGTGGCCTCGGCCTGCTGCTGGTGTTCATCTACTGCCTCTTCTACTACCGCGTGCTCGGGGTGCTGACGATCCTGTCGCTGGTGCTGTCCGGCGTGATCGTCTACGCGGTGCTGGTGCTGCTCGGACGGTGGATCGGCTTCACGCTCGACCTCGCCGGGGTGGCCGGGTTCATCGTGGCCATCGGCATCACCGCCGACTCGTTCGTGATCTTCTTCGAACGCCTCAAGGACGAGATGCGTGAGGGCCGCAGCTTCCGGTCGGCGGTCCCCCGAGGCTGGGTGCGGGCGCGGCGCACGATTCTGTCCGCCGATGCGATCAGCTTCCTGGCCTCGGCCGTGCTGTACCTGCTCGCCGTCGGCCAGGTGAGGGGTTTCGCGTTCACTCTGGGCCTGTCCACAGTGCTCGACCTCATCGTCGTCTTCCTGGTGACGCATCCGCTGGTCGCGCTCGCGTCCAACTCCCGGGTGTTCGGCAGCCCGGCGCTGTCGGGCCTGGGTGCGGTGGCGAAGATCGGTGCCGACCGCAAGCGGGCCGCCACGTCGGCCGGCGCATCGAAGGGAGCCTGAGAGATGGCGACCACCACCCCTTCTCGGAAGGGTCTTCTCTCCGGCCTCTACACCGGCACGGGGTCGTTCGACCTCGTGGGCCGCAGGCGTAGCTGGTACATCGCGTTCGGGTTGCTGGTGCTCGTCTGCCTCGTGTCGATCGTCTTCCGTGGCTTCAACCTCGGCATCGACTTCACCGGTGGCACGCAGTTGCAGTTCCCGTCGGCCGGTACGTCCGCCCCGGCGGACGTCACCGCGGTGAGCGGGGTCTACGAACGGACCATCGGCGAGGAGCCCGCCGCGGTGCAGACCGTGGGCACCGGCCAGGCCGCCTCCGTGCTCATCCGCTCGGAGTCGCTCGACCCCGCCCAGCTCGTGACGCTGAAGCAGGCGCTGTTCGACGCGTTCAAGCCCGTGGGTCCCGCCGGCGCGCCGTCCCTGCAGGCGATCAGCGACAGCGACGTCAGCGGGAGCTGGGGCGGCCAGATCACCCGGCAGGCGCTCATCGCGCTGGCCGTGTTCCTCGTGCTGGTCACGATCTTCCTGGCGTTCTACTTCGAGCGCGCCATGGCGGTCGCGGCGCTGGTCGCGCTCGCGCACGACATCATCGTCACCGCCGGTGTGTACTCGATCGTCGGGTTCGAGGTCACGCCCGCCACGGTGATCGGTCTGCTGACGATCCTGGGCTTCTCGCTCTACGACACGGTCGTGGTGTTCGACAAGGTCAAGGAGAACACCCGCGGCCTGCTGGGGCTCACGCGGCGCACCTACGGGGAGGCCGCGAACCTGGCGCTGAACCAGACCTTGATGCGCTCGATCAACACGTCGTTGATCGCGGTGCTGCCGGTGGTCGGGCTGATGGTGGTCGGCGTCGGACTGCTCGGGGTCGGCACACTCGCCGACCTCGCACTTGTGCAGATGGTCGGCATCATCGCCGGTGCCGTCTCGTCGCTGCTGCTCGCCACCCCGCTGCTGGTGGACCTGAAGATGCGCGACAAGAGGTTCCGGCAGCAGGCCGAGCGCGTGCTGGCCCGCCGCCGCCGGGCAGCGGGAGCACTCGCCGGTGCCCTCGGCGCGGACGACTCCGACGGCGACCCCGACCTCACCGACGACGGGGTGCTCGCCACCGAGCTGCGCAGGGAACGCGCGATGGCGGCCGCCGCGAGCACGCCGTCCCGGCCGGGCAAGGCGGGCGACCGCCATGGCGGCGCCCGCGCCGCCCGGCCCACCGGCAAGGCGTCGCGTCCCACCGGCAAGAGGCGGGGATGACCCCGGGCCCTGACCTCGTCCCGGATGTCGTCGCCATCGCCGACCCGGAGGCCGAGGCCGACCTCGCCAGGGTGGCCGCGCTCGTGCGGGACGTGCCGGACTACCCGTCGCCGGGCGTGCTGTTCCGCGACATCACGCCCGTCCTCGCCGACGCGGAGGCGTTCGCCGCGGTCGTCACCGAGCTGGCGTCGCTCGTGGGCGACGCCGAGATCGTGGCAGGGGTGGAGGCGCGCGGGTTCCTGCTCGGCGCGGCGGTCGCCGTCGTCGCAGGCACCGGGCTCGTGCCCGTCCGCAAAGCGGGCAAGCTGCCCCGGGTGGCGGCCTCGCAGACCTACGACCTCGAGTACGGCACCGCCACCCTGGAGCTGTCGGCCGACACCGTCGCCCCGGGGTCGAAGGTGTTCATCGTCGACGACGTGCTGGCCACCGGCGGCACGGCAGCGGCGGCGTACGCGCTGCTGGCCGACGTCGGTGCCGACGTGACCGGCTTCGCCGTGCTGCTGGAACTGGCAGCACTGGGAGGCCGGGAACGGCTCGCGCCGATCCCGGTGCACGCCCTGCTGCGGGTCTGATTCCGAGGCGCCGGCGTCGCCCCTGACTCGGGCGCCGCTGCCACCTCGTCGACGCGGGACTATCCTCCATCGGGTGGAGCGCGAGAACGCATGACGGATGTGCAACCGGTAGCGCCGCCGGTCCCCGGGCCGGAGAGTCCGGTGGCGACCACGTCCAAGCCCTCGGCAACGCGGCGGGTGCGGGCGCGGATCGCCCGCCGGATGACCCCGCAGCGCGTGGCCGTGGTCGCTCCGGTTCTCGAACCGCTCGCCAGCGTGCATCGCGCCCTGCACCCGAAGGCCGATCTCGCCCTGCTGCAGCGAGCCTACGACGTGGCCGAGGCGAAGCACGAGGGCCAGAAACGCAAGTCCGGTGATCCGTACATCACCCACCCGCTGGCCGTCTCCACGATCCTGGCCGAGCTGGGCATGGACACCACCACGCTCGTGGCGGCACTGCTGCACGACACGGTGGAGGACACCGACTACTCGCTCGACCGGCTGCGCGCCGACTTCGGCGAGGAGGTGGCCCACCTCGTCGACGGCGTCACCAAGCTCGACAAGGTCGAGCTGGGATCGGCCGCCGAGGCGGAGACGATCCGCAAGATGGTCGTCGCGATGGCCCGGGACCCCCGGGTGCTCGTGATCAAGCTGTCGGACCGGCTGCACAACATGCGCACGATGCGCTTCCTGCCGCCGGAGAAGCAGGCGAAGAAGGCCCGCGAGACCCTCGAGGTGCTGGCACCGCTGGCCCACCGGCTCGGGATGGCCACGGTCAAGTGGGAGCTCGAGGACCTGTCCTTCGCGATCCTGCACCCGAAGAAGTACTCCGAGATCGTCCGGCTGGTCGCGACGAGGGCCCCGTCGCGTGACACGTACCTCAAGCAGGTCATCGACGAGGTCACGCAGCAGCTCGACGCGGCGCGCATCGCGGCCACGGTCGAGGGCAGGCCGAAGCACTACTACTCGATCTACCGGAAGATGATCGTCAAGGGCCGCGACTTCGACGACATCCACGACCTCGTGGGTGTCCGGGTCCTGGTCGACGAGGTGCGCGACTGCTACGCCGCGATGGGCATGGTCCATGCGCTGTGGCAGCCGATGCCCGGCCGGTTCAAGGACTACATCGCCCAGCCGCGGTTCGGGGTGTACCAGTCGCTGCACACCACCGTGATCGGCCCGGACGGCAAGCCCCTCGAGGTGCAGATCCGCACCCACGACATGCACCGCACCGCGGAGTACGGGATCGCGGCGCACTGGCGGTACAAGGAGACCCCCCGCAACCAGAACGGCGCGAACTGGTCCACGGCCACCGTCGAGGTCGACGAGATGTCGTGGATGCGCCAGCTGCTCGACTGGCAGCGGGAGGCGGCCGACCCCGGCGACTTCCTGGAGTCACTGCGCTTCGACCTCGCGTCGAAGGAGATCTTCGTCTTCACGCCCAAGGGCGACGTGATCACGCTGACCACCGGGTCCACGCCGGTCGACCTGGCCTACGCGGTGCACACCGAGGTGGGCAACCGGTGCATCGGGTCCCGGGTCAACGGCAGGCTCGTCGCGCTGGAGCGCAAGCTCGAGTCGGGTGACGTCGTCGAGATCTTCACGTCGAAGGCCGAGGGCGCGGGCCCGAGCCGCGACTGGCTCGCCTTCGTCGCGTCCCCGCGGGCGAAGACCAAGATCAAGCAGTGGTTCGCCAAGGAGCGCCGCGAGGAGGCGATCGAGGCGGGCAAGGAGGCGATCGCCCGGGAGGCTCGGCGTACGTCGATGCCGCTGCAGCGGCTCGTCTCCGCCGACGCGATGGCCGCGCTGTCGCGGGAGCTGCACTTCCCGGACCTGTCGGGCCTCTACGCCGCCGTCGGGGAGGGCCACGCGAGCGCCCGCCACGTCGTCCAGCGCCTCGTCGCCCTGCTGGGTGGGGTCGAGCAGGCCGAGGAGGACCTCGCCGAGCGTGCCACGCCGTCCACGGTGCGGTTGCGCCGGGCCGGAGGCGACGCGGGGGTGGTGGTCCGCGGGGAAGGTGCGGATCTCGCCGACCTGTACACGAAGCTCGCGCGCTGCTGCACGCCCGTGCCCGGCGACGAGATCCTCGGGTTCGTCACCCGCGGCGGTGGCATCTCGGTGCACCGCACCGACTGCACCAACGCCTCCGATCTGCAGAACCGCTCGGAACGGCTGGTCGAGGTCGCCTGGTCGGTGTCCCCGGGGTCGGTGTTCCTCGTGGCGATCCAGGTGGAGGCGCTCGACCGGCACCGGCTGCTGTCGGACATCACCAAGGTGCTGGCCGACGAGAAGGTCAACATCCTGTCGGCCACGGTGCAGACGTCCCGCGACCGCGTCGCGGTGTCGCGCTTCAGCTTCGAGATGGGCGACCCGAAGCACCTCGGCCACGTGCTGCGTGCGGTGCGCAACGTCGAAGGCGTCTACGACGTGTACCGGGTGACGTCGGCGAGCTGATCCTCGGGCGGCTCAGCCCAGGTCCCACAGGCTGCACCGGTGCTCGGCGGCGAACTCGGCGGCCGGCCGCGCGACGGTGCCCCGGCCGGGGCCCGTGATCGTCAGTATCGAGCCGTCCCCGGCCCAGTGCGGCCAGACCGGGCCGCTGCCGCCGTTGGGGTTGCCGGTGGCCGCGAACCGGGCCCAGGCACCCACCATCTCGGTGGCCAGCACCTGCTGGTCGGCAGCGAGCGGGGGCTGGTCGGGCACCAGGTCGAACAGGTAGGGCATCTCCGCCCCGTGCGTGACGCCGGTGGCGAGATGGGGAGGCAGCGCCGCGAACGGCGAGGGCGCCGTGGGGTCGGCGAACTCGTACGCGTACAGCGGGGCCCGAGGGCCCAGCAGCCGGTGGGTGGCGAGGGTGGTGCAGGCGTAGCCGCGGTCGGTCACCACGTCGGACCACACCCGGCCCGGTGACCGGCCGCCACCGAGCGGGTAGCTGCGGGTGGCCACGGCGCTACGGGATCCCGCGGCCGCCCCGAGCAGGGTCCGGAAGCCGGCCTCGGTGAGCGGGCCGCCGCCGCGGTCGAAGAACGCGGCGGTGAACAGCGTGCCCTCGTCGCGCGTGGTGCCGGCGAGCAGCGGTGTCGGGCGCAGGTCGCCGTCGACCACCACGTCCGACGGCCGCCGGGGGAGGGTGGCGGTGCCGGTCGCGGGGCTCCAGTAGACGCCCGCCCCGTCCACGAGCCGCTCGGTGGGCAGGGCGCGCATGCAGGCGAGCGCGGCGACCGGCGTCCTGGCGGGGTCGGGGCAGCCCAGCGCGGTCGCGACGCCGGCACCTGCCGCCTCCACCAGCGGGAGCGGTTTCCACGTGTCGCCGCCGGGCCCGGCGCCGGGACGGATGACGTCCACGATGTTCGCGGTGCTGCACCCGCCGCTCTGCAGGATCGCGCGCTGGTAGAGGCCCACCGCACCGGGTGAGCTGAGCTGTGCGCAGACGCTGTCGGCGCCCGCCGACTCGCCGGCCAGGGTGACCGAACCCGGGTCGCCGCCGAACGCCGTGATGTTGCGTCGCACCCAGTGCATCGCCGCCTGCTGGTCCAGCAACGCGAACGACCCGGATCCGGGCAGGCCGTGCAGGCCGAAGAAACCGAAGACCCCGAGCCGGTAGTTGATCGTGACGACGATCAGCGGCCCGGCCGCGGCGAGCCGCCGCGGGTCGACGTCGGATCCCGCTCCCGCGTTGAAACCGCCGCCGTGGATCCAGAAGACCACCGGCAGCCGCGACGTCGGCGTCGTCCCCACCGGCACCGTCACGTTGAGCGTGAGGCAGTCCTCGCTCGTGCTGCCCGGCGTGCCGTGGGGGACGTCCGCGCCCGCGCCGAGCTGCGCGCACCGGCTGCCGGGCTGCGCCGCGCTGCGGGTGCCGCTCCAGCCCGGCGCCGGCTGCGGCGGTTGCCAGCGCAGCGGCCCGACCGGCGGCGCCGCATAGGGGATGCCCTGGAAGCGCAGCATCCCGGAGTCACTGCCCCCGGCGAGCTCACCCTGCTCGATCCGGACGTGGTCACCGAGCGGTGGTGTCACCGCAGGCGGGGCGGGGGAGCAGGCCGTCAGCACGGCTGCGGCCGCCAGCAGCACGACGACCGACGCGCGGCCTCCCCCGATCACCCTCGCCCGGTTCAGCCGGCGGTGACGGTCTGGATCGTGACAGGAGTGACCGGCTTGCCGTCACCGGTGCCGTTCGAGTTGTCCGACCCTGCCTTGGCGACCTCGTCGAGCGTGGCCAGTCCGGCGTCCCCGATGGTGCCGAAGACCGTGTAGTCGGGCGGGAGGGTGGAGTCGGCGTACACGAGGAAGAACTGGCTGCCGCCCGAGTTGGGCGCGGAGGTCTTCGCCATCGCCACGGTGCCCCGCGGGTACACCACGGTGCCGTTCGCGGCGGGCGCCAGCCCGGTGGGCGGCTCGTCGTTGATCGTGTAGCCGGGGCCGCCCGAACCGGAGCCCGTGGGGTCGCCGCACTGCAGGACCTTCAGGCCGTCGGTGGTGGTGAGCCGGTGACACGGGGTGCCGTTGTAGAAGCCGGCCTTGGCCAGGCTCAGGAAGTTCTCCACGGCGCACGGGCCCTTCGCGCGGTCCAGCGTCAGCGGGATCGCGCCCCGGTCGGTCTGCATCGCCACCGGCACGGTGCCACTGGTGCTCGCGTCCGCGACGGTCGGGACGGGCGCGGGCTTCGACGCGGGGTCGTTCGGCGTGGGCGTGAACGTGCAGTGGCCCAGCGCGGCCGGGGCGGCAGGCGCCGACGACGGGGCTGCCGCCTGGTCCGCCGGTGCCGCGCCCCGGCCGCCCAGCGTGGAGAGCAGCACGACTCCCACGACGACGACCACGACCACGGCGGCGGACGTGATGATGGCGATCCGCTGCCGGCGCTTGGCCCGCTCGATCCGCCGCTGCTGCTGGTTCGCCAGCTTGCGCTTCGCCGCATCGCGCCGCATCTGGTTGGTCGCCACCCGGTACTCCCTCGTTCTCGCTGCTCGGGCCGCAGGATAACGAGTCTCCCTGTGAGGTCCCGGAGAGGTCGGGGGCGCGTGCGGGTGGTGCCGGTCAGGCGGGCCGCGGGTACATCCGTCCGCCCGGGACCGGGCCCACGTCCCGCACGCGCCTGCCGCCGGCGAGGCGGGCGTGCTGCAGGCCGGGGGAAACGCCTGCTGCCGCGGCCAGCCGGTCGGCCACGGCCCCGGTGACGAAGGCGTACACGGTCTTGCCGCCCACGTCGACGGCGAGCTCGTCGCGCGGCCACGTCCACGGCGGGGCGCCGACCCCCGTCCAGTTCTCGGCGATCTGGTCGGCGGTCAGGCGGATCACGGTGAACATCGACGAGGCCCACGGACCGCGCAGCCCGGCGAAGGCCATCACCCCGCGCAGCGCGCCGACCCCGGCCGCCATCCCGATGTGCATCGCCCGGCTCCGCCGCGCGAGACCTGCCTCCCCGGTCGGCGGCAGCCCGAGGAGCCGTTCGGCCACCCGGCCCGGGACCTGGCTGTCCGGGCGGTGGGTGACGGCCTGTTCGACCTTCTCGGCGACCGTCATCACCGCGGCTCCGGCCAGGCCGGCCAGCACACCGCTGCCCACCCCACGCAGCAGCATCCTGCCGCCCTTCGGGGCGTCCCGGCCCATCCGGACGACCGTGCCGTCCGTCGTCGTGTCCTGCGGGTGCTTCCCTCCGATGTCCACGGCACCGGGTGTCCCGGCCGGGCGGGGATAAACCGGCGAGCCTGCGATACGGGGCACGTCCTAGTGTGGTGGTGTGCTCGTCGCAGGGTTTCCCGCCGGTTCCTTCCAGACCAACTGCTACGTCGTGGCAGCGGCTGCGGGCGAGGCGTGCGTGGTGGTCGACCCCGGCCAGGACGCCGTCGAACCGCTCGAGGAGCTGCTCGCCGAGCACCGGCTCACGCCGGTGGCGGTGCTGCTCACCCACGGCCACTTCGACCACACGTTCAGCGTGGCGCCCGTCTGCGACGGTCATGACGTCCCCGCCTGGATCCACCCGGACGACCGGGAGATGCTGGCCGACCCGATGAAGGGCATCTCGGCCGATGCCGCGGCGCTCTTCGGCGGCCGGCTGGAGCTCCGCGAGCCCCGGGAGGTGCGCCAGCTCACCGACGGCGCCGCACTCGATCTCGCCGGGCTCACGTTGCGCGTCGACCACACCCCCGGCCACACCCGCGGCTCGGTGGTCTTCACGACCCCGACCGAGGAGGGCGTCGAGGTGATCCTCGCGGGCGACACGCTCTTCGCGGGGTCGATCGGCCGCACCGACCTCCCCGGCGGTGACCACGCCCAGATGCTCGAGAGCCTGCGCGACAAGCTGCTCACCCGCGACGACTCCGCTGTCGTCCTCCCCGGGCACGGGCCCACCACCACGGTGGGGCGCGAGCGGGCGTCCAACCCGTTCCTGCAGGGGCTCGACCTGCCGACCAAGGGACGCGGGCTGTGACGGCCGCGCGCAGCGAGGAGCGGACCGACACCGTGGAACAGCGTCCTGCCGCGTTCGCCGCCCCCAAGGGCATCCCGGAGTACGTGCCGCCGGACTCGGCGGGGTTCGAGCACGTCCGCGCCACGCTGGCCGGGGCGGCCGACCGCGCGGGCTACGGCCTCATCGAGCTTCCCGTCTTCGAGGAGACGGGGCTCTACGCGCGCGGCGTCGGCGAGTCCACCGACGTGGTGAGCAAGGAAATGTACACCTTCACCGACCGCGGGGAGCGGTCGGTGACGCTGCGCCCGGAGGGCACGGCAGGCGTCGTCCGGTCGGTGATCGAGCACGGGCTCGACCGGGCAGGTCTCCCGGTGAAGCTGCGCTACGCGGGCCCGTTCTTCCGGTACGAGCGTCCGCAGGCCGGGCGCTACCGCCAGCTGCAGCAGGTGGGTGTCGAGGCGATCGGCGTCGACGACCCGGCGCTCGACGCCGAGGTCATCGCGATCGCCGACGAGGGCTTCCGCGCGCTCGGGCTCACCGGTTACCGCCTGGAGATCACCTCGCTCGGCGACGCCGAGTCCCGTCCCCCGTACCGGGCGCTGCTGCAGGAGTTCCTGGCCGGGCTCCCGCTCGACGAGGCCACCCGCAACCGGGCGGCGATCAACCCGCTGCGGGTGCTCGACGACAAGCGCCCCGAGGTGCGTGCGTTGCTGGCCGACGCCCCGCTGCTGGTCGACCACCTCTCCGCCGTCTCCGCCGAGCACCACGCCGCGGTGAAGCAGCACCTCGACGACCTGGGCGTGGCCTACGTGGAGAACCCGCGGATGGTGCGCGGGCTGGACTACTACACGAAGACCACCTTCGAGTTCGTGCACGACGGGCTCGGCGCGCAGTCCGGGATCGGCGGCGGCGGCCGTTACGACGGGCTGATGGCCACCCTCGGTGGCCAGCCGCTCTCCGGCGTCGGCTACGGCATCGGGGTGGACCGCACGCTGCTGGCCTGCCGCGCCGAGGGGATCGCGCCATGGTCCGAGGCGCGCTGCGAGGTCTTCGGCGTGCCGCTGGGGGAGGCGGCGAAGCGACGCCTCGTCGTGCTGGCCGGGGAGCTGCGCAAGGCCGGGGTGCGGGTCGACCTCGCCTACGGCGGCCGCGGGCTCAAGGGCGCGATGAAGGCCGCCGACCGCTCCGGGGCCCGCTTCGCGCTGGTGCTGGGCGAGCGGGACCTCGAGGCCGGCACCGTGGGCCTCAAGGACCTGGTGTCGGGGGACCAGCAGGACGTCGACCTGGCAGGCGCGACCGACGCGGTGCTCGCCCGGCTGCGCTGACGGGCCGGGCAGCCCCACTACGCTTCCCTCTCGTGGCAGCGGAGGATCGCGAGCGCTGGGACGCCCGGCACGCCGCGGTCTCCGCGGCCGATGGCCCCACCCTCCCGATGCCCCCGGACGCGCTGCGCGGCCGCGAGCGCCTGCTCCCCGCCACCGGACGCGCGCTCGATGTGGCCTGCGGGCGGGGCGCGGTGGCCCTGTGGCTCGCCGAGCGGGGTCTCGACGTCGACGCGGTGGACGTCTCGGACTCCGCGCTGGCGCTCGGCGCTGCGCTCGCGGCCGACCGCGGGGTGGGCGACCAGGTGCACTGGTGGGCCCACGACCTCGACGACGGCCTGCCCGAGGGCTGCGCCGGACCCTACGACGTGGTGGTGTGCCAGCGGTTCCGCGATCCCGCCCTGTACCCGGTGCTCGCGCGCTGCCTCGCGCCCGGCGGGCTGCTCGTGGTGACGGTGCTGTCGGTGGTGGGGGACGAGGGCGGGCGGTTCCGCGCGGCCGCCGGGGAGCTGCCCGCGGCGTTCAGCAACCTGACCCGGCTGGCCCACACCGAGCGCGACGGCGAGGCGAGCCTGCTGGCGCGCCGCCCGTGAGCCGCACTCCTGGACCGCCTCACTCGTGGACCGGGGCCTCCCGGCTGGCCACCACCGCGGCGAGCGCCGTGGTGATCGGCACGGAGGCGACCAGGCCGATGCTGCCCACCAGCGTGCGTACCACCTCGGTGGCCACGTCCTGCGTGGTGACCACGTCGGAGAGCCCGCGGCCGGACAGCGTGAACAGCAGCAGCAGCGGCAGCGAAGCTCCCGCGTAGGCCAGCACCAGCGTGTTGACGGCCGACGACACGTGGTCGCGCCCGATCCGCATCGCCGCCGCGAAGAGGCCGGGCGCCCCCAGTTCGGGGTTGGCCCGGCGCAGCTCCCACACCGCGCTGGTCTGGGTGACGGTGACGTCGTCGAGCACGCCGAGCGCCCCGATCACCACCCCGGCGAGCAGCAGGCCGCGGGCGTCGACGCCGGTGCCCAGGGTGGCGATCAGGTTGCTCGTCTGGTCGTCGAGGCCGGTGAGCCGGGCGGCCACCGAGAACGCCGCGCCGAGTGCGCCGATCAGGGCCAGCGACAGCAAGGTGCCGAGGACGGCCGTCGACGTGCGCGCCGAGGGCCCGTGGGTCAGGTAGAGCACCACGAACATGATCACGCAGGAACCCACGACGGCGACGGCGAGCGGGCTGTGCCCGTCCAGGATCGCGGGCAGCACGAACATCAGCAGCACCACGAAGCTCAGCGCCAGCGCCGCGAGCGCGGCGAGACCCCGCCAGCGCCCGAGCACGAGCACGGCACCGGCGAAGACGGCGGCGAGCCAGCCCAGCGGTGCGCCGCGCTGGAAGTCGACCACCTGGTACGAGCCGGGGTCGTTCGGGTCGGCCCCGGACCAGCCCAGCACCACCCGGTCGCCGACGGCGAAGGTGGGGGAGCCGGGTTCGACGGGCACGACCTGCACGAGGTCGCGGCCCGGCATGGGCCCGTCGGCCATCCGGACGATGAGCGCGACGCACCCGCCGTCGCCGGAGCCCTGGCTGCAGTCGGCCGCGCTCGCGCTGGTGACCTCGGCCCGCACCGGTTGCTGGCTGACGGGCTGCGCGGTGCTGGGCGGACCACCGGAGGGCCACAGCAGCACGACGCCGATGAGGGTGGCCAGCGCGCACGGGACGAGCAGCGCGGCGATGAGCAGGCGCACCCGCCGCCCCGCCGGCGGCGCGGGGGAGTGCCCGTGCCCGTGTCCGTGCCCGGACGCTGGGCCGCGAGCGGCTGCAGCGGGTGGCGCCGCTACGGCGTGCCGGCCGGTGTCGGCAGGCTCCGCGCCCCGGTCGGCGCGCCTGCGGCGGCCCGGTGTGGCGCGGGTGGCGACGAGTTGGTCGCCGGTGTCGGCGCCGACCGGAGACCATCCCGTTGGCGACGTGGGGGCCTCGGACGCCGCGTCGTCGTAGTCGTCCGGGTAGCCGTCGTCCGCGGCGTCGCGGCCCCGCGCCGGACCGCCGGCGGACCGGCCGTGCCGGTGGCGCCGGGGGTCGTGTGCTCCGGGCGGGGGCTGCTCGGGGCCGCGCGGGATCCCGGGTGGTTCAGGTGACACGGGCACATCCCGTCAACGCGGCGCACGCCGACGCGGGCACGTCCACCGGACGGGCGCCACCCGTCCGGGGCTGATCAGCGGGGATGATCACCGGAGGCGTCCTCGGGTGAGTGGTTGCCCAGCTGCTCCAGGGCCCGCTCGGCGACGGTGGCGGCATCGCCGGTGGTGTCGACCCGGATGCCCGGCTCCTCGGGCAGGAGTGGTTCGAGGGTGGCGAGCTGGCTGTCCAGCAGGGACGGCGGCATGTAGTGGTCGGTGCGAGCGGTGACCCGCGACGCGATCAGCTCGGGCGGCGCGAGCAGGTGGACGAACTGCACGGACGGATGACCGTCGAGCAGCAGGTCGCGATAGGAGCGCTTGAGCGCCGAGCACGTGACCACCGCGCTGCGGCCCGCCGCCTCCTGTTCCCCGATCCATGCGGCGACGCGGCGGAGCCAGGGCCAGCGGTCGTCGTCGTCGAGCGGGATGCCGCTCGCCATCTTCGCGCGGTTGCTCTCGGGGTGCAGGTCGTCGCCCTCGACGAACTCCCATCCCGTGCGCCGGACGAGCTCGGCGGCCACCGAGCTCTTGCCCACACCCGATACGCCCATCACCACCAGGGTCACCGTCATGGAGGCAGAGTGGACCATCCCCCTGACAGTCACTTGCCCCGGGTGTCGAACATGTGTTCGACTGTGCCCATGCGGTGGAGCGGACAGCAGGTGCTGGGCGACGGTGTCGGGGCGGAGGCGGCGCTGCCCGGCATGCGTGGGCTCCTCCGCTCGGTGCGCACCCCGGAGTTCGCCGGGGTGGTGTTCCACGAGGTCGAGGCCCGGTCGGTGCTCAACCGCGTGCCGGGCACCTCGCCCATGCCGTTCCGCTGGACGGTCAACCCGTATCGCGGCTGCTCCCACGCCTGCGTGTACTGCCTGGCCGGCCCCACCCGTGTGCTGCTGGGCGACGGGCGCACCCGTCCGATCTCCGAGCTGCGCGTCGGCGACTCCGTGATGGGCACGGAGCTGGTCGACGGGCAGCGGCGGTACGTCCGCACCACGGTTCTCGCCCACTGGTCCACCACCAAGCCGGCGCACCGGGTCCGGCTCACGGGCGGCACCGAGCTGGTGGCGAGCGGCGAGCACCGGTTCCTCACCGACCAGGGCTGGCGCCACGTGAGCGGAGGATGGTGCCGCTCCGGGAGGCGGCCGCGGTTGCGGCCGGGGAGCGCTCTTGTGGGCCCCGGGCCGTTCGACGTCACGATGGGGCAGGAGCGCCGCCCCCACACCGCGGCCTACCGCCAGGGCTACCTGTGCGGGCTGGTGCGGGGCGACGGTGCCGAGGCCGGCGGGGAGTGGCGCTTCCCGTCCGAGCACCTGGAGCTCGAGGCGCTGGGCCGCGCCCACCACTTCCTCGCCGACGCGGCCCAGCACGTCGTGGAGCTGCCGTCCACGGTGCCGGTCCCGGTCGGTGGCGGGGAGCCGGGGCGGATCCCCGCTCCGGTGCCCCGCGGTGGGATCGCGCCGATCACCCATGTGGTGCGGTGGCCGGAGCACGCGGGCGACGACTGGTGTGCGGGGTTCCTCGCCGGCACGGTCGACGCGCGCGGTTCGGTGGTGCGGGGGGAGCTGTGGATCCGTCCCGCCGACGGTGACACCGCCCGGCGGGCGGCGGCCGCGCTCCGCCGCCTCGGTTTCCGGTTCCGGGTGGAGGCCGGCGCGGGCGCGGGTGCGGTCCGGCTGCTCGGCGGCCCTTCGGCGCTGCTGCGGCTGCTCGGGGTGGTCGATCCCGCGGTGAGCCGGCATCGGGACGTGGGCGGCGCGTCCGTCACCGGCGCCACCGCGCTCACGGTGGAGTCGGTGCAGCCGCTCGGTGTCGAGATGCCGATGTACGACATCACCACGGGCACGGGCGACTTCGTGGCCGACGGCGTGGTCAGCCACAACTGCTTCGCGCGCAACACCCACACCTACCTCGACCTCGATGCGGGGGCCGACTTCGACAGCCAGATCGTGGTGAAGGTCAACGTGGCGCGGGTGCTGGAGCGTGAGCTGCGGTCGGCGAAGTGGGAGCGGGAGCCGGTCGCGATGGGCACCAACACCGACCCGTACCAGCGGGCCGAGGGCCGCTACCGGCTGATGCCCGGGGTGATCGGGGCGCTGGCCCGGTCCGGCACCCCGTTCTCGCTGCTCACGAAGGGCACCGTGCTCGCCCGCGATCTGCCGGAGCTGGCGGCGGCTGCGGCCGACGTCCCGGTGGGCCTCGGTGTCTCCGTCGCGCTCGTCGATCCGTCACTGCAGCGGCGGCTCGAGCCGGGCACCCCGTCGCCTGCCGCGCGGCTCGACCTGGTCCGGCGGATCACCGACGCCGGCCAGTCCTGCGGGGTGATGGTGGCGCCCGTGCTGCCGCTGCTCACCGACTCCACCGAAGCCCTCGACGCCCTGCTCGGGCAGGTGAAGCAGGCAGGGGCCAACGGCGCCAGCGTGCTGGCGCTGCACCTGCGGCCGGGCACCCGCGAGTGGTTCCTGGCCTGGCTCGCTCGGGAGTACCCGACGCTCGTGGAGCCCTATGCCCGGCTGTACCGCCGCGGCGCCTACGTCGATCCGGAGTACCGGCGCGCGCTCGGCGAGCGCGTGGCGCCGCTGCTGCGCCGCCACGGGCTCACCGGCGCCGCCACCACCGTGCGCGGGCACACCCGGTCCGCGCACGAGGCCACGGACGCGCCGCAGCCGTCCGGGGAGCAGCTCCGACTGCTCTGATCGCTCCGATTGCCGGGGCCGTGCCGCATCCGGTGATGAACGCCATTCCCGGACGGCTTTCGCGCATTCTTACGCTGCCCGGGTGCGGACGTTGGGAGTCCGTTTGCCGGGCCGCGCCCAAGTTCTCCCGCAGATGATGCACCGCCATTCTCCGTGTTCTTGCCTCCGTCGGCCTGCCCGCGCGGTTCAGAAGACACGTGCCTGCGGCCACCGTGGTTGACGCGGAAAGCATGATGTTCACCTCATGCTTCTGATTGACCGGTCCCGCCGTCCCCATCCGTGTGTGAGCCGACGGCCGATGCACAGGCAACGGCTCGCGAATGGAGGACCACGAATGAATCGCACCATGCGCCGGCGCGTGCTGGGCACAGCAACTGCAGGTACGGCGCTCGCCGGACTGGTGTTCGTGGGGGCGTGTGGCGCACCCACCGCTCAGGCCACGCCCGCTGCGGCACATGGCGGCCCGGCCGCATCCGCACCGATGCACATGCCCATGCAGACGCCCGTGGACTCGATCGGGAAATACGACGCGCAGAACCAGAGCGACGCGATGTTCTTCGCGACCGTGATGCGGGGCAGCAACGAGGTCCCGAGCAAGGAACAACCGGGTGGCGGCGACAAGGGCGGCAGCGGGACCTCGTTGGTGCGGATCCAGGGCGACCAGGTGTCGTACGCCTTCACCTGGACGGGAATCGGCACGCCGACTGAGGGCCACATCCACCAGGGACCGGCGGGCGTGAACGGTGACGTCAAGATCCCGTTCTTCACCACGAAACTGCCGGACGGGCGCAACTCCGTGATCGGCACGGTGACGGTGACCGACGCGAACCTGCTCGCGAACATCACGAGCCACCCCGAGCAGTTCTACGTCAACCTGCACACCAAGGACTTTCCCGGCGGTGCCCTCCGCGGTCAGCTGCACGCGTTGCCGGTGCAGGTGGACCTGCGGAGCGCGATCAGCCACGACCGGAACCACCCGGTCGTCGAGGGCGACCAGATCTACACCTGCACCCGGCAGGACTCCGACGGCTCGTTCACGTTCACCCAGGACAACGTGAACAGCCTGCTCACCGGCGGCATCGAGCACACGTTCGTCACGGCGGGCAAGACCGGTCAGCCCCAGTGGGTCGCTCCCGACAGGTCCGCGGTCACCGGCAAGGCCGTGACCACGATCTCGAACGGTCCCGACAACGTCCCCGAGTTGGTCCTCTCCGCGAAGCAGGAGGGCGCGTCCAAGGGCGAGCTCGCGGCCACCCGGGCCGTGCTGCGCCTGGACACGATCGGCGGCGTCGCCCCGACGGGCACCTGCGACCCGATGACCCAGGCCGTCACCGCGGTGCCGTACTCGGCCGACTACCTGTTCATCAACTCGAAGTAGCTGGGTCGGCGTCCGGCCGCAGGGAAACCTGCTGGCAGGCCGACCCGGGGTGGCGGATAGCCTCGACACGTGATGCGCACCCACCCAGCCGGCACACTGCGTGCCGAGCACGCCGGACAGTCCGTGACCCTCGCCGGGTGGGTGGCCCGCCGCCGTGATCACGGCGGCGTGATCTTCATCGATCTCCGGGACTCCTCGGGATCCGCCCAGGTGGTGTTCCGCGAGGGCGAGATGGCGGAGCGCGCCCACCGGCTGCGCGCCGAGTTCTGCGTACTGGTCACCGGTGAGGTCGTCCGCCGGCCTGCGGGCAACGAGAACCCGGAGCTCGCCACCGGTGAGATCGAGGTGACGGCCACCGAGCTCACGGTGCTGTCGGAGTCGGCCCCGCTGCCGTTCCCGCTCGACGAGCACAGCGAGATCGGCGAGGAGATCCGCCTCAAGCACCGCTACCTCGACCTGCGCCGCAGCGGGCCGGCGGCGGCGCTGCGGCTGCGCAGCGAGGCCAACCGCATCGCGCGCACGGTGCTCCACGACCGCGAGTTCGTGGAGGTGGAGACCCCCACGCTCACCCGGTCGACGCCGGAGGGGGCCCGCGACTTCCTCGTGCCGGCCCGCCTGCGTCCCGGCTCCTGGTACGCCCTGCCGCAGAGCCCGCAGCTGTTCAAGCAGCTGCTGATGGTGGCGGGCACCGAGCGCTACTACCAGATCGCGCGGTGCTACCGCGACGAGGACTTCCGGGCCGACCGCCAGCCCGAGTTCACCCAGCTCGACATCGAGATGAGCTTCGTCGAGCAGGACGACGTGATCGAGCTCGGCGAGACGATCGTCGCCGCGCTGTGGTCGGAGCTCGCCGGGTACGAGATCCCGCGCCCGATCCCGCGGCTCACCTACGCCGACGCGATGGCCCGCTACGGCTCGGACAAGCCCGACCTGCGGTTCGGCGTCGAGCTCACCGACCTCACCGAGTACTTCGCCGACACCGCCTTCCGCGTGTTCCAGGCGCCGTACGTCGGTGCCGTCGTGATGCCGGGCGGGGCGAGCCAGCCACGCAAGCAGCTCGACGCCTGGCAGGAGTGGGCGAAGCAGCGGGGCGCCCGCGGCCTCGCCTACGTGCTGGTGGACGAGGACGGCTCCGCGAGCGAGCGGGGTCCGGTCGTGAAGAACCTCTCCGAGGCCGAGCGTGCGGGCCTCGCGAAGGCCGTGGGCGCCGAGCCGGGCGACGCGATCTTCTTCGCCGCCGGGCACCCGGCCGACGCGCGCGAGCTGCTCGGCGCGGCCCGTGGCGAGATCGCCCGCCGCTGCGGTCTCGTCGACGAGAGTGCCTGGTCCTTCGTGTGGGTCGTCGACGCGCCGATGTTCGAGCGGATCCGCGACGACAAGGGCAACGAGCTCGGCTGGACGGCGGTGCACCACCCGTTCACCTCGCCCAACGCGGAGTGGATGGACTGCTTCGAGGAGGCGCCCGACAAGGCGCTCGCCTACGCCTACGACATCGTCTGCAACGGCAACGAGATCGGTGGCGGCTCGATCCGTATCCACCGCTCCGACGTGCAGGAGCGGGTGTTCGCCCTCCTCGGTATGGATGAGGCGCAGCAGCGGGAGAAGTTCGGCTTCCTGCTCGACGCGTTCCAGTTCGGGCCGCCGCCGCACGGCGGCATCGCGATCGGCTGGGACCGCACCTGCATGCTGCTGGCCCACTCCGACACGATCCGCGACGTCATCGCCTTCCCGAAGTCGGGTGGCGGTTTCGACCCGCTGACGTCGGCGCCCGCGCCGATCACGCCGGAGCAGCGCAAGGAGGCGGGTGTCGACGCGCAGCCGCCGAAGGCGCCTGCCGCCGCGTCCCCGGCCGCCGACGAGCCGCCGACGAAGCTCTGAGCGCGCCTCCGTCCGTAAAGCCGCCGCGGGGAGCGAGTTCGTGCTGCACATGAGGGTGATCTCGCCGGAGGCGCAGACCGGCGAGGTCCGGGATCTGCTCCTCGACGAGCCCGGCGCCACCCACGTCACCGTCCTGCCCGGCGTCGCGCTGCAGCCCGTCGGCGACGTCGTCGAGGCCGACGTGACGCGCGAGTCGGTCGACGTCCTGCTCAACGCCTTGTGCGAACTGGGCATCGACCGTGCGGGTGGCGTCACGCTGGAGGCGATCGACACCTCGCTGTCGGACGCGGCCGACGCCGCCGAGAAGGCCGCGCCGGGCGACCCGACGGACGCCGTGATCTGGGACGAGCTGGTGGCGCGCACGGGTGAGGAGTCGCGCCTCTCGGTGAGCTTCCAGGCGTTCCTGACGATCGCGTGCCTGCTGGCGGCGATCGGCGTCATCACGGACTCGCCGGTGACGGTGGTGGGCGCGATGGTGCTCGGTCCGGAGTTCGGGCCGCTGGCCGCGATCGCCGTGGGCGCGGTGCTGCGCCGCGCGGACCTGCTGCGTCGCGGCGGCCTCGCGCTCGCCGCGGGCTTCCCGCTGGCCATGGTGATCACCGCACTGGCCGCCCTGGCGTTCGACGCGACCGGTCTGCTGTCCACCGCGACCCTCGACGATGCCACCCAGGTGGACTTCATCTACCAGGTCGGCCCGTTCTCGTTCATCGTGGCGCTGCTCGCCGGCGCCGCGGGGATGCTCGCGCTGACCTCGGCCAAGTCCGCGTCGCTGGTCGGGGTGTTCATCTCCGTCACCACCGTGCCCGCCGCGTCGTACGCGTCGATCGCCCTCGTGGAGGGCCGGTACGCGCAGGCCGGCGGGTCGGCGCTGCAGCTACTGGTGAACCTCGTGGGCATCGTCGTGGCCGCGGGGGCCGTGCTGCTCCTCTCGCGCCGGACAGCCGGCCGCGAACGGGTCATCCGCCGGTTGTCGGCGGGGTAGGGTCACGAACGATGGTTCAGGACCTGGGCAGCTTCCCCAGGCCGGTACTCGCCGCGCTCACTGCTGCCGAACGGCTGCTCACTCGCCGATCAGGAGCCGGCATCGTACTGGCCGACCCTGAGGATCTCGGAGGAAGCGATCGTTCGGTGGTGGCCCGCGCCCGCGTGGCCCGCAACCCGTTCTCGCTGCCGCGCACGCTCGTCGTCAAGCACTACCTGGGCCGGCCGGACCCGGACCGTCCCGACCCGTTCCACTACGAGGTGGCGAGCTGTCAGCTCTTCACCGCGCTGCCGGCCGACTCCCGGCCCAGCCCGGTGCTGATCGCACACGACCCGCAGGCCCGGCTGCTGGTGCTCGAGGACCTCGGCCGCAGCTCCACGCTGGCCGACAAGCTGTTCGGTCCCGACCCCGCCGCCGCCCAGCGCTGCCTCCTGAGCTGGGCCAGGGCGCTCGGCCGGATGCAGGCCGCCACGGCGGGCCGGGAGAACGACTTCGGCGCGCTCCTGCGCAGGCTCGGGGAGCGGGCGTGGCGCGACCCGATGGCCGAGGACGCGCGGGTCGCGCTGGCCGGGGTCGCCGGGCTGCTGGAGCAGCAGCTCGGGGTGGTGGTGCCGGAAGCCGCCACCGTGGAGGCCTACGAGACCGCACGACTGCTCGGTGGCACCCGCTACCGCGCGTTCAGCCCGTCCGACACGTGTCCGGACAACAACCTCGTCACCAGCCGCGGGGTGCGGTTCGTCGACTTCGAATGGGGCTGTTTCCGCGACGTCGCGCTCGACGCGGCCTACTTCCGCGTGCCCTTCCCCGGCTGCGAGGCGAGCTTCGCCCTGCCACCCGGCATGGCCGAGTCGATGCTCGAGGCGTGGCGCAACGAGATCGCCGCCGTCTGGCCGGATCTCGACGAGCCCGAGCGGCTCGACCGCAGGCTGCTGCACGCGCAGCTGCTCTGGGTGTGGTTGTGCACCTGGTGGCTGCTGCCGCGCATCAGCGTGCGGGACAAGCCCGTGGGCCAGGACGCCACCCGGTCTCCGCGGATCAGCACCGCGCTGGGGCACTACTGGCGGGAGATGGCCCGCAGCGCAGCGGCCGGTGGCCTGCCCGCCACGGCCGAGCTGGGCACGGCGGTGGCCGACGCGCTCGGCAGACGGTTCCCGGACGCCCCCGGTTCACTGCCGGTGTACCCGGCCTTCCGCTCGGTGGCCTGAGGGGCCGAGACCCTGCAGGTCAGGGCACCGATCGTTCCCTCAGCTGCCCACAGCGCGTCATCCGGCGCACACCCCTGGTGAGCCGACGTCGGTGATCGTGTCCGCGTGACTCTGCAGCCCGTGCTCGCGCCGGCCGCGACCCGTCCGGTCTCCACGTTGGTGACGCTGGGCGACTCCACCTCGGTGGGGCTCGGCGATCCGGCCCCGGGCGGAGGGTGGCGGGGCTTCCCCGTGCTGCTGCGTGACGCCCTCGGTGGGCCGGCGCTGGTCAACCTCGGCCGCACGGGCGCGCGCATGGCCTGCGTGCGCCACGAGCAGCTGCCGCCGGCGCTGGCCGCCGCTCCGGACGTGGTGGTGCTGTCGGTCGGGATGAACGACACCCTGCGCTCGGACTTCGACCCCGCGATCATGCACGACGACTGCGCCGCGATCGTCACCGCGTTGCGGGAAACGGGGGCGCACGTGCTGATGGTGCGCTACCACGACCACACCAGGGTCTTCCCGTTGCCGGCACCGCTGCGCCTGGCTCTGCACCGGCGCATCGTCGCCGTCAACGCCGTGACCGACGCGGTGGCGGCGTCCGACCCGTCGGGGGTCGGGGTGCTGGATCTGGACGTGCTGCCGGGCGGCTACGAGCGGGCGGCGTGGTCGGTCGACCGGCTGCACCCCTCCGAGCTCGGACATCGGATGCTCGCCGCGGGGTTCGCGGCGCTGCTGACCGGGGCCGGCTACGCGGTGCCGCACCGGGTGAGCCTCGAGTGCGCCGGCGGACGCGAGGTGACGGCGGCGCAGCGTACGGCGTGGCTGGTGGTGAAGGGTGTGCCCTGGCTGGTGCGTCGCAGCCACGACCTCGGACCGGTGATCCTGCAGGGGCTGGTCGGCGAGCTGGCGCGGGTGGCCCGCTGACCCCGGGGCCGGCCTCCCGAACGGGCAGGGGGTGCGGTCAGGCTGCGGGGCGCAGCGGGGTGGGGGCGACCGGAGCGGTGGGGGAGGCCACGGCGAGCATGGCCTCGATGCGCCACAGCTGGGCCCGGGTGCAGGTGGGGCAGATCCAGGTGATGGATCCGTCGGGTTCGTGCTGACTGCTCCAGGCGACGCCGGTGGCATCGGCGGGTGTTCGCGGGCGGGAGCAGAGGGGGCAGCGACGATTCTCGATGCGGCGAGTCTCCATGCCCCACGATTCTGGAGGACCCAGTTTGCCGGGCCGTGAACCCGGCGCAACGGATGCGGTGCGTTGACGTCCGACTACCGGGTGTCCGTCAGAGCGAGCCCAGGAACCGGTCGATGCGTACGAGGGCCTCCTCGAGCAGCGGCAACGCCGTGGCGTACGAGCAGCGCACGTGTCCCTCGCCGGACGGGCCGAACACGCTCCCCGGCACCACCGCCACCCGTTCGGTGCGCAGCAGCTGTTCGGCGAAGGTCTCCGAGTCGAGGCCGGACCGGCGGATCGAGGGAAACGCGTAGAACGCGCCCCCCGGCTCGGGGCAGTCGAGGCCGATCTCGCGCAGACCCTTCACGAACACACGGCGACGGCGGTCGTAGTCGGCGACCATCGACTGGACGGCGTCGTCCGGGCCGGACAGGGCCTCCACCGCCGCGAGCTGCGAGACGTGCGGCGCGCACAGCATCGTGTACTGGTGCACCCGCACGCAGAGCTCGGCCACGGGCCGCGGCGCGCAGATCCAGCCGACCCGCCAGCCGGTCATGGCGTGGGCCTTCGAGAAGCCCCCCAGCAGCACCGTGCGCTCGCGGGCGCCGGGCAGCGTGCCGAGGCAGGTGTGGCCACCGGTGTAGGTGAGCCGGTCGTAGATCTCGTCGGAGACCAGGTACAGGTCGTGCTGCTCGGCGAGCCGGACCAGCGCCTCCAGCGCGGCGCGGGGCTGCACGGCGCCGGTCGGGTTGGCGGGCGAGCCGATGAGGATCGCCTTGGTGCGCGGGGTGATCGCTGCCGCGACGACCTCGGCGTCGACCGCGAACCCGTCCTCCCAGCGCGTCGGCACCCGCACCGGGACGCCGCCCGCGAACGCGACGCACGGCTCGTACGCCACGTAGCAGGGCTCGGGGATGATCACCTCGTCGCCCGGGTTGAGCAGCACCCGCAGCGCGAGGTCGAGGCCCTCAGAGACCCCCGTGGTGATCAGGCACTCGCCGTCCGGCGCGTAGTCGGCGCCGTACCGGGAGGCGAGATCGGCGCAGATGAGCTCCCGCAGCTGCAGCAGCCCCGCGTTGGACGTGTAGGTGGTGAACCCGTTCTCCAGCGCGTAGATCCCCGCCTCCCGCACGCGCCACGGCGTGACGAAGTCGGGCTCGCCGACGCCGAGGGAGATCACGTCGTCCATCTCGGCGGCGATGTCGAAGAACCGCCGGATGCCCGACGGCGGGCAGGCCGCGATGACGGCGTTGAGCTCCTTCATCAGGGTGTCACCGGCAGCCGATGGTCCTGCTCCGGGAGGGTGAAGGCGTCGCCGTCGCGCTTGTAGGTCTTGAGCACGAAGTGGGTGGCCGTGGCCTGCACGCGGTCGATCGTCGAGAGCTTCTGCGAGACGAAGTCCGAGACCGCGCGGATGGTACGCCCGGTCACCGTGCAGCGCAGGTCGTGGCTGCCGGACACGAGGTGGACGCTGCGGACCTCGTCGAACCGGGCGATCCGCGCGGCCACGTCGTCGAACCCCACGCCGCGGGCGGGCGCCAGCGACACGTCGATGAAGGCGGTGACCGTCTCGCTCGTCGGGTCGTCGTCGACCGCGTCCCAGTCGACCACCGCCTTGTAGCGGCGGATCGCGCCCGACGCCTCCCAGGTGGCGATGGCCTCGCTCACCTCGGCGACCGGCAGGCCGGTCATGGTGGCGATGGTGTCGTGGGAGAGCTGGGCGTCGCGCTCCAGCAGTTCGAGGATCTGACGCACGGTTCGACCCTACGTCGCGGTGCCGCCTGCTCGCGCCACGTACCGGCCAGCCGGTCCACGGCCTCGCGCAGCAGCGGCGGCGGGTTCGAGGCGAAGCAGAGGCGCGCGGCGCCGTCCAGCCGCCGGGTGACCGCGAAGGCCGCACCCGGCACGAACCCCACACCGTTCCGCAGTGCGTGCGGGAGCAGCTCGACCGGCCGGGTGCCGTCGGCGAACTCCAGCCAGCAGAACATGCCGCCCGTGGGAACGGAGCAGGTGAGGGCGTCCCCGAACGCCTCCCGGACGGCGTCGGTGAGCGCGCTCGCCCGCTCGCGCAGCGCGGTGCGCAGCATGCGCAGGTGACCCTCGAACCAGTGCGTGTCGGCCAGTAGCTCGGCGGCGACGGCGTGGGTGAGCGTGGAGCCGCAGAGGTCGCTGCACTGCTTGAGCCGCTCGACCGCGGCCAGCAGGGGCGCGGGGCCGGTCAGCCAGCCGACCCGCAGTGCAGGCGCGAGGACCTTCGACACGCTCCCCAGCCGGACGACGCGTTCGCCGTGGGCGGCCACCGGCACCGGGGGCGGACCGTCGAAGGCGAGCAGGCCGTAGGGGTCGTCCTCGACCACGAGGAAGCCGTACCGGTCGGCGAGCTCGGCCAGCCGGGCGCGGCGGTCCCCGCTGAGGGTGACCCCGCGCGGGTTGTGGAAGCTGCTCACGGTGTGGACGAGCCGAGGGCGCAGGCCTGCGGCCAGCAGCCAGGCGAGCGCGTCGACGTCCATGCCGTCGGCGTCGACGGGCACTCCGTGCAGCGTCGCGCCCGCGGCCTGGAACACCTGGAGCGCGCCGACGTACACCGGGTCCTCGACCACCACCGCGTCGCCGGGGTCGAGCGCCGTGCGTGCGACGAGGTCGAGGGCCTGCTGCGAGCCGGTGGTCACCACGACCTCGGTGGGGGTGAGAGACCTCCCGAGCCGGGCACCGTCGGTGGTGGCGAGAACCTCCCGCAGCCGCCCCAGCCCGACGGTCTCGCCGTACTGCAGGGCCGCGGGATCGCGTGCCGCGGTCGCGAGCGCGGTGGCGATCCGCTCCCGGGGGAGCAGGTCCGTGCCGGGCAGGCCGCCTGCGAGCGAGATGACGTCGTCGCGTGCGGTGAGCGCGAGCAGGTCGCGGATGGCCGAGCCGCGCACGTCGCGCAGCCGGGCGGAGAGGTGGACGGTCACGGAGATCTCGCCTTCGGGCGTCGACACGGGGACGGGTGTGGTCGTCCCTGGATCGGCAGGGCGAGGCGGGCGGCAGGCCCCGGTTGCGGGCCCGGCCCTCCGACAGCCTGCCCGACCTTCCTGCGATCCGGAACCCGGTTCCCACCAAATGGGAGGGGCCGGACGAGCGTGATCAACCCGCCGGGAATACGGTCGGGCGCATGCTGCTGTGGATCAACGGCCCGTTCGGCGGTGGCAAGACCCACACGGCCTATGAGCTGCGCCGACGGCTGCCGGGCAGCGTCGTGTGCGACCCCGAGCACGTCGGTTTCGGGCTGCACCGCACGCTGCCGCCCGCGCTCCGCGGCGACTTCCAGGATCTCTCCGCCTGGCGCCAGGGTGTGCGCGAGGTGCTGGACATCGCGCTCCGCAAGCACGACGGCCCGGTCATCGCGCCGATGACCCTCGTGCACCCGGTCTACTTCGGCGAGGTCGTCGGCCGGCTGCGCGAGGACGGCCACGAGGTGCGCCATTTCACGCTGCTCGCCGAGCGCGGCACCGTGCTGAGGCGGCTGCGGGAGCGGGGTCTCGGCCGCGGGCTGAAGCGGGAGAGCTTCGCCGTCCGCCGTCTCGACGACTGTCTGGAACGGCTCCGGGAGCCGGAGTTCGCCGAGCACATCCACACCGACCATCTCCCGATCGCACAGGTCGCCGAGCACATCGCGGGCTCCGCCGGGCTGCCGATCGCCCCGAACACCGACGGCCCGCTGCGCGGCAGGCTCCGGAGGTACGCAACGGGACTGCGGCACGTCCGCTTCGAGTGATACCGGCGGACGCCGGCGTCAACGGTCGAGCCGCTCGCGGAGGTCGGCGAGGGTGTCGAGCGCGGCCTCGGGGGGCGCGGCGACCTGGAGCACGAGATGCCCGACCCCCAGCTCAGCCACCCGGCGGGCGTCCTGCGCCCACTGCTCTGCCGTGCCGCGGAACAGCGGCCGGCCCTCGCCCGCGTCCTGGCCGGGCACGGCGTCACCGCGCAGCACGACCGGCAACGCGGCGGGATTCCGGCCTGCCTCGGCCGCCGCGGCGCGGAAGACGGCGAGGTCGGCAGCCAGCTCGTCGATGTCGGTGCGGTACGGGTGGAGTCCGTCGGCGACCCGAGCCGCTCGCCGGATCCCGGCCGCGGTGCTGTAGCCGAGGAGGACGGGGATCGCCGCGCGGCCGAACGGCTTCGGCCCCACGTCCGACGGCGGCACCGGGTGGGGGCCGCCGGGGATCTCGACGGGGTCGGGGCCCCAGACGGCGCGCACTGCCGCGAGATGCTCCTCGAGGCGTCGTCCGGTGTGGCTCGCAGGCGTTCCCGCGGCGGCGAACTCCTCGCGCATCCAGCCTGCGGCGAGGCCGGCGACCACCCGGCCGTGGGACAGCTGGTCGACGGTGGCGAGGCGGCGGGCGAGCAGCACCGGCGGTTGCAGCAGAGCCAGCACCGCGCTGGTGCCCAGCCGCACGCGGCGGGTGAGCGCGGCGAGGTGGGCGAGGACGTCGAGGGGGTCGAGGACGCACGCGTAGCCGTCGGCGGGCAGCTCGACCGGCACGGGCACGCCGGGCATCGTGACGGCGCTGTGTGGGCGCAGCCAGCGGTCCATCACCCACACCGAGTCGAGCCCGGCCGCCTCCGCGCCCGTCGCCAGCCGGACCAGGTCCTCCGCGACCACGGCGCGGCCGGCGTTGGGGAGTGCGACTCCGAGTTCCGTGCGGTGACGTTCCATGCCGTGACGACGAACGGCACCCGCGGCGATCGACACCGGTCAGCGGCGGGTGAGTGCGTCGAGGTCGACGGTGAGGGCGTGCCCGGCGACCTCGAGCGCGACCGTGCCGGTGTGCTCGCCGGACAGCTCGTAGTCGCCGTCGACCAGTACATACGCGGTGAGGCTGGTGGGCTCGCCGAGGTCGATGATCCAGTACTGCGGGATACCGGCGTCGGCGTACTCGGAGAACTTCAGCACCCGGTCGACACGGCGGGTGCCGTCGGAGAGCACCTCGACGGCCAGCAGTACGTCGGGTGCGACGTACCGAGCAGGGTTGGTGTCGAACAGCGCGGTGCGCGTGACGATCACGTCGGGGACCCGGATGGTGAGCGGTCTGTCGGCGAGGACGACTTCGACCTCGGCCAGCGCGATCAGCTCGCGCGGAAGTTGATCGTTCGACCGGTGGGTGAAGCGGTTGCCGGCGTGCTGATGCCAGGAGTGGGGCTGGGGAGACACGCTCAGAACTCCTTCGGCGAGCTCGAACCGGAACTCCTCGTCCTCCGGCAGCGCCTCCCACTCCTCGAGGGTGAGCAGATGGCTCGGCCATGGGAGCGTCCGCGGGAACGTCATCGCCTTCTCCTTCCGACGACGGCATGGTCGCACGCAGCACCGACATCTCCGGGCGGTTCGGTGGTTCCCGTCCGGCAGTGGCACGCTGATGGCGATGAGCACCGAGGCAGACGGGCTGTTCGAGCTGGACGAGCCGGAGTCGGCCGCTGCGGGCGGGTCCCCGGCCGAGCCGGCTCGCGCCACGGCGCCGCTCGCCGTGCGGATGCGCCCGCGCTCGCTCGACGAGGTCGTCGGCCAGGCCCATCTCCTGCGTCCCGGTGCCCCGCTCCGGCGGCTCGTGGAAGGCGGAGCGGCAGCCTCGGTGCTGCTCTACGGGCCGCCCGGCACCGGTAAGACCACCATCGCGCGGCTGCTGGCCGGCGTGGGCAGCCGGCATTTCGTCGCGCTCTCGGCGCTCTCGTCGGGGGTCAAGGAGCTGCGCGCGGTGATCGACGACGCCCGCAGGCGACGCGACCGGCTCGACCAGCAGACCGTCCTGTTCATCGACGAGGTGCACCGCTTCTCCAAGACCCAGCAGGACGCGCTGCTCGGCGCCGTGGAGGACCGGCTGGTGCTGCTCGTCGCCGCCACCACGGAGAACCCGTCGTTCTCGGTGGTGTCCCCGCTGCTCTCGCGCTCGCTGGTGCTGCAGTTGCAGTCGCTCACCGACGACGACGTGCGGTCGCTGCTGCGCCGCGCCGTCGCCGACCCGCGAGGGCTCGGCGCCGCCGTCGAGCTCACGTCCGATGCCGAGGACGCGCTGGTGCGGCTCGCCTCCGGCGACGCCCGCCGCGCGCTCACCGCGCTCGAGGCGGCCGCCGACGGGGTCGCAGGCACGGGCGCCACCGAGATCGACGTGCCCGCCGTGGAGCGGGCGGTCACCGAGGCCACGGTCCGCTACGACCGCCAGGGCGACCAGCACTACGACGTGATCAGTGCGTTCATCAAGTCGATCCGCGGCTCCGACCCCGACGCCGCGCTCCACTACCTCGCCCGGATGCTGGTGGCGGGGGAGGACCCACGGTTCATCGCGCGGCGGCTGATGGTGCACGCGAGCGAGGACATCGGGCTCGCCGACCCCACGGCCCTGCAGGCGGCCGTGGCCGCGGCGCAGGTGGTAGCGCTCGTCGGGCTCCCGGAGTGCCGCCTCGCGCTGGCCCAGGTCACCGTGCACCTGGCCACCGCGCCGAAGTCCAACGCCGTGATCACGGGCATCGACGAGGCGATGGCCGACGTCCGGGCCGGGGCCACCGGCGCCGTCCCGGCGCACCTGCGCGACGGCCACTACGCCGGGGCACAGAAGCTCGGCAACGCCGTGGGCTACCGCTACCCGCACGGCACGCCCGAGGGGGTGCTGGAGCAGCAGTACCCGCCGGACGCGCTGGTCGGGCGCGACTACTACCGCCCCACCGGCCGGGGTGGCGAGCGGGTGCTGGCGGAGCGCCTCCCGAAGCTGCGCCGGGCCGTCCGCGGCGAGGGCTGACCCCCGACGCCCGGCGGACCCCACTCACCGGGCCTGGTGGGTGGGAGCGCTGGTCGTGCGGGCCGGGGACCATGCCGGGTCGCGGCCGAGCAGGGTGAGGGTGCGGTCCCACGCGTCCGTCGCTCCGCTCGCCAGGGCGGGGGCGAACGGTGACCCGGGCTGCTCGCGCAAGGCGCCGGTCGGCACGCGTTCGGCCACCGCGAGGCCGGCGGCGACGAGGTCGTCGTCGTAGTCGACGGCGATCCCGAGCGAGGCGGCGACGTCCCAGCCGTGCACGAGCGTGTCGATCAGGTGGAAGCCGGCGACCTCCTCCAGCGGGAACCGGTGCCGGAACTCCGCCAGCCAGACCGTGCGGGACGGGTCGGTGGCGGCCTCGGCGAAAGCGGCCCCGACCTCGGTCGCCGACTCGGTGGCGGCCGCAGCGGGATCGGCCCCGAGCGGTCGCGGGGCGAACTCTGCGGCGTCGACGTCGGTCTCGTTCCCGGCGCGCACGGCTGCCGCGAAGCCGTGGTCCTGGCCGGTCATGTGCTCCAGCAGGGCCCGCAGGTCCCAGCCGGTGCAGGGGGTGGGGAGCGCGAGGTCGGCCGGGCGAACCCGGGTGAGGACCGGTGCGACGGCGGCGACGGCCCGGCCGTGCAGGTCGATGATACCCATGTCGCGACTATCTACATCGGTAGACGATTGGTCAAGCGCTATCGTCGCGCGACATGGAGCAGCGTCACGACCTCGGGGCCGCGTTCGCCCGCCTGACGCGGGCGATGATCGAGGCCGAGACGCCCGTGCTGCGTGCTCACGACGTCGAGATGTGGGACTACGCGGTGCTCGGCGCCCTGGAGGACGGGGCGGCACCGACGCAGTCGGAGCTCGCGGCCGCCGTCGGCCGGGACAAGACGCGGCTCATCCCGATCCTCGACCGGCTGGAGGTGCGGGGACTGCTGGGGCGCACCCCGGACCCTGCCGACCGGCGCAACCGGGTCGTCGCCCTCACCGAGGACGGGCGTGCGGTGGTGCGGTCCTGCCGGGCGGGGATCCGCGAGGTCGAGGCCGAGATGCTCGCCGCCGTCGATCCCGAGGAGCGCGCCGTGTTCGTCTCCGTCCTCGAGCGCCTGGCGGACGCTGCTCGCTGAGGAGCCGGCGGGGGTCCGTTGACCTCCACTAACTTCTGTCGTAAAACATATCCGCAGCAACATCACGACGACGTGCGGAGCGGCCATGTCCCCGAACCCTGTCGGCCCCGTCCACCTGAGGGCGGCGGGGGTGAGCGTGGTCCTCGGCACGGACGGGCGGCGCTTGCCCGCGGTGCTGCACTGGGGCCCCGACCTCGGCGAGCTGGACGCCGCCGACCTCGCGGGCCTCGCCGCCGCGGCGATCCCCGGCACGGTGCCCAACGACATCGACGACGCGACGCGCGTCGGGGTCCTGCCCGAGCAGGCGAGCGGATGGCTCGGTCGGCCGGGGCTCGCCGGGCACCGCACCGGTCGCGCCTGGTCGCCGCTCTTCACCCTCGGCACGTTCGACGTCGAGCCCGCTCCGGACGGTGGCGGGCGGGTCAGCGCGGTCGGCCGCGACGAGGAGGCAGGTCTCGAGGTCCGGCTCGACATCGAGCTGCTGGCCTCGGGCCTGCTGCGTCAGCGGGCCACGGTCGTGGTGCCGGAGGGGGCGGCGGCGGAGCCGTTCGTCGTCGACGGCCTCGCCCTGGCGCTCCCGGTGCCGCCGGTGGCCACCGAGCTGTTCGACCTGGCCGGGCGCTGGGGACGGGAGCGGGCCCCGCAGCGCGCGCCGTTCGTCGTGGGGGTGCACGCGCGGGAGAACCGCCGCGGCCGCACCGGACCGGACGCCCCGCTGATCCTCGCGGCGGGCACCACGGGCTTCGGCTTCCGGGACGGCGAGGTGTGGGCGGTGCACGTCGCGTGGAGCGGCAACCACGAGTCCTACGCCGAGCGGCTGTCCACCGGGGCCGCGGTGCTCGGCGGCGGTGAGCTGCTGCTGCCCGGCGAGGTCGCGCTCGTGCCCGGCGAGCAGTACGCCGGCCCGTGGGTCTACGCCGCGTACGGCCGGGGTCTCGACGGCGTGGCCGCCCGCTTCCACACGCACCTGCGCTCCCGGCAGCAGCACCCGCGCACCCCGCGCCCGGTCGTGCTCAACACGTGGGAGGCCGTCTACTTCGACCACGACCTCGACCGGCTCGTCGAGCTCGCCAGGGCGGGGGCCGATGTCGGCGCCGAGCGCTACGTGCTCGACGACGGCTGGTTCCGCCACCGCCGCGACGACAAGGCGGGCCTGGGCGACTGGTACGTCGACGAGGACGTCTGGCCGCGGGGCCTGCACCCGCTGGTCGACGAGGTGCGGCGGCTGGGCATGCAGTTCGGGTTGTGGGTCGAGCCGGAGATGGTCAACCCCGACTCCGACCTCGCCCGCGCCCACCCGGAGTGGATCCTCGCGACCGGTGGCCGCCAACCGCTGCTCTCCCGGTCGCAGCAGGTGCTCGACCTCGCCCGGCCCGAGGCGTTCGCCCACCTCCTGGAGCGGCTCGACGCGCTGCTCACCGAGTACCCGATCGCCTACCTCAAGTGGGACCACAACCGCGATCTGCTCGACGCCGGCCACGGGCCGCTGGGCACGCCCGGCGTCCACGCGCAGACCAGAGCGGTCTACCGGCTGATCGACGAGCTGCGCGCCCGGCACCCGGACGTCGAGATCGAGTCCTGCTCGTCGGGGGGCCTGCGCGTCGACCTGGAGATCCTGGAGCGCACCGACCGGGTGTGGGCCAGCGACAACATCGACCCCCTCGAACGCCAGCAGATCCAGCGCTACACCGCTCAGCTGCTGCCGCCCGAGCTGGTCGGCTCGCACGTCGGGTCGCCGCGCTCGCACTCCACGGCCCGCACCCACGACCTGTCGTTCCGGGCCGGGACGGCGCTGTTCGGCTCGTTCGGCATCGAGTGGGACATCACCGGCGCGAGCCCGGAGGAGCGCAAGGAGCTGGCCGCGTGGGTGCAGCTCTACAAGGACGTCCGCGGACTGCTGCACACCGGCACCGTGGTGCGCGCCGACCAGCACGACCCGTCGTTCGCCCTGCACGGTGTGGTGGCGCCCGATCGGAGCTCCGCCCTGTTCTCGCTGGTCCAGCTGGCGACGCCGCTGACGTCCGTGCCGGGCTCCCTGCGCCTGCCCGGCCTCGACCCCGAGCGGCGCTACCGCGTGCGGACGCAGCCGCCGGGCGACGTGCCCGCGCTGCGGCAGCGCCGGTCTCCCGCGTGGCTCGCCGAGGGGGTGGAGCTGCCCGGCCGGGTGCTCGGTGAGGTCGGCCTGCTGGCTCCGGCGCTCAACCCGGAGCAGCTGCTGGTGCTGCGGGCCGATGCGGTGGACACCCGCTGACGGCGCCGCCTCACGCGGGCGCGGCAGGCCCCAGCACGTGGGCCTGCACCGCCACCGCGGCCGCTCCGCGTGCCCACTCCGTGAACGGGAACGGCCGCACGTCCACCCGGACCGGCGGACCCATCGGGTCGCGGCTCTCCTCCAGCGCGGCGTCCAGGTCGGCGCGGGCGATGTCGACCGCGCCGATGCCGTCGCCGGTGAGGATCACGAGATCCGGGTCGACGAGGCCCGCGATGTCGGCGACGAGCAGCCCGAGGGCCCGGCCGGCGTCCGTGACGGCCCGCCGGGCCGCCGGCTGTCCGGCGCGCGCGAGCTCCAGCACCTCGTCGTAGGTCACGGGCCCGCCCAGCGCCTGGCCGACGGCGGCCGTGATCGACCCCGACGCCAGGAGGGCCGCCGCGCACCCGCGGTGCCCCTCGGCGCAGATCGCCCAACCCGGCAGCGGCCGGTGCCCGACCGACCCGCCTGCCCCGTGCGCGCCCTCGACCAGCCGGTCGTGGACGACGATCCCGCAGCCCACGCCGACGCCGATCGTCACGACGGCGAGCGACTGCAGCCCGCGGCCCGCGCCGAACCAGTGCTCGGCGACGGTGAGCGCCCGCACGTCGTTCTCCACGACGGTGGGCAGGCCGGTCGCGGCCTGCAGCCGCTCGGCCAGCGGCACCGGCTCCTGCCAGCCGAGGAAGTGCGCCCTCGTGACGTCGCGGCGCTCCGCCACCCGCCCGCCGATGCCGATGCCGAGCCCGGCCATCTCCCCGTGCTCGTCGCGCAGCCGGGCGACGACGTCGGCCACCGCGCCCACCACGGCCGCCGGCTCCCGCCGGGGCAGCGGCGCCTCGTGCTCGGCGACCACGGCGGCGCGCAGGTCGGTGACCACGGCGAACAGCGCATCCCCGGTGATCTTGACCCCGGCGAACCGGCGGGAGGCCGGCTGCACGTCCAGGGGGAGCGAGGGACGCCCGGTGCGGGCGTGGACGTCGCTGGTGCCCTCGACCAGCAGCCCGGAGTCGACCAGCCGGCGGGTGAGCCGCGTGAGCGAGCCGGGCGAGAGCCCGAGTCTGCGGGCGAGCTCGGCGCGGGGGAGCGGGCCGTGGCGCAGCACCTCCACCGCGACCCGCTGCTGGCTGCCGTCGAGCGAGGTCCAGTCGCCCACGCCCCCAGTTACTTCCGTGACGGAACTCACGTGCGAACACTACCGCCAGCTCCCCCGTCAGGGCCTCGACGACACCACCGGGTCGCGTACGCCGAGCAGCAGGTCGGCGAGCCGGTCGAGCTGGTCGCGCTGCCCGTCGAGGCCGGGCGCCGCGATGCGCAGGACGATGTGACGGGCCCCGGCCTCGACGAACCGGGCGAGCCCCGCGGCCACCTGCTCGGGCGGTCCCGCCACGATCGTCTGGATCCGCTCGACCACGTCGAGGGGAAGCCCGTAGTTCTCCCGGCAGAACTCGTCGACGGCGCGCCGCCCCGACGGCACGTCGGACGCCAGCAGCACCGTCGCGAACAGCGCAGGCGTGATCGCGTCCTGCTGCCGTCCCGCTGCGACGGCGGCGGTGCGGACGTCGGCGAGACCGGCGGCGTAGGTCGCCGGTTCCGGCGGGTAGGGCAGCCAGCCGTCGTAGTGGCGCCCGGTCCGGGCCAGCGCGGCGGGGGTGGCCCCGGCGAGCCAGATGGGCGGGCCACCGCTGCGGTACGGACGGGTGCCCGCCGGGATGTCGTGCAGGCGCAGCACGTCGCCGGTGAACGAGGTGGTTCCCTCGGCGGCCCAGAGCTGCCGCCAGAGCGCCACCGTGTCGTCGAGCCGGGCGAACCGTCGCGGCCACGGCACCTCGGACGCCGCGTACTCCCGCTCGGAGCGTCCGGGGAAACCGGCTCCGACGCCGAGCACCAGGCGCCCGCCCGCCAGGAGGTCGAGCGAGGCGATCGCCTTGGCGGCCTGCACGGGGCGCCGGAAAGCGGGCAGCAGCGCCGCGGTGCCGAGGGTCACCCGCTCGGTCACCGCCGCGACCGCGGCGAGCACCGTCAGCGGGTCGATGTGGGCGCCGAGGAGCGTGTCGTTGGCCCAGAGCGAGTCGTAACCCGCCCGCTCTGCCCGGACCGCCAGATCCACCAGCTCCCGCGGGTCCGCACCCGCCCACTGCTCCGCCTTGAGCGGCAGCAGCACACCTATCCGAACGAGATCCATGCCGCAGAGGCTCCGTCGGCCGGTGCCCCGCGGCAATTCCCGCGGGGGAATGGCCGGACGGCGTGATCGAGGGCTAGGAACACGCTGTGAACTTTCCGGCCGCGCTCCGCGAGCGCCGTACCCGGCTGCGGGTCAGCCAGCTGGACCTGGCCCTGCGCGCAGGGACGACGCAACGGCACGTCAGCTTCATGGAGAGCGGCCGCTCGGCGCCCGGCAGGGCGATGGTCGTGCGGCTCGCCGAGTCGATGGAACTTCCCCTGCGCGACCGCAACGCGCTGCTGCTCGCGGCCGGCTTCGCACCCGCCTACCCCGAGACCGGCCTCGACGAGCCCGGCCTCGCCCCGGTGCGCGACGCCCTGCGGTCCGTGCTCGACGGCCATCGGCCCTACCCGGCGATCGTCGTGGACCGCCACGGCGACCTGGTCGCGGCGAACGCGCCGTTCGGGCTGCTCACCGAAGGGGTCTCCGCCGACCTGCTGGCACCGCCCGCCAACGCCTATCGCCTGGCCCTGCACCCCGAGGGGCTCGCCCCCCGGATCGTCAACCTCGCCGAGTGGGCCCGGCATGTCCTGGAGCGGCTGGACCAGGCACTGGAACGCGGGCCCGACGAGCGCCTGGCCGCCCTGCGGGCCGAGCTCGGCTCCTACGTGCCGCCGGCCGCGGTCGGGCCGGACCACCTGGGCTTCGCCGTGCCGCTGCGGCTGCGCTCCGACCTGGGCGAGCTGCGGCTCATCACGACCGTGACGACCTTCGCGACCGCCGTGGACGTCACGCTCGCGGAGCTGAAGCTCGAGGCGTTCCTGCCCGCGGACGCGCCGACCGCCCAGGCCCTGGCCGCGGCGGCAGGAGCGCCTTGAGGTCGTCCGTCGCCGCGTGACGCCCACCACTCGCACCGACGACCTTTAGATAATCAGCGTAATTTAACTGGCACGGATTCGCTGGTGGTGGACGTGGGCGAGTTTGGGGTGACGACGGAGGAGAAGAGATGACCACGATTCTGGTGACGACTGCCAATGGTGCGACCGGCCGGCCGATGGTGGACCACCTGCTCGAGGCAGGCTTCACGGTCCGCGCCATGGTTCGCACGGACGACGAGCGGGCCCGGCGAATGCGCGACAAGGGCGCGGAGGTCGTCGTCGGTGACCTGCTCAGCCTCCGCGACGTCCGTGCGGCCCTTCAGGGCGTCCAGCGCGCCTACTTCAACTACCCGCTCGGCGATGGCCTGGTGGAATCCGCAGTCATGTTCGCCCAGGCTGCGAGGGAGCAGAATCTCGAACTCATCGTGAACCTGTCGCAGATCCAGTCCCGCCCCCGGGCACGCAGCAAGGCGACGCAGAACCACTGGCTCTCCGAGCAGATCTTCGACTGGTCCGGTGTCCCCACCACCCACCTGCGAGTCACGTTCTTCATGCAATGGCTGCTCTACATCTCCGGGCTGATCCGCCACGGCCGCTACGTCGTGCCCTTCGACGGGGACGGCCGCTTCGCCCCGATCGCCGGCCGTGACATCGCCCTGACCGCAGCCACCATCTTCGCCTCCCCGGAGAAGCACGGTGGGAGGATCTACACCCTCACCGGCTCCGTGGAGTACAGCCACAAGGAACTCGCCGCCGAGGTGAGCCGGGTGCTGGGCAGGGACCTGCCCTTCGAGCAGGTCACCGCGACGGCGTTCCTGGAGCTGATCGGCCACCAAGGCGGAAAGGCCGTGCTCCAGCACTTCGAGGCTGCCGCCATCGACCTGCAGGAGGGCCTTCTGGCGGGGGTCACCGATGCGGCCCCGAGCATCAACGGGCAGCCGCTCGCAACGGTCGAGGAGTTCGTCACCGAACACCGAGCCCTGTTCGACGTGGACTACGCCCGGGTGGCGGACTAGCTGTAATGCCCAGCCGGTTTGCTGACCCGGCCGAGCTTCTTGACATCCATGTGCACCAGATCGCCCGGGCGGGGACGTTCGCAGCGGCGGATCATCGTGCTGATGGGGCGGTCGAGCCAGGCCGGCCGGGCAAGTCCGTGGCGGGTCGGGACGGCGTGCATTGTGGAGGCCGCCAGCCAGTGGGCCGACGCGGGCCGGGCCGAGTTTGGGCTCCATTCGCATGCCACGATCTGCTGCGCCACCGCCGGCGAGGTGCGGTGGGGGATGTGGCGTGCGGGGCCGGTGAGTCCGGCAGGTCCTTCGGCCGCCGACGGGCCCACCATTCGTAGCCGGTCGCGCGGGACACGTCGAGCTCGGCGGCGACATGAGTAACGGGACTCAACAGTCAGAACGGGCATTCGGTGGGCCATGAGACCTCCGGGCGGGTGTCGAGCGTCGACAACTCACGCCTCGAGGAGGTCGCCCCCTGTTCAGTCGCCATGGACGTCGGTCGTAGCGCTTCCGCTGGTCGCTGCTGCGGACGGCCCTCGCCCGGCAGGCCACCACCACGAGCGCTGAACGGCCGTTGACCTGCGACAAAGGACATCAAGTCGAACATGTGTTCGAGTATGATGAAGGTGTGTCGGACAGCCCGCTCACCACCGCGCATCGCCTCCTGGTCGAGGCGATCGACGCGCTGTCCGCGGCCACAGACACTGGCGCTACCGATGACGACCTGCTGTCCGTGCTCACCCTGTGCGAGGGCACGAGTAGGCGGTTGGACCGGCTTACCGTCGCCACCGTGTC